>DASTPN010000050.1:0-7788 GCA_035719985.1 Solirubrobacteraceae bacterium | reverse complement strand
CGTGGAGCCGAAGCTGACCACACCACCGGCTTCGCCCTGCGGGCCGGCTATCGACTTCTTCGGGCAGTTCTGGACTTCATGGCTTTCAAGGGTCGGCTTGGAGCAAGTCGTGAAGCCTTTGGTCGTGACCTTGGAGCCGGTCGGGAAGGTGACCGTGACGTTGGTCAGTGGCAGCGGGCCGCCGAAGTATTCGGCGCCGGTGATTTTGAATTCGGCTTCGACGGAGGTGGCGGCGCCCAAGATGTTGCCGGTCCCCGGCCAGTTCGGCCCGCCTTTTGAGGCTGGGTTCTTTTTGATCGGGATCGCTTTGGCCTTGAACGTCACTGACGGCGCCGCCAGCGCGGTCGCAGGCAGGCCCAGCGCTAGCAGGGCAAGGCCCAGCAAAGCCAGACGGGTAGATGCTTTGCGCATCAGCTTCTCTCCTCTTTTGATGGACAGGTCGCCTCGATCCGGGTAGCTCCGGACGGTTGACCCTCCGGCGACATCGTGTTCCTCGGCCGTCTCAGCCGTCCGAGGAGCATTGGCGATTTGCTTGGAAACATTAGCCGCAACGGCCGACAGGTTCAACTAGGTGGCGTCGCGGAGCTCTGTAAATTCGAGCTCCGCGCCTGCGTACTCGACCCCCACGGGATCGAGGATCACCCGCCGCGGACCGGCCTCCACGACGCCGGCCACGAGCGCCGCAAGGCCGACCGAGCCCGCAAGCTCGACCACCTCGGCCCCTCTGCCGGCCGCGCAGTAGACGGCATAACCGGCGCCCATGTTCAGCGTCGAATAGGCCGCTCGGTCGTCCAAGCCGACCTGCTCGGCTAGGAAGACGAGCACCTCGGGCACCGGTGGCAGCGCGACGATCCGGTAGGTCAACTGCTGGGGGCGGCGCATCAGCTTGAGCAGGCCATGACCGGTGATGTGGCTGAGATAGGAGATCGGCACCTCAGACTGCAACAAAGCCTGCACAAGCGCCGCGTACATGACCGACGGGTCAAGCAGCGCCTCTCCCAGCGAGCGGCCGCTCGGCAAAGGAGTCATGTAGCCCTCGGGCAGACGCTCGGCCAACATGCGCGCAAGCGACGCGCCGTTGGCGTGCAGGCCGCTGGAGCCAATGAGCACGATCTCATCGCCCGCCGCCAGCTCATCACCGAGGATCGCGCGGCGACCCTCCGGCACCGCGCCGACGGCGGCGCCGGCAAGCTCGACGTCCTGCTCGCTGACCAAGCCCGACAGCGACGGCGACTCTCCCCCACCCCAGGTGCAGCCCGCATCGATGCACGCGCGCTGCCAACCGTCGAGCAACGAGGCGGCCCGACCCGCTTGCGCGTACCACTCCGAGGCGCCGGTGGCGAAGTAGGCGTTGACAACCAGCGGCAGCGCGCCGACGCAGCAAAGGTCCCCGACGATCGCCGCCACGGTGTCGTAGGCGACGTCGGCGAAGCGGTCGATGCCGTGGCGCTCGAGCAGGTGGCGAGCGATCACTGACTTGGTGCCCAAGCCCTCGACCACGAAGGCGAGCGTACGACCGTCGAAGTCGAACGCGAAAGCGGGCTCGCCCCTGGAGGCATCAAGCGCCCGCCCGCCGCGTTCGGCCAGCAGCGGCGAGGTGGCAAGCGCCTTGGCCATCGCCGAGCGCTTGCCCTCGTCGAGGGCGTCGTAGTCGACCCCAGCCGCCTTGTAGTCAGCCGATCCGGCGCTCATCGGCGATGATCCTATTCCCCGAGCCGAAAGGACCGAGATGGACTTCCAGCCCAGCGAGCGCTGCGTCGAGTTCCAAGAGCGCCTGAACGCGTTTATGGACGAGCACATCTACCCCGCCGAGACCGTCTACGAGCGCGAACTGACCGAGTCCGGCGACCCTCACCATCAGCCGCGCGTGATGGAGGGACTGAAGGCGCTGGCAAAGCAGAACGGGCTGTGGAACATGTTCCTGCCCGACGCCGATCACGGTGCTGGGCTCTCGAACAGCGACTACGCGCCGCTGGCGGAGATCCTCGGGCGCTCGCATATCGCCTCGGAGGCCTGCAACTGCTCGGCACCGGACACCGGCAACATGGAGGTGCTGCACCAATTCGCCACCGACGAGCAAAAGCAGCAGTGGCTTAACCCTCTACTAGAGGGTGAGATTCGCTCCTCATTTGCGATGACCGAGCCCGATGTGGCCTCATCTGACGCGACCAACATCTCGCTGCGTATCCAGCGCGACGGCAGCGATTACGTCCTCAACGGACGCAAGTGGTGGATCTCCGGGGCGCTGCACCCTCACTGCCGGATCATGATCGTGATGGGCAAGACTGATCCGGATGCGCCCAGGCATCGCCAACAGAGCCAGATCCTTGTCCCGCTCGACACACCCGGCGTGCAGATCGTGCGCGGACTACCCGTGTTCGGCTACCAGGACCAGGAGGGGCACGCCGAAATCCTCTTCGAGGACGTGCGCGTGCCGGCGAGCAACCTGATCGCCGGCGAGGGCGACGGCTTCATGATCGCCCAGGCGCGACTAGGACCGGGACGAATCCACCACTGCATGCGCTCGATCGGATCGGCCGAGCGGGCGCTCGAGGCGATGTGCAGGCGGGCCGTCGCGCGCAGCACCTTCGGCCAACCGGTGGCAGCTCGCGCCAACATCCAGGACTGGATCGCCGAGGCGCGCATCGAGATCGAGATGGCGCGACTGCTCACGCTGAAGGCCGCCTGGTTGATGGACACCGTCGGCAATCGCCATGCCCGTACCGAGATCGCCGCGATCAAGGTCGCGGCGCCCAGCATCGCGCTGAAGGTGATCGATCGCGCCATCCAGGTTCATGGCGGCGGGGGCGTCTCCGATGACTTCCCACTGGCCTGGGCCTACGCGCACCTGCGTACGCTGCGTCTAGCCGATGGGCCTGACGAGGTCCACAAGCTCTCGATCGCCCGTCGCGAGCTGGCGCCCTATATGCCAGCGCGCGAGGCGTGAAGTGGCGCCACGACTAGATCAGGACCGCGGGAGCCACAGAGCGAGGTGTGAGGCGAGTCGCTCAATCAGGACGGCGGAAGCGGCAAAACGGAGATAAGCATAAAAATTGATGGATAGCTATCCGTCGGCGAAGCGGACGGCGTAGAGCACGGCGGCGACCGACGTCGCCAGATTCAAGCTTGAAACCCCTTCGCGCATCGGCAGCCGCAGTCGCCTCTCGGCACGGGCAAGCAGCTCGTCGCTTAGACCCGCACGCTCGGTGCCGAACGCCAGCAGCGCGCGCGGGGGCACCAGCTCGGGTCGAAGCTCATCCCCCTCGGGGTCCAGCGCAAGCAGCGGTCGGTCGCTGCTCGGCAGCTCTCTCACGCGTGCAACCGGCAGGGCGAAATGGAGACCGGCCGAGCCGCGCACGGCGACGGGATCCCAAGGATCCTGGCGACCGGTCGTGAGCACACCCGCGGCCTGCGCGGCGGCGGCGACACGAATCACTGCGCCGAGGTTGCCGAAATGACGAGGATCCTCGAGCAACACGACCGGTGCCGGATCGCCGGCGGCCAGCACCTCCGCGGGGTCGCTGTGAACGCGCCTGGCGATGCTTACCACTCCCGTATGCGGTACATAGGGCCCGAGTCGCTTGAACGCCTCCGCGGGCAGGACGACAGCCAGTTGCCTGATCGAGGCGCTGAGATCAGGAGCCAAACCCTCGACCAGGCCGTCCAACTGAGCCTGGTCTGAGCAGACGGCCAGCTCTATCTGGCCGCCGAAGCGCAGCGCGTGCTTGAGCGCGTGAAAGCCCTGCAGTACGACGAGCTCGCCGTCACGACGCGCCGCGTGGAAGCGACGGACTATCGCGGCGGTGTCGAGGCTCGCATCGATACTCATAGCGCGAGTGTATGTCCGGGCTGCCTTGCTCGTTTGTGTCCGGGCCACGTGGATCGTCTGCCGGTTCGCCGGTTTGCCGGAACGAGCCATATCCATTATCGTTCGTTCGAACGAACGAATGACCGGCGCTGACACGACAACCATCGAGACCGCCAGCCTGAGCGATCAGGCGCGCGGTCTGGCCAGCGGAGCGATGACCTCCATCGCTCTGGTCGAACGCTCATTGACACAAGCCGAAGCGAGCCAGTCCACGCTCAATGCTTTCCGGATCATTTGTGCAGAGTCAGCACGCGCTGAAGCCGCGCGCGCCGACGAGCGCCTTGCTCGCGGTGAGCGACTGCCGCTGCTGGGGGTGCCCGTTGCGATCAAGGACGACGTCGACCTCGCCGGCCATCCCACCAGCTTCGGCTGCCCGGGTGATTTTCCGCCCGCGCATGAGGACTGCGAGATGGTACGTCGCCTGCGCAACGCCGGGGCAGTGATCATCGGCAAGACAAACACGCCCGAGGTCGGCCTCTACCCATTCACCGAGGGCCAGGCGTTCGGAGCCACGCGCAATCCCTGGGATATGGAGCACACGCCTGGCGGTTCGAGCGGCGGGTCCGCGGCAGCCGTCGCGGCCGGGATCGTCGCAGCGGCGGTCGGCTCCGACGGAGCTGGCTCGGTGCGCATTCCAGCCGCTTGGTGCAACCTGATCGGCGTCAAGCCTCAGCGCGGTCGCATCTCCGGCTGGCCGGAAGTTGAGCCGTTCAACGGGCTCACCTGCTTGGGACCGCTTACACGCACGGTCGCCGACGCGGCACTGATGCTCGACGTACTCAGCGGCCAGCACGCGCAGGACCTGCACAAGCCCACGCTACCCGCCGCTTCCTACAGCGATGCTGTCGATCGGGAACCCGGGCGACTTCGCATTGCGGTCTGCCTGCGCCATCCCTACAGCGCCGCGCCTGTGCGGCTTGACCCAGAGGTCCGCGCCGCCACACTGCGGATCGCCGCTGTACTCGACCAACTCGGCCACGAGCGCGTCGAGGCGTCCCCACGCTACAGACTGATGGGGCTCAATCTGATCGCGCGCGGCGAGTCCGGCGTGAACCAATGGGTCTCTTCGCACGTACGCGATCGCTCACTGCTCGACCGTCGCACACGCGAGACGGCCACACTCGGAGGGTTGTTCGCCCGCTCGCTGCTACCGCTCGCTCGCCGCCTGGAGCCGCGCATGCGGGGACGCATCGGCGCCGTCTTCGCTGGAGCCGATGTCCTCGTCGTGCCCACCACCGCCTCCCCGCCGCTGCAGATCGGAGCGGCCGAGGGGATGAACAGCAGGGAAACGGCAAGACTCATATCGGGAGCCTGTCCGTTCGCCTGGCCGTGGAACGTGCTTGGTTGGCCTGGGATCTCCGTGCCGGCAGGGCTCACCAGCGCAGGGCTGCCGGTAGGCGTGCAACTGCTCGGGCCTGAGAACTCCGAGCCGCTGCTCCTCTCGCTCGCCGCCCAACTGGAGCGAGTCGAGCGCTGGCACGAGCGCAGCGCAGCGCACGCCGCCACCCCAGCCGGAGCGCCGGCTTGAACGCGGTCACCTCGCCGCCGAGGCAGGCGCGAGAACGGATACTGCGCTCGACGCTCGACCTAATAGCCGCGGAGGGAGTCGCCGCCGTGACCAACCGGCGCGTGGCCGCGGCGGCCGGCGTATCGCTCGGCTCGCTCACCTACCACTTCGACAGCCAGTCCGACCTGTTGCGCGAGAGCCTGCTGCTCTACGTCGAGGAGGAGACCGCGCGCCGCGAGTTGGTCGCACGCGAGCTGGAGCGCGAGGGTGTCAGCCTCGAACGCGTAGCCCAGGCCGTCGAGCAGCTAGCCGGAGCCACCTCGGAGATCCCGCAGCAGATCGCCGAACTGGAGCTGCACCTGCATGCCGCCCGGGACCCCGAGCTGCGCGAGGCATCACAGCGTTGCTTCGCCGCCCACGAGCAGATCGCACGCGCCGCGCTAGCCGCGCTCGGGCTGCCCGATGCCGAGCGCCACGCGCCCACGGTCGTGGCGCTGGTGACTGGCCTGGCCGTACGCCGCCTGGCCGCTGGCGGCAACGATGCAAGCGGGACCGCCGAGGCGCTGATCGCGCTGGTGCGTGGGCTTGACCCGGCGCACTCAGCGCTGACCGACTCGCAAGAGAGCTGAACTCGCGGGTCTGAGCTCGCGGGATCTGCTAGCGCCCGATCGTGCGCACGAGCTCGCGCGCCTTTGGGCGCACGCGCTCGGCCAACTCGCGAACTTCGGCTAGTCCGCTACGCAACTCGGGATCGCCCACCTCGACGGGCAGCATCGAGTCCTGTAGTTCCCCCAGGCCGAGATCTGCGCGCGTGAGCGCCTCGAGTGCTCGCTCGATCAGTTGCTTGGCCGCCGTGGAGGGAGCGACCTGATTCGGCATCGCGAACGTACGCGCCGGCAGTTCAGTGCGCTGGGCGAACTCCGCGTAGGTGCGCTTGGCGCGACCGTAGGCGGCTTGCACTGGCGCAAACAATGCGTCTTCCAAACGCTCGGCGGTCTGCTCGTCGAGATGCTCATAGGCCTCGCTGAGCTCCGCCAGCGCTAGTGCGATCTCATCGGCAGCGAGCGCTAGCGCGTCCAGGATCTGCCCTCTGCCCTCGGCGGCGGTGTAGGTCACCGCATGCACAGTAGCCTGCTGGTGGAGGAACACACTCCGGCGTCGCTACTCAGCTGCCGGCGGGCGTCTATCGCCCTTGTTCCAACCGTGGAACGCCGAGAGGTCGCCTGCGTCCCATGACTCGCGCAATCCGGGAGCGCTGAGATCCCAGTCGGGCCGGATCTCGCGCGTTGCATCGCGCAGGTCCCGGCGTAGGTCATCGACCGAAGGCCGACCCCAGAACCAGTAGCCGTTGTAGATGCTGTGAACCACCAGGCCGGGCTTGAGAACAAGCGTGTGAGGGATCATCGGATCGTGCTCGGGGTCCGTGTACTCCTGGATGTCGAGGTCCTTTTGCACCATCCGCTCGGGATCGGAAAGGAAAGGCCACTGCGCACCCACCGATGCCCGGAACTCTTGCAGGGTGTGATGGACGTCGGTCGAGATCGTGGCTATCTGGGTGTATGCGACCGCGATCTGCGGATAGAAAGTAGCCAGTTCGCGATGCTGCTGATGCTCCTTTGGGCAGTAGTGACCTCGCGCCAGCGTCAGGATCAATGGATCCTCGCCCTGCAGCTCGCTGAGCCTGCGCGGCACCTCTTCATGATCGGGCAGCTCGAAGTCCGGGAACTTGGCGCCGGGGGCGATGTCGGAGCGCATTTTCAGAGCACCTCTCTTCCGTCGGTTGGCTTGCGGTATACCCGCTGCGACCGCCCAGAACCAGCTTGGAGGAGAATAGTCGACAGTCGCGCAACGACGTTGGACGGCGCAGCAATCCGAGCAATCGGCAGGCTATGTGACTATGCGCCCAGACGCTTGAACTGCCAGACAATCTGGACGGGCGAGCCGACGTTGGTCCATCCCAGGCTATGCCCAAATATAACGGTGCTCCGAATGGATTCTGTCACCATCTCCCATCCTTCAGCGCCAAGGTCGTTCAGCAGCTTACTCCAGCTTACGTCAGCGGCTGGTAGCGTCTCCAGCTCGGCGTTGGGCCTGGTGATCCGATAGGTCGACTCCCAGGTCTGTTGCTCATCCGGTGCCTTGGTCGCGAAGTTTGTCGTCTGCTGCCAAGCGACCGACAAGTATTCCCAATGAGCGCTCATCGTCGTAGCAGTAGTAGGTGGTCACGTCGCTGTCTCTCTGCATGTTCCGCAGCCTGCTGCCGTCTGAGCATCTCCTGCTGCATCATCATCTGCTGCTGCATGTCCATTTGCCGATGGGCGGCTTGTTCCACAGCCGCATAGTATTCGCGCTTGCCCATATCCGTGAACGCGAAGTCCTCGGGGCGAGAAGCGAAAGCGCCAACTGCCTGAAA
>DASTPN010000049.1:0-2764 GCA_035719985.1 Solirubrobacteraceae bacterium | reverse complement strand
ACCCCTCAATAACGGACGCGTTCTTCGCAAGCGCCGCACGGTAGCTCAGTGCCATTGCACAAAGTCGCTACGCGACAGCCCGCCGAGGCGGGCGCTTGCGGAGATGTCAATAACCAGTTGAGAGGATGGGCGTAACGGGGTGGGGAGCCCCGTCCTGAGGATCGAGGTGTTTGCAACCTCACCCAGGATGGAACCCCCCATGACCGACACTACCACGATCGATGTACTCTGCCAGCGCATGATCGAGGATATGACGGCGCGCAAGCTCGGGCCGGCCTCGCAGAAGAGCCGCCTGCGCGCCTACAAGCGATTTGCGGCCTGGCTGCAGCGTTCACCTGATACGGCGACGGCCGACGACATCCGTCTATTCCAGTTGCATCTTGCCGAGACCGGTGTTGGCACCGTCACGCGCAATGCCACCATGACGGGCTTGCGCTTCCTGTTCCGCGTGACGCTCCGGCGGCACGATCTCGCGTTCGAGATCTACCACATCAAGGAGCCGCACAAAGTCCCGCTGATCCTCGATCAGGACGAGGCCAAGCGCGTGCTGGCGATGGCCCACACGCTGAGGAACCGTCTGCTGCTGAGCCTCGGCTATGGCGCGGGATTGCGTGCAGGCGAGATCGTCCGGCTCAAGGTCAAGCATATCGACAGCGCGCAGATGATCATCCACGTTGAGCAGTCGAAGGGCCGCAAGGATCGCCTCGTCATGTTGTCACCGGAGACGCTCGCCCTCCTGCGCGAGTGGTGGAAAGCGCGTCCCAGGTTCTACGACGGCGGCGTGCCCATGCAGGAGCGCCTGCTCTTTCCAGGCCGCAAGCCGGGCCAACCGTTGACGACGCGCCAGCTCAACCGGCTGTTCCACCAGACCACCCATGCGGCGGGGATCAGGAAGGCGGTCAACCTGCACTGGCTGCGCCATAGTTTTGCAACGCACCTCTATGATCGCGGTGTCGATATCAGAACGATCCAGGCGTTGCTCGGACATTCGAAGTTGGAGACGACGGCGGGCTACGCTCGCGTGGCCACAGCCCTGATCTCCTCCGTCGAGAGCCCGCTCGACCAGTTGAGCAAGCGCAAGAGGGCAAAGAAACCCGACAAGGACGCGCCGCCGGCGAAGTAACGCCGGTCTCGTGTCCCGTCCAGCTCTGGAGGTTGCGGACATCTTCCGCGACCACGGTCCCGCTTGGCGCTTGGCCAACGCAGGACATGTGAGCCTCGACCAGTTGAAGGTGATGTCGGCGATCGAGCGCTGCAGGACTGCGGCGCTCGGCGGCCACGTCGCGCAATGTGACAACGACGAATGCCGGCACACGGTTATCGCCTACAACAGCTGTCGCAATCGGCATTGCCCGAAGTGTCAGGGAGCGGCGGCTCGCGAGTGGCTGGCTGCGCGCGAGGCCGAGCTGCTACCTGTGGGCTATTTCCATGTCGTCTACACTTTGCCAGCCGAGTTGCGCGACGTGGCCTATCAGAACAAACGCGTCATCTACCATCTGCTCATGAAGGCTGCGGCACAGACCACGCTCAGCATCGCGGACGATCCCAAGCGGCTCGGTGCCAGGATCGGCATCACCGCCGTGCTCCACACGTGGGGCTCGGCGCTGACGCATCATCCGCACGTGCACATGATCGTGCCGGGCGGTGGACTGTCAAACGATAGCAGTAGATGGATCTCTTCGCGCTCCAACTTCCTCGTGCACGTGAAGGTGCTCGCACGCCTGTTCCGAGGCAAGTTCCTGACGATGCTTACCAAAGCGCACACCCAGGGACGGCTGAAGTTCTTCAACACCCATGCGGGGCTCGCCGACAAAAGGACTTTCAAGAGGTTCCTGGCGCCGCTGCGCAACACCAAATGGGTGGTCTACTGCAAGGACCCGTTTGCAGGGCCCGAGCAGGTGCTGCGCTATCTCTCCCGCTATACCCACCGCCTCGCCATCTCCAATCGCCGTCTGGTCTCCGCCGACGACACCGGCGTCGCCTTCCGTTGCAAGGACTACCGCGTCGACGGGCCAGACCGGTGGAAGACCATGACCCTCCACCCGCACGAGTTCATCCGCCGCTTGCTCCTGCACGTGCTGCCCAAGGGCTTCCACCGCATCCGTCACTACGGCTTGTTTGCCAATGGCGACCGCGTCGCCAACATCGCACGCGCTCGCGAGTTGCTCGGTGCTACACCGCGCGTCGCTGAGCCCGAGGAGGAGCCCGCCGCGCCGGACGAGCCGCGCATTCTGCCCTGCCCCTGCCCGCGCTGCGGCGGCCGGATGATCGTCATCGAGGTCTTCGCCCGTGGCCGCGAGCCAAGACATCGGCCAACGCCTGCTCCCGCGCCGATCAGGATCGACACGTCATGACGCGTGCTCGGATTGCTCGCTGCAAAGCCACACGTCTCCGACGCCAGTCATCCGCCGGTGACGATCCCGCTCGCCTCGATCCGCCTCATCCCTGGTTCATAGCGCCCGCCGACCGACCGCTGCACACCCTTTCCCTTCGTCCAGCTCTCCCCGAGCATCCTCACAGCGACAGGTCCCGCCCAGTCTTGCCTGCCCAATCCACCCTCCCAACGATGCCGCCCGCGACACAATCCCCATAGAGCCCGCTGCATCGCTGGTGCTCCACCTCCCGCGACTTCGTGCCTTGGCGCTTCTCCGACGCCGACCGGCAGCGCGTGTGGAGAGCACGACATCTCGGCGTCCGAGAAACCTGCTTAGTTCAAGTGCCACGTTAAAACATCGCCATCCCCATTCACTTGCACCCCACGCGG
>DASTPN010000048.1:0-4884 GCA_035719985.1 Solirubrobacteraceae bacterium | reverse complement strand
CGCCGCTCCCGCAGATAGGGGTTGTGCTGGGAGCCCGACACGTCCAGCTCGCGCTTGGCGATCTTGAAGTTGCAGATCAGCCACGAGTACTTGCGCCCGTCCTCACACATACGCTCCAGCGCGGCGTAGGCGTCGAACGTCGGCATCACCGGCACCGGGCCGTAGCGGACGCCGTCGGGACTGAGCATCAGGCCCGAGCGCGGCGGGATCAGCTTCAGGCCGTGGTGCTCGCGCTGCGGTTTGGGGTGGCGGACCGCGTCGGCGTAGTTCCACATCCGCGACAGGTGGGTGACGTTGCCGCCGATCCGGCGCACCTCTTCGTGCATGGCGCCGTCCGCGTAGTAGTGCGACCCCATCAACAGTCGCTCGGGCGCGGGGCCGAGGCGGTCGGTCGGCCATTCACGGCGAACGATCTCCAGGTTGCCGCCGATCCCGCCGGCGGCGATCACGATCGCCCTACCGGCGCGCAGGCTCTCGCCGGACTCGAGCTTGACACCTGTGGCCGCGCCGCCTTCGATCAGCAGCTCGACGACCTTGGTCTGAAAGCGCACGTCCAGCGAGCCGCGACGCGGGTGCGACTCGATCGCTCCCCACACCGCCTGCACCAGGCCCTTGCCGGTGCCCCAGGTCAGATGGAAGCGGGGGACGGAGTTGCCGTCGCCGAAGTTGCCGCGCTCGGCCCAGTTGACGACAGGAAAGAAACGCACGCCGATCTCGCGCAGCCATGCGCCGACGTCGTCGCGCGCTCGCGTTACGTACTGCTCGGCCCAACGCCGCGGCCATACATCCTCGGGATCGAACTCGGCGATCCGCAGCCAATCCTCGAGTGCCAGGCGCTCGCTGTCGGGGATGCGCGAGCGGCGCTGCTCAGGTGAGTCGACCATGAACATCCCTCCGAACGCCTCCCGTGCCAGCCCGCCAACCTCCTGCGGCTGGCAGCGATCGAGCAGCGTCACGGTGTGTCCGGAGCGCAGCAGCTCGAGTGTGCTGACCAGTCCGGCGAGACCGGCGCCGACGACGAGCACGTCGCGATCGCTGTTGTCGGGTACGGATCTCATTTCCTTGCCGCCGTCCACCGCGCGGGGTACGTCTGGCTCCCGGCTTTGCTGCGCTCCACGCATGCGGTTCTCACATCAATGCCATTCCGGGCGCCACCTTCACTTCCACCAGCTCCGGCTTGCTGGAGGCCAGCGCTGTGCTGAGCGCTTGGCCAAGCTCGTCGGCGTCGTTCGCCACGCGCGATGACACGCCGTAGCCGCGGGCCACGGCGGCGCAGTCGAGCGCCGGCAGGTCAAGGCCGGGTGCGCCGACGATGTCCTCGAGCATTCCGAACCACTTCAGGATCGCGTACTCGTCGTTGCGCAGCACCAGGAACGTGACCGGCACGTCGTAGGCGGCGGCTGTCCACAGCGCCTGGATCGCGTACTGGGCCGAGCCCTCTCCGATCACGCACACGACTGGGCGCGAGGGCTGTGCCAGTTGCACGCCGATCGCCGCCGGCATGCCAAAGCCCAAGCCGCCGCCGGAGGAGAAGTAGTAGCTGCCGGGTGCCGAGAGGCGCAGCTGGTTGCGCAGCGCCAGCGTCGCCGAGGGCGACTCGAGCACGACGATCCCCTCTTGCGGGAACGCCTCGGCCAGCACGCGCACCGCCGTCGAGGGGCTGATCGGGTCGCTCTCAGGCGCCGCCTCGGCCGGCGGGCGCGGCTCCGGCGCCTGGCGGTCGGAGTCGCCCACCTGCTCGGCAAGCGCCGCCAGCGTCAGGGCGGGGTCGGCGAGGATCGCATCGCCCATCGGCGCGCGCACGGCCTCGTCGGGGTCGCTGGTGATCGCCACCAGCTCCGTGCCGGGCGCCAGCAGCGGGCCGGGGACGTTTGGGTAGTAGGGGAAGACCGAGGTGCCGACCGTGAGCACGAAGTCGTGGGCGGCCAGCACTTCGCCGACCGGCAGCACGGCGGGGGGGAGGATGCCGGCGAACAGCGGATGGTCCTCGGGAAAGCCGATGCGCCCGCCGCCGGGCGCGGGAGTGGCGTACACGGTCAAGCGCTGACGCTCGGCCAGGCGGATCGCCGCCTCCCAGCCGCCGCTGGCGTCGATCTCCGGGCCGGCGACGAGCGCTGGGCGCGCCGCCGCGCGCAACTGCTCGCACAGGCGCTCGATCGCCTCTGGGTCCGGCAGCGCGGCGCCGGTCACCGTGCGCGCGCTCTGATGGGCGAGCGCGTCCGCTTCCACCTCCGCTCCCCAGTCGTCCATCGGGATCGATAGGAACGACGGGCCGCGCGGGGGCAGCGAGGACATATGGATCGCACGCAACAGGGCATGCGGGACGTCCTGTGCGCGCGGCGGCTCGTAGCTCCACTTCACGAGCGGATGCGGCATCCGCGTCGCGTCACGGTTGGTGAGATTGGCTTGCAGCGTCATCAGCGAGCGGTACTGCTGGCCGGCGGTGATCACCAGCGGCGACTTGTTGGCCTGGGCGTTGAAGATCGCCCCCATCGCGTTGCCCACCCCGGGAGCGGTGTGCAGGTTCACGAGCGTCGTGCGGCCGCTTGCTTGCGCATAGCCGTCGGCCAGACCGACCACAGTCGCCTCCTGCAGGCCGAGCACGTAGCGAAAGTCGCTCGGGAACTCGGTCAGCATCGGCAGCTCGGTCGAGCCGGGGTTGCCGAACATCGTCGTCATCGAGCGGCTGCGCAGTAGCTCGAATGCGGCTTCTCTTACGGTTCTCACGAGTTCTCCTTGCAGTCCTGGGGTGCTGGGACAATAGGCGTCCGCGACGAACCCTAAGGCAAGCGCACCTTTGACAACCCTATTTTGTTCTGTACGTCTGACTTGGGATCGATAAGAGGCCGGCAAGCGAGGTTGCTCAGATCGGCGGTGGCGCTGGTGAGCGCACTGCTGCTGTGGGTCTCCCCTGCCTGGGGACGCCCGCCGCACGCGGCGCCGGGCGGCTCGCGCTATCCGGCCGGCGGCGAAGGGCCGCGGCGGATCGCTCATGCCAGTGAATTCGCTCGTGGCGCCTCGGCGCACACGCCCGCCGGCAGAGGCAGGAAAGCCAAGCCAAAGCCTGGGCTGCACGGCAATCCGGCCCGCGCGCTTGCTTCCTTCGCGGCGATGCAAAAGGCCTTCTACATCCCTGGCAGCGGTCTGTACCTGGGTGAACCGTACTCGTACCTGTGGCCGTTCTCCCAAGCGTTGGCGGCCACGGTCAGCGTCGCCAACATCCCCGGCCAAGCGGCCAAGCAGGCTGTGGTCAACTCGCGCGAACTGCACGTGCGTCTTTACGGGCTGGGTAAGTATTGGAGCACCCCCACGAGCGCGAGCGAACCGCTCCCGGGCGAGCAGCCCGAAGTCGAAGAAAGCCCGGCCGAAGCGCCGGAAAACCCGGGCGTGCCACCGCCCGCGCTTCCCTCCTACAGCGGCAACGTCGTTCCTCCGGCAGGCGCCAGCTACTACGACGACAACGAGTGGGTGGGGATCGAGCTGATGCGGATCTACAAGTTCCACCACGAAGCCAGCGTGCTCGAACGCGCCGAGCAGATCATGGCGTTCGTGATGGCCGGCTGGCAGACCAACCCAAAACTGGCCTGCGCCGGTGGCGTGCCCTTCTCTGACTCGCCGAGCAACACAGACCGCAACACCGTCACCGACGGCCCTGGCGCCGAGCTTGCGCTGCAGCTGTACCGGAGCACCGGCGACGCCGCCTATCTGCAGTTCGCCGAGATGGCCTACGAATGGGTGCGCCGCTGCCTGATGCTTCCCAACCAGCTATATGCCGATCACATTCGCCAGAAAGGGGTGATCGACCCGACTGTATGGAGCTACAACCAAGGGTCGATGATCGGAGCCGGCGTCCTGCTCTACCAGGTCACCCACAACGGAGCCTTCCTCTACCAGGCCCGCCAAACGGCAAAGGCGGCTCTGGCTTATTTCACGATGGAAAGGCTGCTGGGCGAAAACCCGTTCTTTGTTTCGGTCTACCTGCGCAATCAGATGTACCTGGACTCGGTCACGCACGATCCGCCGGGACCGCACCTTGCGCAGGCGTACATCAACTACGTGTGGGTCAACCGTCGCCTGAGCAGCGGTTTGTTCGTATGGGCCCCCCCGCCCTCGCCGCCCTCATCGCAACTGCTCGTTCAGGCCGCCGACGTGCAGGTCTACGCGTTGCTCTCGACCAAGCCCGCGACCTTCTTTTAGTCGGCGAGCCGATTCCATCCGTGCGAGTGCTCGCCGCGCAAAGTGCGGGCGGTGCGGTTACGCTGGACTCCGATGGTTGCCGCCGAGCCGAACATGATCACTGCTGAGGGCCTCGCTTCGCTGGAGGCCGAGTTGGCGCTGCTCGAGGGCGATGGGCGCCGGGAGATCGCCGAGCGGATCAAAACCGCGCGTGAATGGGGGGATCTGAAGGAGAACAGCGAGTATCACGACGCCAAGAACGACCAGGCGCACTTGGAGACGAAGATCGCTCGCCTGCGTGAACGGATCTCAACCGCTGTTGTCGTCGAGCACTCGCAGGCGAGCGACGGAGCCGTTGCGTTCGGCTGCACCGTCGTTGTGCGCGAAGGAGACGACGGGCCCGAGCGCAAGTGGACGATCGTCGGCTCGCACGACGCCTCGCCTTCAGAGGGTCGTCTGTCGGCGGATTCGCCGGTTGCCCGTGCGCTGCTCGGACGCGGCGCTGGCGAGAGCGTCGCCGTCGTACTGCCCAAGGGCGAGATCGTCCTCACGCTCGTAAGCGTCGGTTGATCGCAGAGCTGCAAGCTCAGCCTTACGGCGATACAGGCGCTGGTCGGCCAGTTGCAGGATCGCAGCTGGATCGCTCATCTCCTCGGGAATGTGCACCACGCCGTGTGAAGCGGTGATCGAGAAATCGGGTCCGCTCTC
>DASTPN010000047.1:0-6673 GCA_035719985.1 Solirubrobacteraceae bacterium | reverse complement strand
TCCTCGACGCCGGCGCCAACCTCGCTGACGGCGCCGGCGCTCAGATAGCCGACGACGTGTGGCACAGCGGCTAGATCCCCCGCAGCACGGGCGAGCAGGTCGCCTCCCTCAATACTGATCGCCTCGGCATCGATGACCACGCAGCCATCGGGGCACTCGGGATCGGGCACATCCTCGTAGCGGAGCACCTCGGGCCCGCCGTTCTCTCGGATGACTGCTGCCTTCATTTGCGCCTCCTCCCCATTCTCGTTTACGCGCTCTGTTCATCCAGACTCTGAGGGCGCGATGATTACCGCGGCCTCCGGCGTGAGCACCCTAAAGCTGTAGGACTCCTCCAAATACAGAGAGACCGAGCCGCTGTCGTGGGCTTCGTAGCCGACGGCAACGTCCTGGCCGCAATCAAAGACGAAATCGCCGCCACGCAAGCTGAGCACGATCGCTCCGCTCACGCCAGGCGCCCAGACGATCGGCCCCTGCAGGATCTTGCGGAGATGATCAAACAGCGGATAACCGCCGTGCTCGGCGGCCTCAACGACACCCGTGTACTCCTCGCGACCCAACGCGAGCCCGTACGGACCGGAGATACCTGCGCGTAGAAGCAACTCCACGGCGCGCGCGATTCTCGATGGGTATTCCGTTGTTAGCCCGCCGGCAATCACATCGTGTGGCGCGCATTCTGAGATGCCCTCGATCCCCACCTCTGGCCATGAGTGGAATACGGACCTGTTCTCCGCCTCGACGATCCTTTGCGCGGCCGCGTCCAGATCGGCGAAGTCAACGTCTTCTGCGCCACGGTCGCCCGCGGCCAGCTCCTCACGGGATACGGCGAACCCGGCTCTCAGCTCAAACAGGGGCAGAACCACGCGCCTACACGCCTCAACACCTTTGACGGCAGTTGTTTTCACGCGCTCGACGCGTCCCAGATTGGTGGCTGAATGCTCCCAGCCGTGCGGGCCTCGGAAATCGACCAGCCGCCTGGCCGCCATGCCCGGAAGCAGTCGTCGGCGCGCCTCCTCGTCGATCGTCTGCCAGGCCGCCTCACTTATCGGCGCATGCTCGCGCAGCAGGTGACCGGAACTCACCCTCCCACCTCCTTCAAACTGCCGATCCCCAGAGAGCCACCAGACGACACAACCGCGTCGGTCTCCTCGGTCAAGGAATCACCGGCCTCGGCCTCGGCAGCCTCGCCGTTCTCGACGATGTCGCCCGGCTGAAACAGCACGCCCTGAGCGATCTCCCGCCACTTCGGCGTGCGCCGCAGCAGGAACTCGAGGTCCATGCTGAAGTGCTTGTACTCCTCACCAACGGCGTCGGCCATGACCGAGCGCGCCTCGGGATCGCGCTCGACGGCCAAACGCTGCTCGTACCAGCCAATGGCCTCCGCCTCCTCGGTCAACGATGCGCACAGCCGTGCGAACGTCCGGGTCTGCTCGGATAGCTCTTGCGGTGGCTCGTGATATTGGTCGAAGCCCATTGCTTTACTCCTCGGCTGAGGCGACAGCGATTCTCGACACGAGATGCCGAGGGCTCTGATCCTAGAGCCTCGATACGTTTGCCCCGAGCTTGTGCTGCAACAACTCCCGCTCGCTCGCGTTCTCGGCGTGAGCGAGCGCGGCTTCATAGGCTGCTGCAGCGTCCGCGCCGCGACCCAGCCGTTCAAACAGATCTGCGCGAATGGCGTGAAATAGGTAGTAGCCGTCCAGGTCCAGGTCCTCGACGAGCGCTAGCGCGGTATCCGGCCCTTGCACTTCGGCGACAGCAACAGCGCGATTGAGCGCGACGACCGCACTCGGCGCGAGCGCCAACAGATGGTCGTATAGCTGCAGGATCTGCGACCAGTCGGTCGCGGACGCCGTGGGCGCGTCGCTGTGGACAGCGCTAATGGCTGCCTGGAGCTGATACGGGCCGGGCTGACCTCGCCGCAGACATTGGCGAACCAGCGTCTGCCCTTCGGCGATCAGCGCCCGATCCCACAGGTCTCGGTCCTGCTCGGCCAGCAATACGAGCTCGCCCTCTCCCCTCGTGCGTGCAGGCCGTCGCGACTCGATGAGCAACATCAGCGCAAGCAGCCCGATCGCCTCAGGCTCGTCCGGCATCAACTCGACGAGCAACCGACCGAGGCGAATCGCCTCCGCGGTCAGATCCGGGCGGATCAACTCCTCCCCGCCACTCGCGGTGTAGCCCTCGTTGAAGATCAGATAGACGACTGCGAGAACGGCGCGCAAGCGACCGGGCAGATCGGCCTCGGTTGGGACCCGGTAAGGGATCTTCGCGTCGCGGATCTTGCCCTTGGCCCTGACCAACCGCTGCGCCATGGTCGACTCCGAGACCAGGAAGGCGCGCGCGACCTCTGGCGTGCTTAGCCCACCCAACAACCTCAGCGTCAATGCGACCTGTGCGCTTGCAGCAAGCGATGGGTGAGCGCATGTGAAGATCAGGCGTAGCCGTTCGTCGCGCACAGCGCCCTCCTCTGGTAGCGGCTCGTCCTCGCCGTGCAGCAAGGCTGCCTGCGCGTAGCGGTCTGCACGAGAGGACTCGCGGCGCAAACGGTCGATTGCCCGGTTGCGCGCCGTGGTGATGATCCAGCCTGCCGGGCTTGACGGCAACCCAGTCGCCGGCCAGCGCGCAACAGCCACCGCGAACGCGTCCTGGACCGCCTCCTCGGCGACGTCGATGTCGCCGAAGACACGGACCAGGACGGCCACAGCGCGGCCGTACTCCTGGCGGAATACACGTTCGATCTCCGAGTGCGCCAGCTTGGGCACGCTTGCGTCAGTCCCGTGGCGGCTCGTCGTGGAACGGACGCACCTCGACAGGGAGCTTGCACGCTACGGTCGCCTTCTCAGCCCACGCCAGTGCAGCGTCGAGATCGGCCGCGGCGATCACCCAGAAGCCGCCGATTTGCTCCTTGCTCTCGGCGAACGGCCCATCGGTCGTCAACACTCCCCCATCGCCTACGCGGACCACCGTGGCTGTGCTGGCCGGGTGCAAACCGCCCGCGAACACCCAAGCACCGGCCGCCTGCAACTCCTGGTTGAGATCGTTCACGTCGCTCCTGGTCTGTTCGAGCACCTCCGGCGCCGGCTGAGACTCGTCTTCGGGGTGGTAGACGCTGAGTAGATACTGGGTCATTGCTGCTCCTTTTTCTGGACGTTTCAGCCGACGCCACGCCGGCTCTCACCCTCTATACGAACGGCCGGGGCCCAAATCGACAGCATCGCAGCGATCTGCTCGAACAGCACCGCCTATCGTCCACGTCCAGATGGGACCCGAGAAGGTCAGTGACAAGCTCGACCTGTGGTTGAGAAGTGAGGAGAAGACGCTCGGCAGCCTCGTCGAGCTCGTCGAGCAGAAGAGCTTTGCGATCGTCTTCGTGCTCCTGCTCGGCGTGCCCGCTCTGCCGCTGCCGACTGGGGGCGCCACACACGTGTTCGAGATCGTCGCGATGCTGCTGGCGCTGGAGCTTATTGCGGGTCGCCAAGAACTCTGGTTGCCACAGCGCTGGTGCAAAATAGAACTCGCGGGCAACGCTCAACAGCGCTTCGTCTCCGCCCTGATGAGAATGATCCGTCGCCTCGAGCGGGTTTCCCGCCCCCGCCTGCGCTTCCTCTTCAATCACCGCCTGAGCAACATCGTCTTCGGCCTACTCGTGCTTGCTGGCTCGGCCGGCGCGTTCTTTGCGCCACCCTTCACGGGCCTGGACACCCTGCCGGCGCTCGGCGTGGTGCTGCTCTCACTCGGTGTGCTGCTCGAAGACATCGTCGTGGCGGTTGTGGCGATCGCCGTCGGCACTGCCGGCGTGGTGCTCGAGGTGATACTCGGCACCGCGGCGATCCACGGGCTCGGAAGCCTCATCTAGATCGCCCCAGCTACCCTAACCCGAATGACCGACGCCTCCGCGACAGAGCACTTCGCAGACAAGCGGCCCGGATGGTTCACCAGCCACGTGTTCAATCCCGCCGTTGCCGCGCTGACCCGGCTGGGCATCAGCGTGTGGGGATCGCGTGTGCTCGAGGTTCGAGGACGCAAGTCCGGCGAGCCGCGTCGAACTCCTGTGAACGTGCTCACGTTCGAGGGTGAGCGTTATCTGGTCGCGCCGCGCGGAGATACGCAATGGGCGCGCAATCTGCGCGCAAGCGGCGAAGGGCGACTCCTGATCGGACCGCGCCGCAGTGAGCGTTTCGCTGCCACCGAGCTCAGTGACGATCGCAAGCCGCCGATCCTGCGCGCTTACCTGAAGCGTTGGAAGTTCGAGGTCGGCGTCTTCTTCGATGGCGTTCGACCTGACTCCACCGACGACGAACTGTTGGCCGTGGCTCCAAAGCATCCGGTGTTCAAGCTGGGCTAACGCGCAAGCGCTCCTTGCCCCTTGGGACAAGGCTGCTTGTAAACAGCGGTCACCGTTTCCCCACTTAGGAACTTCATTTCAGCCTTGACCGGAAAGCCTCCGCGACCCGGACAATGCTTTGCCAGTGTGATGTATGACATCGTCCTGCCCCTCTTCCTGAAGGCCGCCCCGACACGGACTTTGAACGAGAGAATCGAAGCGTCGTTAGCGCCGGGAACCGTTTCGACAAGCGGCACTTCCACCAGCAACTCCGGCCCATAAGGCGGCAATGCCGTCACCCAGTGAGCCTTTTCGAGCACTTGAAAGTAGGCTGGGCTGGAGCCTTCGACGTAGAAGATCAAACCGCCGGCGGCTGCGAACACACCGTTGATCGAAACTTTCTCGTTGACACGGGTTCCTCCGAAGCTGACCACCCCGAGCCCTTCGCCGGGCGGACCGGCGCGCGAGCGCTTCGGACAACCTTCGATGCCATTGGCTTCCAGAGCCGCGACCGCGCACGCCAGGAAACCTTCGGGGTCTATCTTCACCCCTGCCGGTGCGAACAAGTTGAGCGCTGTCAGCGGCGATGGGAAACCTCCGTATTCGCTGCCGCTGATCGTCGCATTCACTTCAACGGCGGCCTGTGCTCCAAGCAGATTGCCCGTCCCCGGGAAGCCTGGAATCGGCACGGGCGTGGCCTTGAAGGTGATCTTCGGAGCCGCGGTCGCGAGCGGCGCAAAGACGAGCAAGAGCAAGACCGCCAACATCAGCGGGAACTGCGATCGCGGCACGCCCGCACCACCCGACTGTGTTGTTCGCACTGCGGTCATCTAAGCTCGCCTCCGTTTGCGCTGACAGCCTCAATAGTCCGAAACATACCATCCGATACGGATCAAAGCAAGGTCTGCCTAGATGAGTGACGAGATCGAGCTCACACACACCTCCCACATCGTGCTTGGGCTACTCAGCATGGCCGGTGAGGCCACGCCGTATGACCTCAAGCAGATGGTGTCTGCCACCGTCGGGCATTTCTGGTCGCTTCCTCACTCCCAGCTTTACGCCGAGCCCGCCCGCCTGGCGCGTGCTGGCTACGTGACCGAGACACGCGAGACGGAGGGCAGGCGCCGCAAGCTCTACTCACTCACCACGCGAGGGCGTCAAGCACATGAAAGCTGGCTGGGCGTGCTTACGCCCGAGCCATACATGCTTCGAGACTTGGCTCTGCTGAAGCTCTTCTTCGGCGCCGACGCCCATCAACTGGCCGAAGTTCAGTTGGAGACGCACAGACAGAAGCTCGCCGAATACGAGACGCTGATGGAGCAGACGGCGGCCTATAGCTCAGCCGGCCCGAGGCTTGCGCTCGATCTCGGAACCCGCCACGAGCGCCAGACGGTCGAGTTCTGGGAGGAGCACGCATCCCAGCCAAAAATGGCGCCGGCGAGCCGATCGCCGAACACCTCCCGCGGTTCGTGACCAGTCAGGAGTGGTCAGACCCAGAGCGGATCGAGGACTATCTCGGCCGGGAGGTCCCGCATCGAGATGTCGCTGAGTCGCTGCTGCTCGAAGCCCTACCTGAGCACGTGGAGTGCTTCCTGGACCTTGGCACGGGCGACGGACGGCTACTGGCACTCGTTGGAGAGAGATACCCGACGGCACACGGGATCGGCATCGACGCTTCTATACCGATGCTCGAGCGCGCCCAGCGACGCTTCGCCGGGAATCACTCGATCGAGCTACTACGACACGATCTCACCGAACCGCTCCCCGCGGAAAGGGGGGCCTTTGACGCAATTGTCTCCGCGCTTGCGATCCACCATCTCCCCGACGAGCGCAAGCGCTCCCTATTCAGCGAGATCAGGACATTGCTGGCACCGGACGGGACCTTCGTCAATCTCGAGATCGTGACCTCCCCCAGTCCAGAGCTACATGAACATTTCCGCCACGCAATCGGCCGCCCGCAAGACGACCCCAGCGACCGGCTCGCCGGCCTGGAGGAGCAGCTGCAGTGGCTGCGCGATGCCGGCTTCAGCCAAGTCGACTGTCGCTTCAAGTGGTTGGAGCTGGCGTTGTTCGTCGCCTGCTAGACGCGACTACCGCACTGGCGAAAACCCGAGCACAGAACCCGCATCCACACTATGCGCCCGCCCTGCTCGGAGTAATAGACCTGCTGCTCGATCGCGAACGGGCCGTCCTCGTTTCGGCCCTGGAAGCGGTATGCGACACGCTGGCGATCGGCCACTGAGTCGGTCTCGAGCGCGACAACTCCTTCTATCTCGACCGTGTCCTTAAACCACTGACGCAGTATCTTGCCAACCTCCGCCGGGTCTGAGGCTTCCCAGTTGCGCC
>DASTPN010000046.1:0-2610 GCA_035719985.1 Solirubrobacteraceae bacterium | reverse complement strand
GTCGGCTGCGGGTCGTTGCGTGCAAGTACCGACGTCTCCGCCGTGGCCGACCCCGCTACCGGCGTCAATGTCTATGACTCGATCCCCTACCCCTACGAAGAAGCCGGCCACAAACTGACGACCGTGCTGCATTGGGTGCCGATCGGCGGCACCAGCGTGGCCTCCCCGATCGTCGCCTCGATGTTCGCGCTCGCCGGTGGCGCGCAGGGCGTCGCCTACCCGGCACAGACCCTCTACTCCCACCTCGGCTCCTCGCTGCTGCATGATGTGCAAAGCGGCGGCAACGGCGAATGCCAGGATGAATACCTCAGCTGCTCCGGGTCGCTCAATCCACTCTCCGCGCGGTTTCCGCTCGACTGCGGTGCCGGAGCCTGGATCTGCAATGCCACCACTGGCTACGACGGCCCAACGGGCGTGGGCACGCCAAACGGTGTCGGTGCGTTCCGAGTCGCAGAAACACCGGTCGAAAAAGGCTCCGAACCTGAAAAAGGGAGCGAACCAGAAGGCAAAGCCGAAGAAGAAGTGCCCAAAGGAGAAGAACCACCCAAAGAAGGCGGCAGCACAGAAGAACCAGGCAACACGGAAGAACCAGGCAACACGGAAGAACCAGGCAACTCGAAAAGCCCAACCGGGGCCGGCTCCAGCGGCGGGAGCAGCTCCGAAAACGGAGTTGGGGCAACCAGCGCCGCAAGCGCTTCCGTCACGAGTGCCAACAGCGGCGAAGCCGCCAAGTCAAACGCCGGCGGCAGCGCGTTGCCGCGCGTAACACGACTGGCGCTGACGACACACGGCGCAGCCGCACTCCATCCGCGCAGCCATGCCAAGAGCATCGCGATGTCGCGACTCGCATTCTCGTTTGCCCTGACGAGCGCGGCGAAGATGCGAGCGACGCTTTTCCTACGTGTCGGCTTCGGTGCGAGAGCACGCTGGGTCGTGCTCTCTCCCACACTCAGTTTCTCGGCGCTTGCCGGCAGTCATCGGCGAGCGCTGAAGGGCTCACGGCCGCTCGCTGCCGGACTCTACCGCTTGACCGTGAGCCCGCGAGGCGGCGTGTCTCGCTCGATCACTGTTCGCGTTCTCTAGTACGAGCACGGCCGCTACCACCGTTGATTGCGGGGCGCTCACGCAGGTCGCGCTCCAGCGCCTCGCCCCGGTCGGTCAGCCACCAGGAGTTCGGTGCACCGCGAGCCGGCCCGTTGCCACCACGGTTGACGACTAGGCCCTGGTACTCCAAGCGGGTCAGGATCTTCGATATCTGCCCCTGGTCGACGATCCCGGCCCGTTCGGCGACCTCACGGTTACTGCCGGCGGGCAGCTCCGCGATTGCGCGTAGGACCTGCACCGTGCGGTAAGTCAAGCGCGCTCCCACCTGCTCGCTGGCGGGTACGGCGATCGGACCGGCCTGGAGCGCCGAGGACTCAGGCGCATCTGGCGCCGGCCGTTCGAGCTCCTCTCGGGCAGCCTGTGCTCCCAGATACGGCAGGACGATCATGCTCATCAGCTCGCCGTGCAGATCGATTAGGGTCGTCGCCTGCTCGCCTCCAGGAGCGCCAACGCTGAAGGCATGGTCCTGCGCCAGCACTCGCGCGTACAGCACAGCAAGAACAGCACCAACCACGCCTTCAGCCACGACCGGACCCGGGACTCGCTGATCGCCCAGGGCGCTGCCGCCTTCGACCGCCGTGCACAGTTCGCCAATCACGGCCGAGCGACGCTCGAGCACCCGGCGTCCCCCGCCGGCCGCGTGAACAATGCAGAGCTGGGCCAGCAGCGGTTGGCGATCGAAGAAGCGCAACAGCGCCGCCAGCCCGATGCGCATCTGCCCAAGCCATTGGCGCTCGTCGCGGCAAGCTTCCAGGAGGACCGCCCGTCCCTGCTCAACACCCCAGTTAAAGGTCGCGAGCAGGCAATCCTCGACGTCGGCGAACAACTCGTAGAACAGTCGCCGCGAAACCCGAGCACGCGCGATCACACGGGCAACCGTGACCGACGAGGTGCCGCGGAGGGCTACCTCCTCGGCCATCGCCGCAAGGATCCGTGATCGCTGAATCTCCTCCACGTTTGCCGCGCGCGGCTGCTCTGCCCCCCGAAGTAGTCGGGCCGGTCACAGAGAGCCCCAGCGCGAGCTTGATAATACCCGTGTCGAGCATCTGCCTACTGTCCAGTGAGGCTTTGTGCGTGCGCTCGGCGGGCTTGCAAGTCCGTTTGCACGCATGCGCGCATGCTTGTGATCGGTCGATCGCGTGGCTACCGTCGGCTGGCCGCGCTGGGACGCACGGCTAGGACGCCACCCGCAATGAAGCTCTCCGATGCCTATCTCCCCATGCCACGAGCGCGCCACGCCGGCGCGCTGCTCGCGCTGCTGCTCGCGACACTGGCCACCCCGGCGCTCGGCGGCCAGTCCCAGGGCGAACTGGAACGCGGCATATCCTCGGCAAGCTCACACGAGAGCGAACTGAAAGCGGGAATTACGGCGGACTCGAGCAAGATCGATGGCTTCCAGGGCAGCATCAACGATCTGCACGCGCGGCTGTCGGCGCTTGAAACCAGCCTCGCCTACGAGCAGGGCCTGCTGAATCGACTGCGCTCGCAACTACACGGTGCGCGCTC
>DASTPN010000045.1:0-4210 GCA_035719985.1 Solirubrobacteraceae bacterium | reverse complement strand
CACCGACGAGCAGAGCGAGGCCGTTGAGGCGCTCTCGAAGGTGATGGACGGCAATCCGCGCGCAAAGCTGTTCTCGGAGGCGTCCTCGTGAATGCGAAGCGTGTGACGCGGGTGCAGGTCGACACCGAGCGCGGCGTCTTCATGATCTCGGTAGCGGCCGAGCTGGCCAACATGCATCCGCAGACGTTGCGTATGTACGAGGCGCGCGGCTTGGTCGAGCCCAAGCGCTCACCCAAGGGCACGCGCCTGTACTCGCAGTCAGACGTTGAGAAGCTACGCCGCATCCAGGAGATGACCGGTGAGTTGGGTCTGAACCTGGCCGGCGTTCAGCGCGTGCTCGACCTCGAGTCCGAGGTACAGAGCATGCACGCGCGCATCGAAGAGCTGGAGGTGCAGGCTCTGCGCGCCCAGGTCGAGCTGGCCGAGGAGCTCGAGCGTGTGCGACGTTCGTTCCGCGCCGAGCTGGTGCCGCTGCGCGGGATCGGCACCGAGCTGGTGCGCGCCGCTGATGCGCGCTCGCCATTTCGGGTACCGCCGGGTAAGAGGGTGTAGACGATGTCCTTCGAGGATGCGAACACCACTCTTGTCGTGAACACCCCCTTTAACACCCCCCTTTGCATCAATTTGGACCCCTTTCACGGAGTAAGCCATGACGCCACCTGACGGGCAGATGCCTGGTGGTGGCGCCGCGATGGCGCCGCCACAAGAGGAGGAGCAGAAGCCGCTCGAGCGCTTCGGCCGCGACCTGACCGAGCTGGCCGAGCAGGGCAAGCTCGATCCGGTGATCGGCCGCGACGAGGAGATCCGTCGCGTCATTCAGGTTCTGTCGCGCCGCACCAAGAACAACCCAGTCCTGATCGGTGAGCCCGGGGTCGGCAAGACTGCGATCGTCGAGGGCCTGGCGCAGCGAATCGTCTCTGGAGATGTCCCCGAGTCCCTGCGTGAACGACAAGTGATCGCGCTGGACATGGGTGCGCTGATCGCCGGCGCCGTCTATCGCGGTGAGTTCGAGGAGCGTTTGAAGGGGGTGCTTGCGGAAGTCTCCGAGGCGCAGGGGACGATCATCCTGTTCCTCGACGAGCTGCACACGATCGTCGGCGCGGGCGCCGCCCAGGGCTCGGTGGACGCGGCAAACCTGCTCAAGCCGATGCTCGCGCGCGGGGAGCTGCGCTGCGTCGGCGCCACCACGCTCGACGAGTACCGCAAGTACATCGAGAAGGACGCCGCGCTCGAGCGCCGTTTCCAGCCGGTGATGGTGGGCGAGCCGAGCGTAGAAGACACGATCGCGATCCTGCGTGGCTTGAAGGAGCGCTACGAGGTTCACCACAAAGTGACGATCCAGGACAGTGCGCTGATCGCCGCGGCGACGCTCTCACATCGCTACATTGCCGATCGCTTCCTGCCGGACAAGGCGATTGATCTGATCGACGAGGCCTCCTCACGCCTGCGCATCGAGATCGACTCCGTCCCGGCCGAGATCGACGAGGTCGACCGCCGCGTGATGCAGCTCGAGATCGAGTTGACTTCACTGCGCAAAGAGAAGGACGACGCTTCCAAGGAACGCCGCGCGGCGATTGAGCTCGAGCTCGAGCAGCTGCGCTCGAGCGCCGAGGAGATGCGTGCGCAGTGGGAAGCCGAGAAGCAGGCGATCCAGGGCGTCAGCGAAACGCGCGAGCGTCTGGATCAGGCACGCACAGAACTGGAGCGCGCCCAGCGTGAATCGGACCTGGAGAGCGCCGCTCGATTGCAGTACGGCGAGATCCCCGAGCTGGAGCGC
Organism: Solirubrobacteraceae bacterium; assembly: GCA_035719985.1. Lineage (GTDB taxonomy): Bacteria > Actinomycetota > Thermoleophilia > Solirubrobacterales > Solirubrobacteraceae > Palsa-744. The sequence goes on along the minus strand of DASTPN010000045.1, from coordinate 2,433 downwards.
AAGCTGGTGGAGACTGAAGCGGCCGAGCGCGCTCGCGGGGACGGCCGGGCGGCGGTGTTCTTCAAGGAGGAAGTCGACGCCGAGGACGTCGCCGAGGTGGTCGCGCGCTGGACGGGTATCCCGGTCTCGCGCTTGATGGAGGGCGAGGTCGAGAAGCTAATTCACATGGAGGAGCGCCTGCACGAACGCGTCGTCGGTCAAGACGAGGCGGTCGAGGCGGTCGCGACTGCGCTGCGTCGCTCGCGCGCGGGCCTGCAGGATCCCAACCGGCCGATCGGCACGTTCCTGTTCCTGGGTCCCACCGGTGTCGGCAAGACCGAGCTGGCTCGCGCCCTGGCCGAGTTCATGTTCGACTCCCAGGACGCGATGGTGCGGATCGATATGAGCGAGTACATGGAGAAGCATTCGGTCTCGCGCCTCCTCGGCGCCCCGCCGGGCTATGTGGGATACGAAGAGGGCGGTCAGTTGACAGAGGCTGTGCGCCGGCGCCCGTACTCTGTCGTGCTGCTAGACGAGATCGAGAAGGCGCACCCGGACGTCTTTAACACACTGCTGCAGGTGATGGACGACGGACGTCTCACCGATGGCCAGGGCCGCACGGTGGACTTCAAGAACACGGTCTTGATCATGACCTCGAACATTCCGGTGTCTGCGACTGGCGATGACATGCGCGCCGAACTGACGACCCATTTCAAGCCGGAGTTCATCAATCGCCTCGATGACATCGTACGCTTCGCACCGCTCAGCCGCGAGCAGCTATCGGAGATAGTGGATCTTCAACTGCGCCAAGTGATCGCGCGGGTCGCGGAGCGCGATGTGACGCTGGAGGTGACTCCCGACGCGCGCACATTGCTAGGCAACATGGGGTATGACCCGACCTATGGGGCTCGACCTTTGCGGCGCGTGATCCAGAAGCAGTTGGTGGACAAGCTGGCGCTGGCGCTGCTGGAGGGAAGGTTCAGAGAAGGCGACACGGCGGTCGCGGATGTTGTGGATGGTCAAATTGCGCTAGAGCGCGCGGTTGGGGCAGTTGCGTCTGTCGCTTGAGGCAGTAGGTCTTGAGAAGGGCAAACGGACGAGCAACTCGAGGGCATACGCCCTCGAGTTGCGGTATCCATTATCGATTTAACAGAATACTGCCACTGTGAACGATTTATTCGCGGCCACACCGGCTGTATTGAGCGTCTCGACATAGAGACTGTCTGTCGTCGTATTTGCTCCCTGAACGCTGATGATTCCGCTGTCGGTACTCACGAATCCCGTAGCGCCGATAGTGCCCAAAAATGCACACTTAGTTATGTTTTGATCGAACTTGACTATGACGACTCCGGTGCCAGACGGAGTGGCTGAGATCGCGCCGCTGCTGTTGTTGCTAACTAGAGTACCACCGGATTCTACAACGGCAAAGAGCTTAGTGGCCGAGGTACCTTCTTTACCTTCTTTACCTACTGCTCCTTCTTTGCCTGGTAGACCTTGTGGGCCAATTGGACCCGTCTTTCCGGCTTTTCCTTTTAGCGTGCTAATGACTTTCGGGCTGATCTGTTTGGTCGATGTGATGAGGTAGTGGTGTGCTGCGACCGCGCTGCCCGTCATCGCAAAGACAAGAGCGAGCGTCGCAACAACATTTGCGTAGCTGAGTTTTGGTTTGATCATGCGCGGCACCCTAAGGGCAGCACCGGACACGCGCAATACGTAATTCGCCTACCGTGAGCCTCAGACGATCTCGTCCAACCGCCCGACGATCTCCCCCGCATAGCGTGTGAAATGCGCCGGATCGAAGATCGCATCTAGGTCCAGGCCTGCGGTGCGCTCGTCGGCAGTCAGCAAGTCCCGTAGCTGGACGCCCTCGTCCCACGCGCGCTGCGCCAGCTCCTGGGCGATCCGGTAGGCGTCATCGCGCGCCATCCCGGGGCGGCCGGCGGGCGCGTCGCCCTCAACTAGCGCCAGCAGCACGCGCTGCGAGTACAGCGCGCCGTGCGTCGATTCGAGATTGGCGAGCATCCGCGCCTCGTCCACCACCATGCCCTGCACGAGCGCTGTGGCCGAGCGCTGCATGTGGTCGAGCAAGGTCGTCGAGTCGGGCAGGATCACACGCTCGACGGAGGAGTGGGAGATGTCGCGCTCGTGCCACAGCGCCACGTTCTCGAGCCCCGCTTGGGCGTTGCCGCGCAGCACTCGCGCGAGGCCCGTGAGCTGCTCGCTCTTGATCGGGTTGCGCTTGTGTGGCATCGCCGAGCTGCCCTTCTGGCCGGCGCGGAACGGCTCGCGCACCTCGCGGACCTCTGTGCGCTGTAGATGTCTGATCTCTGTCGCCAGCCGCTCCAGGCCGGCGCCGGCCAAGGCGATCGCGCTCAGCAGCTGTGCGTGACGGTCACGGGCGACGACCTGTGTCGAGACGTCCTCGCGCCGCAGGCCAAGGCGCTCCAGCACGCG
>DASTPN010000044.1:0-16872 GCA_035719985.1 Solirubrobacteraceae bacterium | reverse complement strand
GGGCACGAGGTCAGCGGGTGGCCAGTGCCGGTGACACGTGACCCCACCCACGAGAAGCTCGGCGCCGCGCTTAATATCGACGGCCCCTATCTGTTGGTGGCGACCAGCGGGTATCTCGGCGACGCTCCTCCCTACCAAGGGCACCTCGTCGCAATCGCCCGATCGAGCGGACGGATCGCCACCGTGTTCAACACGCTCTGCGCCACACGGCGCGCGGTGATCGTTCCGAGCAGCTGCTCCGCCAGCGATTCGGCGATCCTCTCGCGCGGCGGCGCCGTGGTGGAGCCCGGAGGCTCACAGGTGCTGGTATCGACCGGCAACGGACCCTGGAACGGCGCCACAAACTTTGGCGACAGCCTGATCGAGCTTTCGCTCGCCGGACTGAGGGTGCGTCAGGCGTTCACGCCCACCGATCAGGCGCACTTGAACGAAAGCGACACCGATCTTGGCTCGAGCGCTCCCGTGCTGCTCGGGCATGACCGCGTGCTGATCGCGGGCAAGGACAGCGTGATGCGTGTGCTCTCCGCCTCTCGCCTCGACGGCCATGCGCCCTCGATACCGAACCACCTCGGCGGTGAAATCCAGCGGCTGCCGCTACCCGGCGGCGGCGAGCTGTTCACAGCCCCGGCGGTGTGGATGCACGGTGGAGCAACAACGATGTTCGTCGGCGCCGAAGGAGCTACCGCTGCTTACACGCTGGCGGACGGACGACTGAAGCTGGTCTGGCAGAACTCGAACCCGGGCACCAGCCCGATCATGGCCGGTGGGCTGCTGTACGTGTATGACCCTTCCAGCGGAGGCGTCTACGTCTACAAGCCAAACTCAGGGAGCACCATCGCCAAGCTTCCCGGATCAGCCGGACACTGGAACAGCCCGATCGTGGTCGACGGCCACGTGATCGAGCCCGAGGGCGATGCCAACGACCACAGCCTGAACGGCACGCTCGACCTGTTCAGCGCTCACTGAGCGACCGCAAGCCACACCAGTAGCGCGCTACCCCAGCGACCCTTCTAAGCTGCAACGAATGCGCGCGCTCGCCCGCTGGACAACCACGCACCGCAAGTACGTCGCGATCGGCTGGGTGTTCGCGTTGATCGCCATCAACGCGCTCGCACAATCCGCCGGCACTAGCTACTCCAACAACTTCACGCTGCCGAAATCCGATTCGCAGCGTGCCTCTGACCTGCTTCAAAAGAGCTTTCCCGCCCAGGCCGGAGACCGCGACACGATCGTCTTCAAGGTCTCCCGGGGCAGCGTCCACGATCCGGTCGTGAGTGCTCACATGAGCGCCCTGTTCGCACGCATCGCCAAGCTCCCGCACGTGGCGGGCGTCATCAGCCCCTACAGCGGCAGCGGGCAAGCGATCTCACGCAACGGACAGATCGCGTTCGCAACGGTGATCTTCGACAAGAAGGCCAACGAACTACAAGTGAGCGACGGCGAACGTGTCGTCAAAGAGGCTGAGGCGGCACGCGTTCCGGGACTGCAGATCGAGCTCGGCGGACTCGCTATCCAACAGACCGAGCAGGAAGGCTTCGGTGTGACCACGGCCGTGGGCCTGATGGCCGCGATCGTCGTGCTGCTGATCACCTTCGGCTCGCTGATCGCGATGGGGCTGCCGATCATTACGGCACTGTTGGGTCTCGGCACCGGGCTCGGGCTGATCGGGCTGTTCACGCACGTGGTCGACACTCCCGACTTCTCCTCCGAGCTGGCGGCGATGATCGGCCTAGGGGTCGGCATCGACTATGCGCTGTTCATCGTCACCCGCTTCCGAGAGGCCTACGTCACGCCTGGGCCCGCTCAGGGCGACGTGCGCGAGTCGGTGGTGCAGGCAATGGACACCGCCGGGCGTGCCGTTCTGTTCGCCGGCTGTACCGTCGTGATCGCTCTACTCGGGATGATGCTCCTCGGCGTCGACTTCCTCTACGGCGTGGCGATCTCGGCGTCGATCGGAGTACTGCTGGTGATGCTCGCTTCACTCACGCTGCTACCAGCGCTGCTCACGTTCGCCGGCGCTCGCCTGGCGCGACCCACTCGGCGGGCACGCAAACGGGGCGAGCAGACACGCAACGTCCACGGCGGTACGTGGTTGCGCTGGAGCCGCTTCGTCCAGCGCCATTCGCGCTCGATCGCTCCGATCGCGACAGTGACGATGCTGCTGATCGCGACGCCGGCGATCGCACTGCGACTGGGTTCCAGCGATGCGGGCAACGATCCGGTCAGCTTCACTACCTACAAGGCCTACCACCTGCTCGCCGAAGGCTTCGGCGAAGGGTTCAGCGGTCCGCTTCTGATCGTGGCGAAGGTGCCCAAGGCCGGAGCTGACGGCGCGAGCCCCAATGGCGCGGGAGCGAAGGATCTCGCGCTGCTAAGGGCAAAACTGGCAGGCACTCCCGGCGTGGCCTCGGTCGGGCTTCCACGCGTCAGCCCTTCGGGCGAAGTGGCGACGCTGTCTGTTTATCCGACCACCTCGCCGCAGGCCTTTGCGACCACGCAGCTAGTCGAACGTCTGCGCTCAGATGTGATACCCCCCGTCAAAGCGAGTACCGGCACGACGGTGTATGTCGGCGGTATCACGGCCGGATCGATCGACTTCGCCAGTGTTCTCGGCAAGAAGCTGCCGCTGTTCATCGGCGTCGTCGTGTTGCTCTCAGCCCTACTGCTGATGGTCGTCTTCCGCTCGTTGGTGATCCCGCTGCAAGCGGCGATTATGAACCTGCTCAGCATCGGCGCCTCGCTTGGCGTGATCGTGGCTGTCTTTCAGTGGGACTGGCTCGACGGGTTGCTCGGAGTTAGAGCCGGACCGATCGAGTCGTTCATACCCGTAATGCTGTTCGCGATCGTCTTTGGACTCTCGATGGACTATGAGGTGTTCCTGATCTCGCGCATCCACGAGCAGTGGACTCGCCACGGCGATAGCCGGCGGGCGGTCGGCGAAGGACTGGCATTGACCGGCCGCGTTGTGACGGCGGCGGCGGCGATCATGATCTGCGTCTTCCTTTCTTTCATGCTCGGCGAAAACCGCGTGATCAAGGAGTTCGGTCTGAGCCTGGCCTCAGCTGTTTTCCTCGACGCGGTCATCGTTCGCTGTCTGCTGCTGCCGGCGGTGCTGGAGTTGCTCGGCGACACCACCTGGCGCATCCCGACCTGGCTTGACAAAGCGTTGCCGAAGATCAACATCGAGGGAAGCATGCCAGCGCTCACTCCAGCCGACGAAGCTGAGCTGACCGGCGTCACCGCGGGCAGCGAGCCGGTCGCTGCCGGAACACTTTCTGGGGGCAGAGACTGAGGATCGGCCACCGAGGGGTGCTCGCGGCCCTCGGATGCGTGGTCATAATGGCGGCCGGGCCGGTCGCTGCATCGGCAACGGCTCCCCCCTCAACACGTTCCGTGCTGGTCGTGCTTCTGAGCGATGGCCAGGCGCGTGGCGTTCCCAGCAGCGTGCAAAGCGACGTCGTCGAGCGAGAGTTGCTGTCGGTCCCATCGCTCTCGGTAGGCCTCTTCAGCACCGCCCAGGGGACCTACACCTCCACGCGGATGCTGGGAGACATCCACCGTGCCGCCCAGCTCGCCGATACGGCCACATCGCCAGAGCGACTGCGCGTCCTAAACCTGCCGGCTGGGTCGCTCGGCCAAGCCAGGCTAGCCGCGCTGATCGGCCGGCGCGCACCGAAGGAGCTGGTACTCGTGATCGAGCAGGCGAGTTCCGCCAGCGCTCACGAGCTTCGCTGGAGCGCCCTCGCAGGCCTGAGCGGCAGCAGGAACACACTCAGTTCCCAGACCACACAGCAGCATGGGATCGTCGCCGCCTTGGATATGGCGCCAACCCTGCTCGAGTACCTGCGCCTGCCGATCCCAGCCTCGATGCACGGCAAGCCAATCCACCTGGATGGAGCGCTTGACGGTGCCACGCTGGGCTCACTGAAGGCACGCTTGGAAGTCGTCTATCCCCGCCGACTACCAGCGCTCGCGTGCCTCTTGGCGACTTGGGCATTGCTGGTGGCGATCACGAGACTCGCGGGCGCGGTCGCTCGCGGCCGGGCCGGGGCTGAAGCCGCACCGCGAAGCGAACGCGAACGTACCATTCCCGCCGATGCCCGCATGGGCCGGGCGATGCGGATTGGCGCGCTGGCAATGCTGTGGACGCCAATTGGCGTAATTGCTCCAGCTGCGCTCGAGCCCAGCGCGGGGGTCGAGTACGCGCTGATCGTGGCTACCTGCTTCTCGCTCGCGGCCCTCAGCGATCGCTTGATCTCCTGGCCACGGGCGGTAATAGCGCCCGCGACAGCGGCCCTCCTGGCGATCGTCCTCGATGCGCTGCTCGGCACCCAACTGCTGATTCGCTCGCTGCTAGGGCCCAATCCAGCCTATGGCGCGCGCTTCTACGGGATCGGCAACGAGCTCAAGTCCGGCTTGGCGGTACTCGTCTTCGCGGCGGTGTCTGCCGCACTCTACCCGGCTACCCGTTCACGAAAGACCGCCGCAACGGTGGCCTGCGCGGGCTCACTGCTGGCCCTGATCGAGGGCGCTACCCGGATTGGCGCCGGGGTCGGCGGCGTGATTCTCGTCTGCGCGGGGACGGCCGTTGCAACGGTGATGCTGCTGCCCGGGCCGCTACGGCGCAGGCGCATTCTCGCCGTGTTGGTCGCTCCACTGGTCGGTCTGCTGCTGTTGGCGATCGTCGACCTGGCAACGGCCCACGGCGCCGGACACTTCACCGGCAGCGTGCTCGACGCACGCTCGGCTTCTGATCTTCAAGACCTGATCGTGCGCCGCTATGAAGCGGCCTGGCAAGAGCTCGGCAACGGCTTCATGCCCTTGGTCACGGCGCTCGCACTGCTGCTCGCGGCAGTCGGCATCTACTACCGCGAGAGACTGCTAAAGCCAGTCCACTCCGACCCCGCCTGGCTGGCCACTCTCGCCGGCGGGCTCACCGCCGGAGTGGTGGGCGCGCTCAGCGAGGACTCAGGACCTGTACTGCTCGTCGTCGCGGTGTTTGCGATGGCCTGTGTGATCGCCTATCTACATGGCCAAGCCGGGACGCACGATCTCGAGTCCGCTCTCGGGCCGGACTCGCAAGAACAGAGGCTGGCGCCAACCGCACGCTAAGTGGCCGCTCCGCCCTGTGAAGGCTCGGCGCCCTCGCCGGCTACGGCACGGCGACGACCGACGAGCAGGACAATCAAGACGACGATGATCACCACGATTAGGATTCCGCCCGCGATGTAGCGCAGTTTGTGTTTGACCGGCGCAGTTTTTTTGACGGTGACGGTCGCAACCTTCACGCGTGCATTGGCGGCTTGTGCTTGTGCCACCAGCTTGCCCTGTTCGGTGGTCACATAGGTGACGCTCAAGTGTTCGCCGTTGTTCAGCGAAATGTGAAGATGCCCGGCGGAACCGCCGCTCGCCGGATGGAAGGTGAGCGCGTGCACTTCACCTTTGTGCAGCTGCGTTTCATAGCTTTTGAGGCTCTCGCGTTCAAAGTGGATGCCGGCGGCGATGGCCGGCGCGGCCACCAGCAGGCTGAGGATTGCGATGCACAGTACAGCGAGCATGGCGTTCGGGCGTCTGATCGTTCTATTCATGCGCCGGACCCTACCGTTCGTTCCCGACGTGTGCGTAACTACACACGACCGGTGTCGCGCCGATAGGCGCGACGAGCTACGGCGGCAAGCACAACGGTCCAGGCGACGATAACGACCCATCCTCTCGTGCCCATCGGGTGTCCACCGATCGCTACGTGGCTGGCCTGCACCAGCCAATAGGAGGGCAGCGCCTGTCCGACGTCGTGCAGGAAGCCGTGCGTCGGGATTGGGAACCAGGTTCCGCCAAGGAATGCCAGCAGCGCGATTCCGCCACCCATCGCCGGACCGATCGAGTCAGGCGTGAGCATGTGACCGATCGCGATCCCAAGCGCCGCGAACGGGACCAGGCAGACGAGGATGAGCAGCGTCATATCGATCCAGTGCGATGCGGACATGCTCACCCCAAGCGCGGCGCCTGACACGTACAGGACGGCCATGCTGAGCAGCGCCATCAGATAGGCGGTGAGCACCTTCGCACGCAGGTAGGAGCGCGTCGAGAGCGGACTGATCCGCAGCTGACGATTCCACCCGACCGCGCGCTCGGCTGCGATTCGAGCGCCGGAGGAGAGCATCGCGCCCATCGTTCCGAACGCGATCATCCCGACCATGAAATAAAGCGGCGCCGAGATTCCCGTATTCGCCAGGTTAGGGTTGTGGCGGTTGGAGCCTGCGATCAGGAGATAGAGGATCAGCGGAAAACCGAGAGAGAGGAAGAAGAAGCGGCGGTTGCGCAGCACGCGCAGCAGCTCGAAGCGTGTGTAGGCAAGCGAGTTCATGCGGCGGTCAGCTCCACGAACGCCTCCTCGAGTCCGGCGGCGAGGATCTCGATGTCACGTGCGTCGGGCTCGGTCTGCAGCAGCACTCGAATCGCGGCGTCGGAATCCGTGCAGCTGAGCACAACCGCCTCGCCACGCCGCTCGACCCCGCCTACGCCCGGCAATCCACGCAGCGCGTCCAGATCGGCGCCCGGCAACGTCGCCTTGATCGTGCGCGTGCCCACACGCGCCTTGATCTCGTTGGTCGGGCCGTCGGCAACGACTACGCCGTGTGCCATCAGCACTGCCCGATCGGCATAGGCGTCAGCCTCCTCTAGGTAGTGGGTGGCGAACAGAACGGTACGACCCTGGGCCGCCAGCTCGCGCATCGTCGCCCAGAACGAGCGCCGGCCCTCCACGTCCATTGCCACCGTGGGCTCATCGAGTACGAGCAGCTTCGGGTTGGCCACCAGCGCGATGGCAAAGCGCACGCGCTGAGTCTCGCCACCGGAGAGCTTTTGCGTGCGCTGGCCGGCAAGCTCGGTCAGGCCTGTCAGCCTGAGCGTCTCTGCGACGGGCAAAGCAGCGGGGTACAGCGAGGCGACCATTTGCACCAACTCGCGTACCGACAGGTCTCGTATCAAGGCTCCCGTTTGCAGCATTGCGCCGACGAAACCGGAGTCCACCGCCGCCGTGGGAGGGCCTCCGAACACCGACACCTCGCCGGCGTCGGGCTCGGCCAGGCCCAACAGCATGTCGATCGTGGTTGACTTGCCGGCGCCGTTTGGACCCAGCAGCGCAACGGTCTCGCCCGCGTCAATCGAGATGTCTATACCGCGCACGGCGTGCACCCTCCCGTAGCTCTTATGCAGCCCACAGGCCTGGATCGCGGTCATATGTCGCAGCTTATTCCGCTGCTACGGTTCCCGTGCGAGGGACAGTTGCACGAAGCTGTGTGCGCGGCCTCAGCGCCGCGCCCGCGCTGCCTTGTGCCGGTCGATCTTGTTCAGCTCGACCTTGCGCACCCGTACCGTCTCCGGCGTCACCTCGACGCACTCGTCCTCGCGCACGAACTCCAGAGCCTCATCCAGCGTCAGCTTGCGGTGCGCCGCCAAGCGCTCATACACGTCAGAAGTCGATGAGCGGATGTTGGTCAGGTGCTTCTCCTTGGTGGGGTTGACGTCGATGTCTTCGGCGCGCGCGTTTTCACCGACCACCATGCCCTCGTAGACATCCTCACCGGGACCGACAAACAGCATGCCTCGCTCGGACAGGCTTGTAAGCGAATAGGCCACCGTCGTGCCGGAGCGGTCGGCCACCAGTGAGCCCGACGGGCGCGTGCGTAGATCGCCCGCCCACGGCTCCCAGTCGTCGAAGACGTGGTGCATCAGGCCCGTGCCGCGCGTCTCGGTCAGGAACTCGGTGCGGAAGCCAATCAGGCCGCGTGCAGGCACGTGGTAGTCCATCCGCACCCAGCCGGTGCCGTGGTTGGTCATGTGCTCCATGCGTCCCTTGCGCAGCGCCAGCATCTGTGTGACAACACCGACGTAGTCCTCGGGCACGTCGATCGAGAGGCGCTCGAACGGCTCGTGGCGCTTGCCGTCAATCTGGCGGATCAAGACGTGCGGCTGACCGACGGTCAGCTCGAAGCCCTCGCGGCGCATGATCTCCACCAGCACCGCCAGCTGCAGCTCACCGCGGCCCTGCACCTCCCAGGCGTCCGGGCGTGCGGTGTCAACGACCCGCAGAGAGACGTTGCCGATCAGCTCGCGGTCCAAGCGCTCGCGCACCTGCCGCGCTGTCAACTTCGAGCCCTCCTTGCCGGCCATCGGCGAGGTGTTGATACCGAGCACGATTGACAGCGATGGCTCGTCCACGGTGATCACCGGCAGCGGGCGCGGGTCGGCGGGGTCAGCCAGCGTCTCGCCGATCGTGATCTCAGGGATGCCGGCGAGCGCGATGATCTCCCCCGGGCCGGCCTCTGGGGCCTCCACACGTTCCAGCGCCTGGGTTACATACAGCTCGCTGACCTGCGCACGATCGATCGAGCCGTCAGCGCGGCACCAGGCCACCTGCTGGCCGCGCTTTATCGTGCCGTTGCGTACGCGGCAGATCGCAAGGCGACCCACGTAAGGCGAGGCGTCGAGGTTGGTGACGAGCGCCTGCAGCGGGTGCTCTGGGTCGTGCAGCGGCGCCGGGATGTGCTCCACCAGTAGGTCAAGCAGCGGCGCCAGCGTGCCCTCGGTGGGCGTCGGCGCTCCCGGCTCGTACTCGAGCGTGGCGATACCGGCGCGAGCGTTGCAGTAGACGATCGGAAACTCGATCTGCTCCTCATCGGCGTCAAGGTCGAGGAACAGCTCATAGACCTCGTCGATCACCTCTCCTACTCGCGCATCGGAGCGATCGATCTTGTTGACCACGAGGATCACCGGCAGCCGCGACTCCAGCGCCTTGCGCAGCACGAAGCGCGTCTGCGGCAGCGGGCCCTCGGAGGCATCGACCAACAAGAGCACGCCATCGACCATTGTCAGACCGCGCTCGACCTCGCCGCCGAAATCGGCGTGGCCCGGTGTGTCGACGATGTTCAGCTTGACGCCTTCGTAGCGAAGCGATGTGTTCTTGGCGAGGATCGTGATGCCCTTCTCACGCTCGAGGTCCATCGAGTCCATCACCCGCTCGGCCACGTCCTGCCCCTCGCGGAAGGCGCCCGACTGCCACAGCATCGCGTCTACGAGCGTGGTCTTGCCGTGGTCGACGTGAGCGACGATCGCCACGTTACGGATGTCATCTCTGGGAGTGAGCACGGGCGGACAGGCTAGCGGCCAGGGAGCCGCGGGCGCTTGCGCTCGTGTCCCGCTCGCCGACCGGACGTCGGATATGGACATATGGCACTCCTCGCTCACAAAGCTACAGACGGCCCGCCGGTACGATGAACCGATGGCAGTGGAGCCCGCCATCACGCTTCCGGTACACCGGATCGACGTCGAGACTTACAACCGAATGGTCGCGTGCGGCGCTCTGGAGGGCCAACGAGTCGAGCTACTGGAAGGGCTGATCGTCGAGATGAGCCCGCTCTCGCCGGCACACAACGCGGTTGTGACCAGGCTGATGCGCCATTTCGCGGCGGCGCAGAGATGGTGGACGCAGGTGCAGTCGTCGATCGAAGTCCCGCCGAACGCAGAGCCGGAGCCTGACCTCGCCGTTTTCGCGCAGGAACCCTCACCCAGACATCACCCCACCACTGCCCTCCTCGCGATCGAGGTCGCCGTCAGCTCGCACATGATCGACCGCAATCTGAAGGCCAAGCTGTACGCGCAGGCCGCCATCCCCACCTACTGGCTGGTGGACGTGGCTAGTAGAGCCATCGAGATCCGCACCCGGCCCGGCTCAAACGGCTACGCGCATTGCGACATCCGCCAACAGGGAAGCGTCATCCCCTCGCCTCTGGCCGGGGTGGACGACCTCGACATCACGGCGCTGTTCAGCGGTATCGCGTAAGCGCCCGCCCGGCCATGCCAACACCGAAGCGGGCAAAGGCACTGCCCACCCGCTCGGCGCGCGCGACCACGTCCTCCAAAGCCGTCGCGAAGCGACGGATCTCGCTCTCCTGCACCACCAGCGCCGGCAGCGCCTTGACCACGTTCATGCGGTGGCCCGCGACCTGGGCGAGGATGCGGTGTTCGTGAAACAGCGGACCGACGATCAGCTGCGAGAAGATGCCCGGCTGCGCACGCTCGGCCACTCGCCAAAGCGAGCGGCGCGTGCCACGCTGCGGCTCGCCGAACTCGATTGCCCACATTAGGCCGCGTCCGCGCACGTCGGAGACAATCTCATAGCGCTCGACCAGCGGGAGCGTGAGCTCGAACAGGAGCGAGCCCAGGCGCTCGGCGCGCTCGAGGAGGAGCTCGCTGTCGATAACGCGCAGGGTCGCCAGCGCGGCCGCCGCCGCCAGGTCGTTGCCGCCGAATGTCGAGCCATGGCGCACGGCGCGCTCCATGCCGTCAAAGACGGCGTCGAAGGCGGCGCGGGAGACGAGCACTCCGCCGATCGGCACCAGGCCGCCCGACAGCGCCTTCGACACGCAGATCATGTCCGGCTCGATCCCCCAATACTCCAGCGCGAAGAAGCGGCCGGTGCGTCCCAGACCGGTCTGCACCTCGTCGCAGATGAGCAAGGCCCCCGCTTCGTGGCAAAGGCGCTGCGCCGCCTGCAGGTATCCGTCGGGGGCGACGTTTACGCCCTTGCCTTGAATCGGCTCGACCACAAACGCTGCGACATCGCCCTGGGCCAAGGCACCCCGCAGCGCCTCCGCCTCGCCGAACGGGACCGCCTCGCAAGCCGGCAGCAACGGGCCGAAGTCCTCGCGGAAGATCGCGTCGCCGTTTAGCGACAGCGAGCCGAGCGTGAGGCCGTGAAAAGCGTGTTCTGCGTAGAGGATGCGCGGGCGTCCAGTGGCCGCGCGGGCGATCTTGATCGCCGCCTCGACCGACTCGGTGCCGCTGTTGGCCGGTACCATCGCCGCCACTGAGTTCGGTGCGCGCGCGAGCAGCTGCTCGGCGAGCACGCCGCTCAGCAGGGTCACGCCCAACTGCGGCATGTTGGGCGTGTACGCCTCCATCGTTTCGCGCACGGCCGCGATCGCCACGGGGTGGTTGCGGCCGATCGCGAACACGCCGTAGCCGGAGAGTAGGTCGAGGTAGCTGTTGCCCTCGCTGTCGATCAGGTGGGCGCCCTCGCCGCGTGCCCACTGGCGGTCGTAGCCGAGCGTGCGGATAATGCGGCCGAGCTTCGGATTCAGATGCGCATCGTTGAGCGCCATCTCCTCACCAGCGCGGCTAGTCAGTAGTTCGCCGACCTTGGTCAGGGGACCACTCACACGGCAAAGCTTACGCTTGCAAGACCGCGCCCTGCATGGGCCCAAAGCAACCTGTAGCTCAGGTGGCCATTGCCTTCGCCGCGCGCCGCTCGGGCGCTATGCGCACCACATCCCAAGCCAACCCCGCCGCCTCCATGATGCGGATAACCAGCGCCGAAATGTCGAGTTGGCGCCAGTTCATCCCATGGAAAGCGGATGTGGGGAAGGCGTGGTGGTTGTTGTGCCACGCCTCGCCAAGGGTCAGCGGCGCAAGCCAGGCGAGGTTGCGAGAGTGATCGCCAGTCTCATAGCTGCGCCGGCCGAAGAAGTGGCAGAGCGAGTTGATCGAGTAGGTGGCGTGGTGGAGCAGCAGCATCCGTACAGCCCCTCCCCACAGCAGGCCGGTGAGCCCGGCTGTGAGCGTGCCGCCGATTGCGTAGCCAAGGCCGAAGGCCGCGAGCAGGCCGCCGATCGCCCACACGAAGAAAGTCTTGTCGACGAATGAGACGACAGGATCGGCGATCAGGTCGGGGGCGTAGCGTTCACGGTGCCCGCGAGCGGTGTGGATGAACAGCCAGCCGACGTGAGCATGCATCAGTCCGCGCAGGTGTCCCTTCAAGCCAGTGCCGTGATCCACGTGCGGGCTGTGTGGATCGCCATCGCGATCGGAGAAGGCGTGGTGCTTGCGGTGGTCTGCAACCCACGAGATCACAGGACCCTCGATCGCGGCCGAGCCGAGCACGGCGAAGACGAAGCGCATGGCGGGGGATGTCTTGAACGAGCGGTGGGTAAATAGCCGGTGCAGACCCACAGTCACGCCCAAGCCGGTGAGGACGTACATGATCGCCAGAACAATCAGATCAGAGCCGTGAAGCAGGCCGTCCCACAACTGCCAACCGACGAACACCAGAGCGACCATTGGGCCGACTGTGATCAGGCCGGTCAGGAAGCGGTCAAGGTTCTCAAATGCGACGGGCTGGACGTCCTCGGGACCCGGGCCGGACGCGGGCGGACGCTGGGCTTCGGTGGCACTCATCGTTGCACTCGCCTGTGGAAGCTAGCATGTAGAGCCGATGCTGTTCGCGCGCACTGAGCGGTTGCGCAGGGAGCTGACGGGCGCTCTGCCCGAGCGCCGCTTCACGGTGCGCTTCTGGGACGGGACAGAGCTGCCCGCGACCTCCGGCAACGGCGACGGGCCGGTGTTCACGGTGCGCTCGCCAAAGGCGGTGGCACACATCGTGCGCGCCCCTGGAGAGCTCGGGCTTGGGCGGGCCTATGTTGCGGGCGAGTTGGAGGTTGACGATCTCGACAAGGTGATCAATCTGATCGACGACTTTGAGGAGCCTCGCCTCGACCGCGCCGACCGTGCGCGGCTGGCGATCGCGGCGCTTCGCGCTACCGGCCTGACGTTGCCGCCGAGGGCGCCTAAGGGCGAGCTGAGACTGAAGGGGCTCAGTCACAGCAAGCAGCGAGACTCCCAGGCGGTTCGCCACCACTACGACGTATCCAACGAGTTCTTCGAACTGTTCCTGGACAAGTCGATGACCTATAGCTGCGCGATTTTCTCGCGCGGAGCCAAGACGCTGGAGGACGCGCAGTTCGCCAAGCTCGACCTTGTCTGCAAAAAGCTCCGCCTCGAGCAGGGCGAGCGCGTGCTCGACGTGGGCTGCGGCTGGGGAGCGTTCGTGATCCACGCCGCACGTGAGTACGGTGTGAGCGCAGTAGGGATCACGCTCTCCCCTCCCCAGGCGGAACTGGCGCGTCGCCGCATCACTGAGGCCGGGTTGAGTGACCGGGTCGAAGTCAGAGTCGCGGACTACCGCGACCTGCACGGCGAGCGCTACGACGCAATCGCCAGCATCGGAATGGTCGAGCACGTCGGCGAAAGCCAGATCGATCTCTATGCCCAAAAACTCGCCAACCTGCTCGGGGCGGACGGGCGACTGCTCAATCACGGCATCGCACACCTGCCACAAGGTCTCGGCTACCACGGCGACTTCACCCAGCGCTACGTCTTCCCCGACGGCGACCCCTTGCACCTCTCGCGCATACAGCTGGCGCTGGAGCGGGCAGGCTTCGTGACCGAGCACGTGGAGGGCTTTGCGCAGGACTACTACGACACGCTGACTGAGTGGATCAAGCGGCTCGACGAAAATCTAGAGCGCGCTGAGCAGATCGCCGGAGCTGAGCGTTTGCGCGTGTGGCGACTGTACCTGCGCTCAGCGCGCAACATCTTCAAGACGCAGTTCGTCTCGATCTACCAGACGCTGGCACGGCCGCGACGGTCCCAGTAGAGCCGAGGCCCTCCGTGCGCATCGGTCCGGAGTGAGCCGCCGTGGATCTGACTCTACGGCGATCCCGACGGTCGCCGTGGGCGAGCTCCTCCAAGCGCAGCGCGACTTCAAGCTCGGCCTGGCGCGCACCAAGCATGTGACCCAGCTTCTCCTCGATCGTGCGCAAACGATTTTCGACGGTGTGACGGCTGACGCCAAGCGCGCTCGCTGCCGAGGAGGCGTTGCGTTCAACCTTGAAGTAAGCACGCAGTGTTTGGCGCAGCACCGCGCCAGCGCCGTGCCGATCGCCAAGCGCCGAGAGGTAGACCTCGACCATCGATTCCGCCAGCAGCTCGTCGCGCAGAACCGCGGCCATCAATGCAACATCCGCGTAGCGAGTAAGTAGCTGTGGCGCCCGCAGAGCTACCCGCATCGCTGCCTGCGCCTGACGGTGGGTCAAACGCCATCCCTCGAGCGCCCACGCCGGCTCTCCAAGTGCGAGCGTGACCTCTCGTGCGCCCTGTTCGCGACCTCGCGACGACGAAGAAGCGCCGGCCACCTTCTCGCCCAGCAACGCGAGCTCGATGTCGCCGGCGGCCGGCGCGCTGCGACCGCCCAGCCATGCCCAAGCCATCTGCTCACCGCAGGGCACATACAGGAGGCGACAGTCCAGCGTGTCGGCGACGCGCCGAAGATCATGGGCCGCGGACGCGCCGGTGGCGATCGCGCCCACGTGCCAGCCGTCCAGCTCGTAATCGAGATCGAACAGATCCCCCGGAGCGCCCGCTAGCAGACGTTGGACGCGCTCCGTCAGGCGCTGGGCCGGCGAGCGTCCGACGCGCTCGAGCTCCATGTTGTACTCCGCCGTGATCGCCGCCAGCAGTCGCTCGAGCACTGCCGCCTGGGTGCTCAGCACCTCGCGCAGAGACATCGCGTCATCGCCAAGATCGCAGTTGGCGGCCTCCTCGACCAGCAAGTCGCCGAGCATCGTCGAGCCGAGCACATAGCGACGCAGGACCGTATCCAGGTTCACGCCCAGACGCGCCGCCCGCCGCGCCTGCACAATTGCCTGTGGCGGCGCCATCTCCTCCACGCCCTCACCGGATTCGAGCGTGATCAGCGCGTACTCGATCGCGGCGTGAACCACGTTGCGCAGGCCCGCAACATACTCGGCGTCATCGTCGCCGGAGGAGACGTAGTTGCCTTCGAGGATGCGAGCGAACACTGCGTCCTCCAGCTCGGCACGGCGCGCACGCACCCGGCTCAGCAACCTGACGCGACCACGCTCTCGAGGACTTGCTACTACGTTCACGATCCCTCCCTGGACGTCATCCTAAACGGATCCTAAACGCGGCGGTCGCCTGCTGTCAATTCTCGGCGTCGGGCGCCGGGACAAATTTAGGAAAGCGAGGCCATTACATGCTTTATGACGGTGTAGTCCTCAAGTGAGTAGACGCTCAAATCCTTCCCATACCCGGACTCCTTGAAGCCACCGTGTGGCATCTCAGACACGAGTGGAATGTGGTCGTTTATCCACACGCAGCCGAAACGCAGCGCCTTCGATACCCGCAGCGCGCGACCCACGTCGCGCGTCCAGACCGAGGAGGCCAGTCCATACCGTGTCGCGTTGGCCCACTCGATCGCCTCAGCCTCCTCCGAGAAACCCTGCACCGTGATCACCGGGCCAAAGATCTCGCTCTGGATCATCTCGTCGTCCTGGGCCAGGCCGGCGACCACCGTCGGCTCGAAATAGAAGCCGGGACGCTCGACGACGCTACCGCCCGTGGCCACCTCGGCGCTTGAGGGGCGCCGCTCCAAGAAGCCGCTGACGCGCCCAAGCTGGCGCCGCGAGTTGACTGGGCCGAGCGTCGTCTCCGGTGCAAGGGTGTCGCCGAGCACGAGGCCCCGGGCCTGCTCTGCCAGGCCCGCTACAACCTCGTCGTAGACGCCAGCGCCGGCAAGCACACGCGTAGCGGCGGTGCAGTCCTGACCGGCGTTGTAGTAACCAGTGGCAGCGATCGTCTCCACAGCGGCGGCCATGTCAACGTCGTCAAAGACGACGACCGGGGCCTTGCCGCCCAGCTCCAAATGCACGCGCTTGAGCGTCTCAGCGGCGGTGCGCGCGACGTGCTTGCCGGTCTCAACCGAACCGGTCAGCGAGACCATGTCGACATCGGGATGCTCGAGCAGAGCCTGGCCGGTCGGCTCGCCGGGGCCGCAGATGACGTTAAAGACGCCGTCGGGCAGGATCTCGGAGGCCAATTCGGCAAAGCGCACAGTGCTTACCGGTGTCGTCTCGGCGGGCTTGAGCACGACGGTGTTGCCGGCCGCCAGCGCCGGCGCGATCTTCCAGATCGCCATCATCAGCGGGTAGTTCCAGGGTGTGATCTGGCCGATCACACCAACCGCTTCGCGGCGCGTAAAGGACGTATATCCCTCCATGTACTCGCCCGCCGCACGACCCTCCAGGGTGCGGGCAGCGCCCGCGAAGAAACGCAGGTTGTCGGCAATAACGGGCAGCTCATCGCCCGAGACGGCGCCGATCGGCTTGCCGGCGTTCAGTGCCTCCAGTCGCGCCAACTCCTCGCTGTGACGCTCAACGACATCCGCTAGCGAGAGCAGCGCCTGCGATCGCTGCGCTGGCGTGCTCTGCGACCACACAGCAAACGCGCCACGGGCGGCACGCACGGCGCGATCAACCTCGCCGGCGTCAGAGATCGGCGCACACCAGAGCTCCTCTCCGGTGGCTGGGTTAAGCACCGGCATTGTCTCGGCGTCAGCGCCGCTTGCCTGACCGCCGATCAGGTTGTGCAGAGTGTCTGTCATACGAGCTCCTCGAGGGCGTGCAACACGGCTGGATGGACGATCTCCCCGGCTTCTACGTTGACGCCGGAGCGCAAAGCGGGACTATCGGCAAGCGCCTGCTCGACGCCGCCGGCAAGCTCCAGGACATAAGGGAGTGTGGCGTTGGTGAGCGCGTAGGTCGAGGTGATCGGTACCGCGCCCGGCATGTTCGTGACGCAGTAGTGGGTGATGCCGTCGACCTCGAACGTGGGGTCCGAATGAGTGGTCGGACGCGATGTCTCAAAGCACCCGCCCTGGTCGATCGAGACGTCGACTAGCACCGCGTGGCGCTTCATCAAAGACAGCTGCTCGCGCGAGACCACATGCGGCGCGCGGCCGCCGTGCACGAGCACGGCGCCGATCACCAGGTCAGCCTGCCCCAGCATCTGCTCGATCGCAAGCGAAGATGAGTAGACGGTGGAGGCACGTCCGCCGAAAGCGACTTCAAGCTCGCGTAGACGGTCGATCGAGCGATCGAACACGAACACGTCGGCCTGCATCCCGATCGCGATGAAGGCCGCATTCATCCCGACGACGCCCCCGCCGATCACGAGCAC
>DASTPN010000043.1:0-40826 GCA_035719985.1 Solirubrobacteraceae bacterium | reverse complement strand
GGTTGGCTTTGACGGGGCGGCCGGCTAAGAAGGCGAGGCCGGGACCGACGGGGCTAGTGGTGGTCTAGCGGGAGCTCGTCTATTTCGCGGCGTGTGTCCATGATCCAGCGCGCTACGCAGACGATCGTGAGGATGGCTCCTCCGATCACGAGGATCAGGTTGATGGTGATGCCGATGACGGCGATCGTGATTCCCGCGGCTGTCAGCAGCGGCAGGATCGTCGGGCCTGGGAGGTGGACCTCCTCGCCCGTGGGGGGGACGTCGGGCTCTAGTGAGCTCACGAGATGTACACCGCCGCCACCACGAAGGTGAGCGCGAACATGAACATGCAGATCGCCGCGACGATCAGTCCGGTGCGGATGTTCTTTTTGGCGAGGCGGCGGTCCATTGACGCGGCGAAGACTACAACTTCGCGTCGGCGACCATCGCACAGAACAACAGCGCCAGGTAGGCCAGGGAGAACAGATACAGCTGCAGCGCGCTGCGCCGGTCAGCGCGACGGTAGAGCCTGACAGCGCCGGCGATGAAGCCCAGGCCCAGCAGCAGCGATGAGACGAGGTAGATCGTGCCGAAGCCGCCGGCGCAGAAGGGCAATTGCGTGACCGCGTAGAGCAGCACGGTGTAGAGCAGGATTTGTCGACGCGTCTCGGCCTCGCCGTGAACGACTGGCAGCATCGGGATGCCGACCTTCTTGTACTCGTCCTTCATCAGCAGCGAAAGCGCCCAGAAGTGGGGGGGAGTCCAGAAGAAGACGATGAAGAACAGCAGTACGGCTACGCCGCCAACCGAGCCGCGCACCGCGGCCCAGCCGACCAGTGGCGGCACGGCTCCAGCGGCTCCGCCGATCACGATGTTCTGCGGCGTGCGGCGCTTCAAACCGATTGTGTAGATGAAGACGTAGCCGAGGAAGCCAGCGAAGGACAGGCTCGCGGCAAGCACGTTGACGGTCAGCGAGAGCTCCAGCAAAGAGAGTGCCGCCAACGTGCAGCCGAATGCCAGCGCGGCACCCGGCGCGACGCGCCCTGAGGGTACCGGCCGGTTGGCAGTGCGCGCCATTAGTGCGTCGATGTCGCGGTCAAACCAATGGTTGACGGCGCCCGCTCCGCCGGCTGAGAGATAGCCACCCAGGCAGGTGAGCGCGATCAGTCCGATCGAGGGGTCGCCCGCCACCAACATCGTGGTGATCGTTGTCAGCAGTAGCAGCGACTGGACCTTCGGCTTGGTCAGCTCCAGGTAGTCGGAGAGAAGCTGGCGCGTGCGTGATGAGACGCCGAGCGCCGGGGCGCTCAGCGGCTGCGTGAGCCCGCCAGGATCGGCCATTTAGACGCCGATCTGGGTGGCGCCAGTCGGCACGGTCGCACCGCCGTGAGCGGGCGCGCCAGAGGTGCGCTGCTCGATCTCTCGCCGAATGTCGCGCATCGGTTCGTAGGAGCGTATCAGTGGCACCGTGTCGAAATTGTTGACCGGTGGCGGGGAGCTCGTGAACCACTCCAGCGTGTTCGCCTTCCACGGGTCGGGTCCGGCGATCGCTCCGGTCTTGAGACTGCGGGCCACGTTGATGACTGTCACCAGCACCCCGGCGGCGAGAATGAACGACCCGATCGTGGAGATCAGGTTGTATAGGGCGAGGTTGCCGACGTTGTCGTACTCATAGACTCGTCGTGGCATCCCGTCGAGCCCGATCACGTGTTGGATCAGGAAGGTGGCCAGGAAGCCGATGAACATCAGCCAGAAGCTGAGTTTGCCAAGCCCCTCGCTGAGCATCCGGCCGGTGATCTTCGGGAACCAGTAATAGATAGCCGCGAAGATCGTGAACACGGCGCCGCCCATCAGCACGAAGTGGATGTGGGCGACCACGAAATAGGTTTCGTTGAGCTGCCAGTCAACCGGGAAGACCGCCAAAAAGACCCCGGAGATGCCGCCGATGATGAACAGCGACATGAAGCCGACGCAAAACAGCAGTGGCGTCTTGAATTCGATCGTCCCCTCCCACAGCGTGGCGATCCAGTTGAAGATCTTCACGCCGGTGGGCACGGCGATCAAGAACGAGCTGAGCATGACGAAGATAAGGATCGCCTCGGGGATCGGCGTCGTAAACATGTGGTGTGCCCAAGTCAAGAAGCCCAGGAATGCGATCGCGACAGTTGAAGCGGCGATCGCCTTGTAGCCGAAGATCGGCTTGCGAGCGAACACGGGCAAGATCTCAGAGACGACGCCGAATCCGGGCAACACCATGATGTAAACCTCGGGATGCCCAAAGAACCAGAACAGGTGCTGCCAAAGTAGCGCCGAGCCGCCGTTGGCCGGATCGAAGAAGTGCGTGCCGAAGTGGCGGTCCGTCAGGAGCATGGTGACCGCGCCGGCGATCACCGGAAGCGCGAAGATCAGCAGGATCGAATAGGTGAGGATCGCCCATACGAATAGAGGCAGGCGCCCCCAGCTCATGCCGCGAGCGCGCATGTTGGCGATCGTCGCGTAGAAGTTGATCGCGCCGACGATCGATGAGAGCCCTGTCAGGTGGATCAGGTAGATCCAGGCGTCTTGCCCGCCGCCGGGGGAGTAGTTGATGCCCGATAGCGGCACGTAGCTGGTCCAGCCTGCTTCGGGCGGGTTCCAGAACAGTGAGGCGTAGAAGACGATTCCGCCGGCCAGCAGCAGCCAGTAGGAAAGCGCGTTCAAGCGTGGGAAGGCCATGTCGCGGGCGCCGATCATGAGCGGCAGGAAGTAGTTGGCAAGTCCCGCCATCATCGGCACGACGAACAGGAAGATCATCGTCGTCCCGTGCATCGTGAACAGCTGGTTGTAGATCTGCGGGGAGACGAGCGTGTTGTTCGGCAGTCCCAGTTGCAGGCGGATCATCAACGCCTCGACGCCGCCAAGGATGAAGAACACGAACGTCGTGACCATGTACATGATCCCGATCCGCTTGTGATCGGTTGTCGTGATCCAGCTCGCCCACCCTTTGGGCTCGGGCGTGGCTTCGTGGGCGACGATTTGGGGGATCGGGGCTGCGTAAGTGGCCATGCGTGCGGATCTCCTGGCGGCTTAGGGGTTCTCGACCTGTCCGGCGCCGACCTGCTTGCCGAGCTTGGCACGAGCGGCTGCCGCGTCGGCGTTGGCTTCGGCGATCAGCTTCTTCTGCCTGGCAAGCCAAGCTTCGAACTGGGCGGGCGGGACCGCTTCGACGGTGGCGATCATACGGGCGTGTCCGCGCCCGCAGATCAGCGCGCACTGACCGCGGTAGATGCCTGGCTTGGGCACCTTGAACCAGGTGTAGTTGTGGTAGCCGGGCACGGCCTGGAACTTGCCGCCGAGTTGTGGCACCCACCAGGAGTGCACGACGTCGGCCGAGACGATGTCGAGCGTCACCGTAGTTTCGGTCGGTACGACCATTTTCTCGTAGGAGTAGGGCGCGCCGAGCCCGTCCTTTTCAGTTGCGCCGGGGTAGATGTACTCCCACACGAACTGGCGTCCGACGATGGTGATTTCAAGTGATTTGCCGCTAGGCGGCTGGCGGCGGCTGGTGCTGGCATACAGGTTTGAGGTTTGCTTGTCGCTGACCAAGTGTTCGCCTTCGGGGCTCGAGTCGACGGGATTCTGGATCGAGGAGAGCTTGGCGAACGTAAGCACGGCGAGCGCCAGCAGGATCACCGCGGCGCCGACGGTCCAGCCGATCTCGAGGCGTGTGTTGCCGCGAATCTGGGCGGCGACTGCGCCCTTGCGGGCGCGGAAGCGCCACAACGCGTACCCGAGCGCGCCCTCCACGAAGACGAAGATCACCAGCGCCGCATACAGGACGATCTTGTAGAGGCTGTCGATCTGGTCCGCGTTGGGCGATCCGCCCGACTGCGGCGTGAAGAAAGCAAGCGTGGGGGGCAGCAGGTGGCTCAAGGCGGGCGGGATTCTATTCAGGCCAGGGCGGAACGCGCTGGCCGATCACATCGGTCGCCGCTCAACGGCCTGAGAAAGCGGCTTCTCGCTTCTGCAGGAAGGCGGTCACGCCCTCGACGAAGTCGGCGGTGCCGACCATTTCCTGCTGTAGGCGCGCCTCGAGCTCGAGCTGCTCGGCCATGCCGGAGTACACGCGCTGGTTGAGCTCCTGCTTAGTGGCGGCGTACGCCCGCGTCGCGCCGCGAGCAAGCTTTGCCATCAGCTCCATGCTGCGTGCCCCGAAGCTCTCGTCGGCACAGGTCTCGTTGATAAGTCCCCACTGCAGGGCCTTGTCGGCCGTGATGCGTTCGCCAAGTAGCGCCATCTCCGCCGCTCGCGCCACTCCCACCCGCGCTGGCACAAACAGCGAGGAGCCGCCGTCGGCGACCAGCCCGATATTGACGAACGCAAGCAGGAAATAGGCGCTCTCGGCGGCGATCACGAGGTCGCAGCAAAGGGCAAGCGAGCAGCCGATGCCGACCGCGGGGCCGTTGACGGCCGCCACGACAGGCTTTGGTAGCTCGCGGATCGCAACCATCACGGGGTGGTAGACCTCGGTCAGTCGTTTGTAGACGTTGGGCAGTCCCTCTGGCGTGAGGTCGTCTCCACTGACGTCCTTCAGGTCGGCGCCTGAGGAGAAGGCTCGCCCGGCGCCGGTTATGCGCACGGCCCGGATCGCGTCATCCTCGCGGACCGTTCCCAGTGCGGCCAGCAGGTCGATGCCGAGCTGACCGTTCCAAGCGTTCAGCCCCTCCGGACGGTTCAGTTCGATTGTTGCCGCACCTTCCTGCACCAGCAGGTTGACGGTCTCGAGCTGTGTGTGTGGTTCGCTCACGGTCCGTATCGTATGGGAGATGGCACGCCCCGTGATTGGTATCTGCACCGCGCTTGAGCGGGCAAGCTGGGGTATGTGGGATCAAGAAGCCGTGCTGCTGGCTCGCAGCTACGTTGAGGCGGTACAGCGAGCGGGCGCTCTGGTGCTGATGCTACCGCCCGATCAGGAGCTGCTCTCTCGCCCCCAGGAAGCACTCGACTTGATCGACGGGCTCGTGCTTGCGGGTGGCGCCGATATCGATCCCTCGAGCTATGGCGAGCAGCCCCATCCCGAGACGCTTGACACCGTGCCCGAGCGTGACCGCTTCGAGATCGCGCTCGTGCGTGCGGCGATCGAGCGCGATCTTCCGGTGCTCGGGATCTGTCGCGGTATGCAGCTAATTAACATCGCCTATGGCGGGACTCTGCTTCAGCATTTGCCCGAGCGCTTCGGCCACCACGAACACCTGCGGGCACCCGGCACTTTCGACGGCGCCGACCACGATGTCGAACTGGTCGAGGGATCGCTGGCGGCCCATGCAGCAGGCGAGACCCACCATGCAACGAAGTCACATCATCATCAAGGAGTCGATCGTCTTGGTGAGGGCCTTCAGATCACCGGCTGCGCGGCGATGGATGGTCTGCCCGAGGCGATCGAGATCCCTTCTCGACGGTTTGTGCTGGGGGTGCAATGGCACCCTGAGGCCGACCAGACCAGTCGGGTGCTCAGGGCAATGGTGGCCGAGGCAGAACGAGCAGCTCGGAATGGTGCTGCGCCGGCGCAAAGCATGCCCGCGCGCCTCGCCACTGATGCTGCTCTCTAATTGGCCGCCCGGACGGGCTCATATACTCATCGCCCCGTGCGGGGGTCGAAGGCCATCAGGACAGCCGCCTGGGGTCTTGTGGCCGCGGGCGCGATGGCGCCGCTGCTGCGCAAGCGTGTAAAGGCGCCGCCGTTGGCGATGCAGACGCTCGCCTTCGCCGGCCCGGTTGGCTTGTGTGTGGCTGTCCCGCGTTCGCGCGGTCGTGACGTTGCTGTCTGCGCCCTGCAGATGTGGGCATACCTGGCTGCCTACAAGTCCCCGCACGACGATGAGCAGGCCCAGGGAGAACGGGTACTCGTGGACTATCCGATCGCAATCGACCGCATCATCGGTTTTGGCGAGCTGCCAACTGTCCGTCTACAAAGGCGCCTGGCGCGCGGTCAGTGGCGGACTGGAGACAAGCTGTTGGTGTGGGCGCATTGGGTGTGGTTCATGGTCCCGCACGGATCGCTCGTTTACATCATGTTGCGCCACCCGCGCCGCTTTGAGCGCTCAGCGGTGATGACCTACGCTGTGTTCGACATCGGAGCGATGATCTACTGGGTGTTGCCGACCGCCCCGCCTTGGTACGCGGCGGCTCACGCGGGCCGCCACGGCGAGTTCGATGGGCAGTCGCTCGAACGCACCGGTACATGCGAGGCGCCGAGGGATGACACTACGTACGCAAACAGCGCCGCCGTAGGCGGCGTCCTTCCCCAAAACACGCCTGTTCGGCGCATGATGGTCGAATACGGACAGTATTTTTGGAAAGACGGCTGGGGCCCGCTTTACAGTGTGCTTGGAGGCAACCCATTCGCCGCGATGCCCTCGCTGCATTTCGCAACATCGATGATGGCCGCCCAGCTGCTCTCGCGGGCCGATCCGCTCGCGGGCGCGATCGGCTGGGCGTATACGGGAACGCTCGGCTTTGCACTCGTTTATCTCGGAGAGCACTACGTGATCGATCTGGTGGCGGGCGCCACGCTCACCGAGGCGGTTCGTCGTGGCGCTCCGCGCGCTGCGCCGGCAGTCGCCCGATTCGGCAGGGCCGTCGCGGCGATCGAGGCCAGGGCTCATGACGGGGCGTGATCTTGACGAGCAGATGCCGCGCGTGCCGGTCAGCCGGCGCAACGCAATAGCTTTCGGCGCGTTCGTCCTCTCGGCTGTCGCCTTCTTGTACTTCGTATTGCCCAAGCTAACGGGTCTGAGCAGCACGGCTCACAGGATCGAGGGCGGCGACACCTGGTGGATCGCGATCGGTGTGTTGCTCGAGGCGTGCTCGTTTGCCGGTTATGTGGTGCTGTTTCGCGCGGTGTTCGTGCGTGGCCAGGACAGTCCGATCGGCTGGTCTGAGAGCTATCAGATCACCATGGCGGGTCTGGCTGCCACGCGTCTGTTCGCCGCCGCGGGCGCTGGGGGAGTGGCATTGACCGCATGGGCTCTGCGCCGCTCGGGAATGGAGCCGCGACTGGTGGCGTGCCGGATGGTGGCCTTCATGGTGCTTTTGTATGTGATCTATGCGGGAACGGTGATGGTCTGCGGTATCGGCCTGGCCAGCGGTCTGCTGCCGGGCGGCGGCTCGTTTGCGCTGACGATCCTGCCCGCGGCAGCGGCAGCCGTCCTGTTCGTGCTGGCCGGTCTGATGGCACTGCTGCCAGGTGACATCGAGCGTCGTCTGGCCCGTTGGGCGGCGGGTTCGGGTCGGCTCTCGCGTCTGGTGGCGGTTGGAGTGACAGTCCCGGCGATCACCGCAAGCGGTGTTCGCACCGCGATCGGCTTGATCCGCTCACGTGACTTCGGTCTGCTGGGAGCGATCGCCTGGTGGGCGTTTGACATCAGCGTGCTGTGGGCGTGCTTTCACGCATTTGGCTCGCCACCGGTGCCGGCCGTGATCGTGATGTCTTACTTCCTCGGAACGGTCGGCAACCTGCTGCCGCTTCCTGGAGGACTGGGCGGCGTGGAGGGAGGCATGATCGGAGCCTTCGCCGCCTTTGGTGTCGAACTCAATCTGGCGGTGCTGGCGGTGCTCTCCTATCGCGCGATCTCTTTCTGGCTGCCGACGCTCCCTGGCGCTGTGGCGTATTTCCAACTGCGGCGCACGGTCGCGCGTTGGCGCAGCGAGCAGCAGCCCCCGGTAGCTGGATCGTCGAGCGGCGCCCGACCGGTGGAGGCAGCAGGGCCGCTGCACGCCTGAAAAGCCTTAGAACACGCTATACTTTACTTTGTAAAGCGAACCTGACGGCGATTCGCGGTGAGCGTCTCGTCGCTGTAAGCTCCAGATTGGATCCAGATGGCGGATATTGAGAACACGATCATCATCGGCAGCGGCCCGGCCGGCTACACGGCGGCGTTGTACACATCGCGAGCCAACCTGGCTCCATTGGTGATCGAGGGATTTGCGTGGGGCGGCCTGCTCCAGCAGACAACCGACGTCGAGAACTACCCGGGCTTCCCTGAGGGCATCATGGGCCCTGAGCTGATGACCAAGCTGCGCGAACAGGCCGAGCGCTTCGGCGCCACGCTGGAGACCGACCAGGTCGAGCGCGTCGAGCTTGCGAGCGAGCCGGGAGGAGTGCACCGGGTATGGGTCGGCGAGACCGAGCATCGAGCCCGTACGGTCATCCTGGCGATGGGCGCCGAGCACAAGAAGCTCGGCATTCCCGGGGAGGATGAGCTCTCAGGTCGCGGTGTTAGCTATTGCGCCACCTGCGACGCGGCATTCTTCAAGGACGCCCAGACGATCATCGTCGGTGGCGGCGACTCTGCGATGGAGGAGGCGATCTTCCTGTCGAAGTTCGCCAAGAAGGTCACGGTCGTTCACCGTCGCGCTGAGTTCAGAGCGTCGAAGATCATGCTCGAGCGCGCCCGCGAACAGGAGAACATCGAACTGCTGACCCCTTATACGGTGGAGCGTTTCGAGCCCGGTGAGAGCGGCGCGTTGAGCGTCGCCAAGCTAGTGAACACCGAGACCGGCGATCGACTCGACGTTCCGATCACGGGCGCGTTCATCGCGATCGGCCATGAGCCGCAGTCCTCGTTGGTGGCAGGCCAAATTGACCTGGACGCGGAGGGCTACGTCAAGGTGGATGGCCGCTCGACACGAACGAACCGCCCTGGCGTGTTTGCTGCCGGCGACCTTGTCGACCACACCTACCGGCAGGCGATCACGGCCGCCGGCTCGGGCTGCCAGGCGGCTTTGGACGCCGAGTGGTACCTGCGTGACACCCCCGAGATACCGACGCCCGAAGGTATGCCGGTAGGCGACTTGGCCGAGGCGCAATGGGCGCCGGTCGCCGAGGCTTCCTAGATCTCGCCGCGACGAAGCGCGGGCGCCGGGCGGTAGCGCTCCTCTCGGTACCCGCGCCAGAGGCCGTCGAGTACGGCTAGCACGTGCTCGACGCCGATCTCTTGTGCCCAGGCCAGCGGCCCGCGTGGGTGGGCGAGCCCCAACACCATGCCGGTGTCGATGTCCTGCGCCGAGCCGACGCCTTCGCCGAGCGCGAAAGCGGACTCGTTGATGACCTGACAGACGATCCTGCCCAGCACGCCGCCCGGAACCGGCCGGATCCGCTCGGTGTGCAGCCCCAGTGCGCGAAATGCGCTCTCGCCCGCCGGGCCCGTTACCTCGACCAGGGAGAGCGGAACCATCGCGTAGAAAGGCTCCCCGGAGACCGTGCCTCCCAGACCATCGACCTCTATTCGCGGTCCACTCTCGCCAGCGACTCGCGAACGCAGGCTTACCGCCAGCGACGAGTCACCGAGGACGATCGCGTCGCCGCCGCCGGTCGGTGGGTCAGGGTCGGGTACTCGATATGGCCCCTCGCCCGCGTAGTCGTAGTAGCCGCGCCCGCTCTTGCGACCGTGAAGCCCCGCGGCCACGCGGCTCGCCTGAATCGGCGAAGGGCGCCAGCGCGGCTCGCCGAAGCTCAGCTCGTAGAAGCTCTTGGAAACGTCGAAGCCGGTGTCCACGCCGACGAGGTCGCTCAACTCGAACGGCCCCATCTTAAAGCCGCCGCCCATGCGCACAATCCTGTCGATCGTCGCAATGTCGGCAACTTGCTCGGAGAGCAGACGCAGCGCCTCCAGGCCGAACGGGCGGTTACAGCGGTTGACGATGAAGCCGGGCCCGTCGGCGGCACGGATCACGTCCTTGCCCATTGCCTGGCCCGTGGCGTGTGCGAGCGCCAGCGATCGCTCGTCGGAGAGAACGCCGGCGATCACCTCGAGCAGGCGCATGATCGGCGCGGGATTGAAGAAGTGCATGCCGACCACGCGCTCGGGATGGGTGGCGCCTGCGGCGATCGCGGTGATCGGTAGCGAGGAGGTGTTGCTGGCCAGCACGCAGTCCTCGCGCACGATCCGCGAGAGCGACGTGTAGAGGTCGTGCTTTATGTCCAGGCGCTCGGGCGCCGCCTCGATCACGAGATCGCAGGCGGCGAAGGCATCGAGGCCCTCGACGATCTCAAGTCGGTCGGCGGCGGCACTCGCCTGCGACTCGCTCAGCTTGCCCTTGGCGGCTTCCTTGTCAATGCCTGCGCGTACGCTCTGAGCGCCGCGTGCGAGCGCCTCTGGGAAAGGGTCGTGCAGCAACGTTTGCGCCCCGCTCCTGCAAGCAAGCTGGGCTATGCCCGCACCCATCGTGCCAGCGCCTAGGACACCGATCTTCTGCGCCGCCGAGTCGCTCATCTATGACGGCACGAGCGCATTGACGCCCGTCATCGCGCGCCCGATGATCAGCTTCTGGATCTGGGATGTGCCCTCGTAGAGCGTGGTCACGCGCGCGTCGCGGAAATAGCGCTCCACCGGGTGATCGTCCACGTAGCCGGCACCGCCATGTACCTGGATCGCCATGTTCGCGCACTCGAGCGACGCCTCGGTCGCATGCAACTTGGCGATTGAGGTCTCGAGCGTGTTTGGCCGGCCTTGGTCCTTCAGCCAACCGGCACGCCACACCAGCATGCGTGAGGCATCGGTCTTCAGCACCATGTCGGCGATCATCGCCTGTACCAGCTGGAAGCTCGCGATCGGCCGGCTGAACTGCTCGCGCTCCTTGGAGTATTTGACGGACTCCTCCACGCATCCCTGGCAGATGCCAACGCAGCCCGCCGCTACCGAGTAGCGCCCCGAATCGAGATTGGACATCGCGATTTTGAAGCCGTCCCCGACCTGACCGAGCATATCCTCGTCTGAGACCTCGACGTCTTCCAGTGAGATGGATGCGGTGTCGGAGGCGTGCAGCCCCATCTTGTGCTCGATCGTCTGCGCTTTGTAGCCAGGCTGGTCGGTATCCACCAGGAAGCACGCGACGCCCTTGTGCCCGAGCTCCGGGTCGGTCTGCGCGAAGATCACCGCCAGCTTCGCGTAGTTGCCCATCGAGATCCACATCTTTGCTCCGTTGATCACCCATCCGGAGTCGGTCTTGCGCGCGCGTGTCTTCTGGTTAGCGGCGTCCGAGCCCGTGTCGGGCTCGGTCAGCCCAAAGCACGCCAGCCACTCGCCCGAGCAGAGCTTCGGCAAGTACTTGTGCTTCTGCTCCTCGGTGCCGAACTTCACAAGCCCTGAGCATACGAGCGAGGTTTGGACCGAGATGACCGTACGGATGGCCGAGTCTCCGCGACCGATCTCCTCCACGACCAGGCCGTAGCTGAAATAGTCGAGCCCCGCCCCACCGTACTCTTGCGGGACGATCGCGCCGAGGTAGCCCTGGGCGGCGACCTTCTTGACCAAGTCCAAGTCGAAGTGGTGGTTGCGGGCGTTTTCGCGCGATTGCACCACGATCTCTTTCTCTGTGAACTCCCGCGCGGTCTGGCGGATCAGCTGCTGCTCGTCGGTCAGGTCGAAGTCCATCTCTCTCCTATCTCTGAAGCTTGGATGTTTGCCAAGGCGCCGCCATGCGTGCTTCCAGCTCGCCGGCAAGCTCATCGACCGCGATGCGCTCCTGTGCGAGTGTGTCGCGGTCGCGCAGGGTGACTGTTCCGTCCTCCAAGGACTGGTGATCGACTGTCACACCCCAGGGCGTGCCGATCTCGTCTTGGCGGCGGTAGCGCTTGCCGATCGAACCGCCCTCGTCGTACTCGCTTTGCATGCGCCCACGTAGATCCTCATAGATCTTGCGCGCGAACTCAGGCTGGCCGTCCTTCTTGACCAGAGGCAGCACGGCGACCTTGACCGGGGCCAGTCGCGGATGCAAACGCAAGAGGGTGCGCTGCTCACCGCCGACCTCCTCCTCGTCGTAGGCGTCGACGAGAAAGGCGAGCGTTGCGCGGTCGGCGCCCGCTGCCGGCTCGATCACGTGCGGGACGTAGCGCTCCTTGGTCTCCGGGTCGAAGTACTCGAGTTTCTCGCCGGAGAACTCCGCATGCTGAGTAAGGTCGAAGTTGCCGCGGTTAGCGATTCCCTCGAGCTCTGACCAGCCGATCGGAAACAGGTACTCGACGTCGCTCGTTCCCGAGGAGTAGTGCGAGAGCTCATCGGCGTCGTGAGCCCTGAGATGCAGGTGATCAGGTCGCAGACCCAGGTCCACATACCAGCGCATCCGTTGCTGCAGCCAGTGCTCGAACCAGCGCTGGGCTTCGTCCGGCGGAACGAAGAACTCCATCTCCATCTGCTCGAACTCACGCGTTCGGAAGATGAAGTTGCCGGGCGTGATCTCGTTACGGAAGGACTTGCCGATCTGGGCGATGCCGAACGGGGGCTTCTTGCGCGAGAACTGCAGGACGTTCTTGAAGTTGATGAAGATCCCCTGTGCCGTCTCGGGTCGCAAGTAGGCGGTGGCGCCCGACTCCTTGACGGGGCCGATTGTCGTCTCGAACATCAGGTTGAAGTCGCGTGCCTCGGTCAGGTCGCAGTCGTCGGTCTCGCCGGGATGCTTGGAGGGCTTGCGCCCGCAGGGCAAGTCTGCGAGATGATCGGCGCGAAAGCGCTGCCCGCAGGTCTTGCAATCGACCAGCGGGTCGGTGAAGCCCGCGAGGTGCCCGGAGGCCTCCCAAACGCGCGGGTGCTGGAGGATCGCCGAGTCCAAGGCAACGATGTCGTCGCGCTCCTGCAACATCGCCCGCCACCACTCGGACTTGACATTGCCCTTGAGCAGCACGCCGTAGTGGCCGAAGTCATAGGTCGAGCCGACCCCGCCGTAGATCTCCGAGGAGGGGAAGATGAAGCCGCGGCGCTTGCACAGCGCGACGATCTTGTCCATCGTCACGATGTCCTCGGTGGTGGGGGCGGGCTCGCGCATCGTGCAGCGGATGGTATTCGAGCGCCGCTTGCGGCCGGCGCCAGGGATACAAAGAGACCATACTTGACATATCCGGGATAGTCTGTTTTCATACGTCTCGTTCTCTTGCTGACAAGCTGGCGAGGGAAAGTACGCCTGGACAGCGAGGAGCGATGTAAACAACGTGAGTGACTGAGCACGAGTAGACAGGGGTCACCGGGGGTGTCGTTACCCAACCTCTCCCGCGGCGCTTCCACAGCGATCCTGGTTCTGCGGTTCAGCGTGCCGGTCTCCTCGACAAGGACGCCGCGACCCTGTGAGGTCGCGGCGTCCCTTTGCCGATCGCCCGTAAGATCGCCTTCGTGGCCAGGTTTCTGATCGTTGGCGGCGGCGAGAGGGCATCGGCCCTGGCCGAAGCTCTCGGGCAGGACGGCAACGCCCTGGGCGTGATCGAGGATGCGGAGCGACTCGGCCCGCTGCTTGCGGCGCTGGAGCACGTCGCCGTTGTCTGCTGGCTGACGAGTGTCTCTCCGGAGCGCTTTCTACTCGGCGCGATCGACAGCTCGATGCGTGGTTTCGTATACGAGCCGGGAGAATGGGAGCTCGCCGCATTGGAGACAGCGGCAAGCAATTCGATCCCGGCCGTGGCGATTGGGCAAGTCCCGGCGGAGGATCCCGGCAGATGGTTGATCGAGGCTCGACGGGCGATCGAGTATGTGCTCTCGGGGCGCTATGCTGAGCCATATACCTAAAAGCCGATCGGTTTTACAGCGAGGCTTCTAACTAATAGCAAGGCTTCTAGACACAAGGAGGACATTCCAGTGTCTGCATATGCGAAGGACGTGCTCGTTGAGCCTGAGTGGCTCGAGCAACATCTCGGCGAGGATTCGATCCGCATAGTCGAGGTCGACGAGAACCCCAAGCTCTACGCCGAGGCCCACATACCAGGCGCGATTGGGTTCGACTGGAAGGAGGATCTCCAGGATCAGCTCAGACGCGACTTTCTTGGAGCGGAGGATTTCTCGGCGCTCTTCTCACGTAGTGGCATATCCAGCGGCCACACGATCGTGCTCTACGGGGATCGCAACAATTGGTTTGCCGCTTATACGTACTGGTACCTGAAGTACTACGGTCACGACAAGGTGCTACTGCTCAACGGTCCACGCGAAAAGTGGATTGCCGATGGCCGCCCGACTAGCAGCGATGTACCCGGCTATGAGCCCGCGAGTTTCAGTGCCAAGCCAGGAGACGACGCGATTCGCGCTCGGCGCGAGGAGGTATTGGCGTCGATTGGCGACTCGACGAACCTCGTTGACGTGCGCTCACCGGCCGAGTTTGCCGGCGAGATCATCTCTCCGAGCGGTTATGAGCAGGAGGGGGCCCAGCGGGCCGGTCACATCCCCGGTGCCGCCTCGATCCCGTGGGCCCAGGCCGTCAACGAGGACGGCACATTCAAGTCGGCCGAGCAGCTACGCGAGCTGTACGGGTCAAAGGGAGTGCTCGACGGCGAGGACGTCATCGCCTATTGCCGCATCGGCGAGCGCTCGGCTCACACGTGGTTCGTTCTGCACGAGCTGCTTGGCCAGGAGCACGTAAAGAACTACGACGGCTCTTGGACGGAGTGGGGAAGCCTCGTGGGTGTCCCCGTCGCCAAGGGGCCGGAATAGTCTCCGAACAGGTTCGGGGCGCGGACGAGTAGATCATCGAGGATGCGCGCCGTTGCGCCCCAGACGACCTGCCCATCGAACAAGTAGGCGTCGGTCTCGAAGGTAAAGCCGCGACGACTGATCGTAGTCAGTCCGCGCGCTGAGGAGAGGGAGGCGAGCGAGGGCTCGAGCACGGTCTCGACCTCGCGCTCCGACGCTCGCCACTGTCGCGGGCTCGGGTTATGGGCGAGCATTGCGACAAACGGATGGATCGTGTAGTTGGTGGCGAACGTCGAGGTGGGCGTGAGCGCCGCGACCACTCGCACCTCGGCTCGCGCCAGACCAATCTCCTCTTCGGCCTCGCGTAGCGCGGTTTCGGTCAGGTCGCTGTCGCTCGGGTCGCGACGTCCGCCTGGAAAGGAGATCTCACCGGCGTGCCGGCGCAGATCGGCGCGGCGCTTGGTCAGCACGAGGCGCAGCTCGCCGTCGGGGTCTCGAAACACTGGCACGAGCACGGCGGCAAGCACCTGCTCCGCACGTTCGCTCAAGCTACGACGCTCATGCGCTCTACACGCTCCTTGAACATCACCTCGCCGTCGAGCGTACGGTGTACGGGGCACTTAGCCGCGATCACCTGCAGACGCTCGACCTGCTCCTGGGGTAGATCCTCTGGAAGTCGCAACACCGTGTCAAAGCGGGTGGGACAGCCGCGCTCGGCGGGGCTGTACTGAACCTCGACCTCCACGCTCCCGATATCCCAGCCCTTGCGCGCGGCATACATCTCCATCGTGATCGCCGTGCAAGAGGCGAGGCTGACCGCGAGCAGCTCTTGCGGATCTGGTCCCGCGTCCTCACCTCCAGAGTCCAGCGGCTCGTCCACCGTCAACTGGTGATCGCGCACCCGCACCGTGTGCCCGAACTTCGAGTCCTTGCGCCTCACACTTGCCTTCATGACTGCAACACCTTCCGATTGGGTAGTCACAGCACCCTCCCTTAGATGGTATCGACGCTCTTTGCCCTACGAAAGGGGGTTAAAGAGCAAGCCGGTCAGTAGCTTGGGGTAGAAGAATGTCGACTTCGGAGGCATGTTCTCACCGCTGGCCGCGACGTCTCTGACTTGCGAGACGGGAGTGGGTCGCATCAGAAAGGCGGCCTCGTATTCGCTTGAGGAGACCATGCGCACGGCCTCCTCGGTACTGCGCGCGTAGAAGAGCCCGTTGAAGTGCGAAATGTCATCGTCGCTGAGCCCGAGCGCTCCCTTCAGCAGCAGTGCCTCGAGTACACCGGTGTCCAGTTGGCGGTAGGCAGCTGAGAAGCCGGGGAGCGCTGCGTCGGCGATCGCCTGGTCCTTTAGCTTCAGCCGGTATGGCTTGCCGTGGAAGGAGTCGATGTAGCCCAGTTCAAGCGGCCCGATCCCCGGCTCGGGCGCTATCCGATCCAGGGGAACCTCGCTCAGATCGAAGTCTCGCTCCAGGACGGTTCGCAGCGCCTGGCGGCGCTCGGCGTCGAGGTTGCTCACGAGGCGGTGAGTGGGGAACACAGTCAGCCCTGGATCCTCCAGTGCCACTAGGCACATCAACAGGTAACGGTGCTCACCCCGCGCCGCCGACCCGGTTGCGCCGCCGATCTCCTGAGCATAGGTGTTAGCGGTCTCGTAGCGGTGGTGTCCATCGGCGATCAGCAGCTCGACATCTTGTGTTGCGGCCTGAACGGCTGCGATCACGTCTGGGTCGCTCGTCCGCCACAGGCGATGTGTCGTGCCGTCGGCGTCGGTGACCTCCCCCCACGGATCCTCGGCGGTTGAGGGCTCGAGCGCCCGCCAGGCGGCGCCGGTCGGGTCGGAGAAGAGCGAGAAGATGGGGGAGAGGTTGGCGCGGGTGGCGCGCATCAGCCGCAGCCGGTCCTCCTTGGGCCCCGGGTGCGTGCGCTCGTGAGGCCGGACTCTGCCGGGTCCATAGCCCTCGATGCGTACGCGGCAGAAGAACCCCTTGCGCGTGCGGGCGTGCCCGTCGGGCCCTGTGTAGGTCTGGGTGTGAGCCCAAAGGGCGGGCTCGGGGTCGCGCACAAGGATGCCTTGCATCTGCCACGCCTCGAACAGCTCGCCAGCGCGGGCGTATGGGTCGGTCGTTGAACCCTCTTCGGCCTTGGGAAGGTCTACGGCGACGACGTTCAATGGCGAGCGTCCAAGGAGCGTCTGACGTTGCTTGGCGTCGATCACGTCGTAGGGCGGTGAGGTCACATCGGCGAGCTCACCGGCGAGGTTGGTGTCGTAGTGCAGCGCACGCAGGGGCAGGATCTCGGCCATGGCGCGGCGGACCCTAGCAGCGGCGTCTACTCTTAGTGCTCATCGGGGCGTGGCGCAGCCTGGTAGCGCACCTGCTTTGGGAGCAGGGGGTCGCCGGTTCAAATCCGGCCGCCCCGATTGGAGTTTTGGCGGCTTTGCCTGTCGTGGGGCTAAGAAGGGGTTAAGTAGAGCTGCCGCTCCGCACGCTCAATCGGTGATCCCGCAGACCGACAGCGGTTTGCGGCGCTAAACCTCCGGCGCTCATGAGCCGAAACTGGAGGCATCATGCAAACGGGCGACGACACTGGCGAGGACGCCCCCGAGCCGACCGTGCCGAGCTCCCGCGGACTTGGGCGCGTGAAGCGTTTGCCCGAGGATCTGAAGCGTTTGCCAAGTTATTTGAAGCGCTTGGCCATGGATCGGCGCGTCATCTGGGCGATTGTGGCCGTGGCGTGCGTCGTGGCCGGCATTGTCGCTTCGATCATGGGTGCACACGCCGTGGCGCGCTCGGACGCCGCCAGTGTCGGCAAGGCGTTCCCGCGCACGTCGGCTGGTATCGAACGGACGTCGGCGGCGATCGCTTCCGAGCTGAAGCCGGCCATCCAGCACGAGGAAGATCTCGTCATCGGAGCGAGCACGTTCTTTGCCGGTCACCCGAAGGCAACGGTCGCCGAATTCACCAGGTGGGTGAAATGGTCAGAGGCGCTCCATCGCTATCCCGAGCTTGAAAAGCTCGGCCTTGTCGCGTTGGTACCGGCACCGGCACCGGCGCCTTCGACGCTCGCGACAAGCAGCGCTGGCAGTGCGCCAGCCCTTGTGGGGACGCGCACGCCGCTGCCTGTGGTCGGCGCCCTCCAGGCCGCGCACGCCGGTGCGCATCCCTCCTGTTCGGCTGCAGTTGAGTTGACAAGGAACCTAGCGAGATCCTCAAAAGCCGGCTACTGCGTGGTGACCTCTGGTCTGCTGGCGTCCCGAGACACCGGACGGATCATCTACAGGCGCGCCTCGTCGGGGCGCGGCCCGGCGTTGAGCATCGAGATACCGGTGTACATAGGCAACGCGTTGCCACCCACCGTCACGAGTCGCAGAGAGGCGTTCGTGGGCTGGCTGCGCGAGGTGGTCGCGCCCGAGGTGCTGCTGCGCCAGGTGCTACGCGGGAACGCGCAGTACGCCGTCCGCCTTCGCCACAAGACGGGCTCTTCCCACGTCGTCTTTGGCAGCGGCGTGTCGCAGCCAAGCGCGACGACGCAGGTTTTCGATCTTCACAACGGATGGACCGCGAGGACATTCGGACCGGCTCCGGCCCCTGTGGCAAACATGCTCACGGACGGGGGTGCGCTGGCGCTGCTTATAGCTGGCGCCCTGTTCAGCATTCTGTTTGGCTTGCTGGTCTTCTTCCTTGGCAGCGACCGTCCGCGCCAGCCGGCGCCAAAGAGCCGCAAGCTGCCCGAGTCTGACCTTTATGACTCGCTCACCGGGCTTCCCAACCGGGCGCTTACGCTGGACCGTGCCGAGCGGATGGTCGCGCGAACGGGACGCCAATCAGGGATGCTCGCCGGAGCGCTGCTGATCGACATCGATTGGTTCAAGCAGATCAACGAGAAGCTCGGAGAGGCGGCGGGCGATCAGGTTCTGAAGGTCTTTGCTGGGCGGCTTGCCGGCGTTGTGAGAGGCGAGGACACGGTAGGCCGTCTCGGCGCGGACAAGTTCGTCGTGCTCGTCGAGTCGGCAGCCCGGGGGGTGCGGTTGGACTCGCTGGCCCGGCGGATCATCGAAGAGCTGCACAAGCCAATAGAGCTCGACGAGATCGGGCCGCGCTTCTTCTCGACCGCGAGCATCGGCGTCGCTTTCGGTCGGTATGAGACCCCCGATGACCTCTTGCGCGATGGGCAAGTCGCGCTGGCCGCGGCTAAGGCGGCGGGCAAGGACCGCTACACGCTCTTTAACGCGAACATGCGCACGATCATCGAGAGTCGCGCTGTGCTCGAGGATGAGCTGAACGCCGCCCTGCAGGAAGGCGAGTTCTTCCTGCTCTACCAGCCGATCTACGATCTCGGCAGGCGAACGGTGGTGGGCCTTGAGGCGCTTATCCGCTGGGCCCATCCCAAGCAGGGCGTTCTGCCGCCCGGCGACTTCATCCCTTTGGCTGAGGAAAGCGGGCAGATCGTCCCAATCGGCCGCTGGATGATCGAAGAGGCCTGCACCAGGACCGCCGCATGGAACGTGGCTGGCCACCGCGTCGGCGTCTCGGTCAAGGTCTCTGCCAATCAGCTGAACCGAGACGCATTCGTGACCGACGTTCGCCGGGCGCTGCAACAGTCCGGGATCGAGCCCTCGCGGCTCACGCTCGAAGTCGCCGAGCCGACGGTGATGCGCGACATTGCTGTGAGCGCCGAACGACTTGCGGAGGTCAGGCAGCTTGGGGTCCAGACCGCGATCGACGACTTCGGCAGCAGCGGCTACGCGCGGCACTCGGACCTACGCCAGATGCCGCTGGACGCCCTGAAGCTGGACTGTGCCTCGATAGCCGCCTCAGAGGACGAGGGCTACCGCAGCTGGTTGCTCGAGGCCATCATCGTCTTTGGGCGTGACCTGTCACTGACGGTGATCGCCACAGGTGTCGAGACCGCAGAGCAGAGCACCATGCTGCAGGCGATGGGCTGCACCATGGTTCAGGGTTCATTCACCGGCGGGCCGGTCGCGACGGACGCGGTCGAGGCCCTCTTGGACGTCGAGCTCCCGACGGCGCCGATCGCGGATGGCTCCCGATCCTTCGAGGTGCGATGACCGTCACAGTAGGGGGGTGAACCCAGACCCTTCACCTCCGCGCCTACAGGTAAACGAGGATCTCTCGATCCCGCTTGCCGAGATCACTCAGCGAACGAGCCGCTCCTCGGGCCCAGGCGGGCAACACGCCAACGTCACCGCCTCTCGCGTTGAAGCCAGCTTCGACGTGCTCGCCTCGACTTCGCTCAGCGATTCGCAGCGCGCGCGCCTGCTGGCGCGCTTGGGCGCACAGGTGACGGCGGTCGCTCAGGACTCGCGCTCACAGCTGCGCAACAGAGAGCTTGCGCTCGAACGTCTCGGCGAGCGGATCTCAGTCGCGCTCGTGCGCCCCAAGCGCCGGCGCACCACTCGGCCGAGTGCGGCCTCGCGCGAGCGTCGCCTTCAGGCCAAGCGACATGCCTCGGAGCGCAAGCGCGGGCGTCGGCCTCCCGAGAGCATGTGAGATGGCTGGCTAGAAGAGCGCTTGCTGCGTCGGCTTAGACGGTTTGGGAGA
Organism: Solirubrobacteraceae bacterium; assembly: GCA_035719985.1. Taxonomy (GTDB): domain Bacteria; phylum Actinomycetota; class Thermoleophilia; order Solirubrobacterales; family Solirubrobacteraceae; genus Palsa-744. The sequence goes on along the minus strand of DASTPN010000043.1, from coordinate 20,857 downwards.
GCGGGCGGGCGCCGATGTCTGTGAAGAGGGGGGAGTCAGCCTGAACAGGCTTGCCCGACCATGCCCACGCACGAGCCCCGATAGGCGTTCGCGCTCGGCCTTCGGCGCATAGGCGCCTTTCTCGTATAGACGCTCATACCGCTCCACCAGGTCAGGGCGCTGGGCGTGCAGCCACTCCATGAACACCTCCTTGACGCCTGAGCGCAGATGCAACGCCAGGCCGCCGATGCTGGTTGCGCCGGCATCGCGCGCCGCCCGCAAGAGCGGCTCGACCTGTTCGGCGGCGTCATTGATCCCAGGCATCAGCGGGGCGATCAGCACGCCCGTGGGTATGCCGTTGCGGTTGAGCTCAGCAACCGCCTCCAACCGGGCACGTGGGTGCGGCGTGTGCGGCTCGGTCGCGCGCCACGCACGCTCGTCTAGTGTCGGGATCGACAGGCTTACGGCGATCCTCGTACGCGCGGCAATCTCTCGCAGCAACGGCAGGTCGCGCAGCAGCAGCGGCGACTTTGTGAGCACAGAACACGGATTGCCCGCCCCGCCGGCTGCGTCGCGAAGTGCCTCCCAGATGCCGGCCATCAGCCGGTAGCGGCCCTCCACCCATTGGTAGGGGTCGGTGTTGGTGCCCAGCGCGACGTGCTCACCTTTCCACGAGGGACGGGCCAACTCGGCGCGCAGGACCTCTGGCGCGTTGACCTTGACGACGATCTCACGCTCGAAGTCGCGGCCGGCGTTGAAGCCCAGGAAGGAGTGGGTGGGTCGCGCGAAGCAGTACACGCATGCATGCCCGCACCCCCTGTAGGGGTTGATCGTCCAGCGAAAGGGCATCCGCGAAGCCGCGGGGACGCGATTGAGCACCGACCGCGCTCGTACCTCGTAGAAGCGCATGTCCAGAGCCTCAGGGGCGTCGAAGTGACGGACGACAGCCTCATCGCGGTAGCCGGAGAGCCGGCGCTGCTCGTCGGCTCGCTCGCTGAGATTGTTCCAGCGCACAAACATATGTTCGCATACGTTCCGGCGGCTGGGTGATCAGCGGCAGCGTTTGAATCATGCTCGGCCGGGTATCCACAAAAAGATGACTTATGGCTCCTCCCTGCTGCTGATCGCGATCGGGGCAATCCTTCGCTACGCGGTGACCGCCACCGTCAGCGGCATCGATCTTCAGGTCGTCGGGTTGGTACTGATGATCGTCGGGATCGTCGGGCTAGTTCTGTCACTGTGGTTCGGTGTGTGGGCGGGACGGCGCGAAGTGCCACCTGTCGAACGTGAAGTTCGCGACCGCGACCTGCGCTACTAATCCCTTCTCGCGGAGTCGAGCGTAGTCGGATCTTCCGATCGCGCGTCCGGATGCGAGAATGCTCGACCGCACACCGCGACTCGAAGGGAACGCATGGCCACAGACCTGTTGAGCGAGATCCGCAGCGAGATCGAAGCGCGCCTGGAGCAGCTGCGCCCGGCGCTTGCCGAGTACGAGCAGTTGCTGCATGCCGCCGCTGCCCTCGATCTCGACGTCGCCCGCGAGGCCGAGGCGGCTGCGCCGGCTCGGCCTCGCAAGGCCGCGACACCGCGCAAGGACAGAACACGCCAACCGGCCGCCCGCGCTGCTGCCGTCCCAACCGTCCGGAGACGGCGTGCCGCTCGCAAGCAGGCGGCGGTTACAGACGATGTACGCGAAGCGATCTTAGGAGTGCTCGAGCATGGCTCGCACACGATCGGCGAGTTGGTGGTGGTCACCGCGATGAGCACCACCAGCCTCAACGGGGATCTGCGCAAGCTCGCCGCCGAGGGCATCGTCGTGAAGACAGAGCGCGAAGGCAAGACAGCCTGGTCACTGGCCGACGCGGCCTGAAAGGGTTTGGATTTGGGGCGTGTTTTGCGATGCTCCCCGTTGTACGCAGTAGCGTGAACCCGTTGTGTCCCTGCGCGAGCGTGTTCTGAGCGACCCCGCCACCCGCAAGCGACTTACCCTGGTCGCTTGCATTCTCGGTTCGAGCATCGCGCTGCTCGACAGCACCGTCGTCAACGTGGCGCTGCCGACGATTCAGCGCGACCTCGGCGGCGGCTTGGCCGCGCAGCAATGGGTCGTCAACGCCTACCTGCTCACGCTCGGCTCGCTGATCCTGGTCGGCGGCTCGCTCGGTGATCTCTATGGCGAGCGGCGGATCTTCGCGCTTGGCGTGGGTGGTTTCGGCGCGGCCTCGCTGCTGTGTGCGCTGGCGCCGACGATCGGTCTGCTGATCGCCGCGCGGGCGCTGCAGGGCGTCGCGGGCGCGCTGCTCACCCCGAGCGCTCTGGCGGTGATCGTCGCAACTTTCAAGGAGTCAGAGCGCGGACCGGCTATCGGCAGCTGGACAGCCTGGGGCGGGATCGCCACCGTGCTAGGGCCGCTGGCCGGCGGCGAGCTGCTTCAGATCACCTCGTGGCGAGCAATCTTCTTGATCAACCTGCCGCTGGTGGCGATCTGCGTCGGGCTGATCTTGACGGTGATTCCGCGCGCCGAGCCGCAGCGCGAGCGCACGCGCAAAGTTGACTTCGTTGGCGCCCTTCTATGTGCTCTGGGCCTTGGCGGGCCGGTGTTTGCTCTGATCGAGCAGCCGCGCCTGGGATGGGGCTCGCCGGCGGTGTGGTTTCCGATGATCGCCGGCGTGGCGCTGCTGGCCTGCTTCCTGTTGCGAGAGTCGCGCACACGCGATCCGATGTTGCCCTTGAGCCTGTTTCGCCGCCGCAACTTCTCCGCCGGCAACGTCGAGACGCTGGCGATGTACGCCGGCCTGGCGATCCTGTTCTTCTTCCTGACGATCTTCCTGCAACAGATCGGCGGGTACACCCCCCTTCAAAGCGGATTGGCGACGCTGCCGGCGACGCTTGTCATGTTTGCCCTCTCAAAGCGCTTCGGCGCGCTTGCCGATCGCCACGGCCCGCGCTTCTTCATGGGCGCCGGTCCGTTGGTCGCGGCGTGCGGATTGCTGCTGTTCCAGCGCATCGGCGTGCACGTGAACTACGTCACCGACGTGCTGCCTGGCATCCTCGTTTTCTCGCTTGGGCTGTCGATGACCGTGGCTCCCCTTACCGCGGCGGTGCTTGCGGGCGTGGACACCGGCCAGGCCGGGATCGCCTCGGCCGTCAACAACGCCGTGGCGCGGATCGCTGGGCTGCTTGGCACTGCTGCCGTCGGAGCGGCAGTGGCGGCGTCGTTCGTGTCGGGCCTTGATGCCAACCTCGCCGGCCACCCACTCGGCCCCCGGGCTGACGCGGCCGTCGCGGAAGCCAAGAAGCTGCCGTTGGGTCGTCCGAACACGAAGGGGCTGCCGCCCGTACAGGCCAGTGCCGTGACTGCCGCCGCCGACGAAGCCTCGCTGGAAGCCTTCCACCTCGGCCTTGGCATCGCCGCTCTGCTCGTGGCTGGCGGTGGGCTGGCAGGTGCGATCGGAGTGCGCAACCCCCGTCGCGCGGTGCTTGCGCAGGAGTGCGAGGGTGGCCAGCTCGTTGGCGCCGCTCTGGACGCCGCCGGCTGCCACGAGGGCGACTCGGCGCTCGGTGTGGCGGCTCAGCCGACCGCCTCGGCGTAAGCACGCATCGCCTCGATAACTGGCGCCAATCGCCGCCCGCGCGCGGTCAGTCGGTACTCGACGGTCGGCGGCGAGGTGGGCAGTACGGTGCGCTCGAGCAGTCCTGCCGCCTCCAGATCGCGCAGCCGCTCGGCCAGCATTCGCGGCGAGATGCCGTCGACGGCTTGCGCGAATTCGTTAAAGCGCATTGCGCCGGTCAGGGCTGCATAGATGATCGACAGCTGCCAGCGGCGCTCGAGCAGGTCCGCTGTCTGGCGGACCTGCACCGGTACCGGCTGGCATCTGCGTGGCTTGGAGGCCATCTGTCGATCTTCCTCGCCGGCTCGGCGTCCCGCTAGGAGACCTGAGCGACCTTAGGCCGCTTCGGGGCGGGCTCCAGTGCCAGCTCGAGTACTTCATCGATTGACATCACTGGGTGAAAGCCCATCTGCTCGCGCACCTCCTCGGGTATGTCGTCGAGATCGCCGCGGTTGCGCTCGGGCAGGATCACGTCGGTCAGCCCGGCAGCGTGGGCGGCAAGTGCCTTCTGCTTGAGCCCTCCGATCGGCAGCACGCGCCCTTGCAGGGTGACCTCGCCGGTCATCCCGACCGTGTGCTTGACCGGTCGTCCGGACAGCAGCGAGGCAAGCGCCGTCACCATCGTCACGCCCGCGCTCGGACCGTCCTTGGGGATCGCGCCGGCCGGGACGTGGACGTGGAACTCGCTTCCCTCGAACACGCTCTCCTCGATCCCAAGCTCCTCGGCGTGCCCGCGCACATAGGAGAGCGCGATCCGCGCCGACTCCTTCATCACGTCGCCGAGTTGCCCGGTCAGCACTAGCCCGTTTCCCGAGCCGCCGCTCGACTTCATCGCGGTCGCCTCCACGAACAGCACATCGCCGCCGGTCCCGGTCACCGCCAGTCCTGTCGCCACGCCCGGCGTTGCCGTGCGCGCCGCGGACTCTTGGAAGAACTTCTGGCGCCCGAGCGCGTCGCGCACCCGCTCCAGATCGATCTCCACGGGCGGCTCCAGCTTGCCCTGCGCGATCTGGGTGGCGGTCTTGCGCAGCACCGTGCCAAGCTCGCGCTCGAGGTTGCGCACGCCAGCCTCGCGCGTGTACTCGGCGATGACGCTTCGTAGCACCTCGTCGGAGACGCTCACCTCCTCCTCGCGCAGGCCGTTGCGGTCGCGCTGGCGCGGCCACAGGTAGCCCTTGGCGATCGCCAGCTTCTCCTCGGAGGTGTAGCCGTCGAAACGGATCACCTCCATGCGGTCGAGTAGCGGCCCAGGGATCGTGTCCGCGACGTTGGCCGTCGCCAGGAACATCACCTGGGAGAGATCCAGCTCGACGTCTAGGTAGTGGTCGCGGAAGGAGTGGTTCTGAGCGGGATCGAGCACCTCCAGCAGCGCCGCCGAAGGGTCGCCGCGCCAGTCCGCGCCCACCTTGTCGACCTCGTCGAGCAGGATCACGGGGTTCATCGTCCCCGCGTCGCGCAGGGCGCGCACCAGCCGCCCTGGCAGTGCGCCGATGTAGGTGCGCCGGTGCCCGCGGATCTCCGCCTCGTCGCGCACGCCGCCAAGCGACATGCGCACGAACTCGCGCCCCAGGGCACGAGCGATCGACTCGCCGATCGAGGTCTTTCCCGTTCCGGGCGGTCCGATCAAGGTCAGGATCGCGCCCGACTTCGGGTCGGCCTCGATGTTGCGGTCCTGGCGCAGCTTGCGCACCGCCAGGTACTCGGTGATGCGGTCCTTGACGTCCTGCAACCCTGCATGGTCGGCGTCGAGCACTTCGCGCGCGGCGACCGGGTCCAGGTGCTCGTCTGAGCGCTTGCTCCACGGCACCGCGATCAGCCAATCCAGGTAGGTGCGGATCATCGAGGACTCGCCGGTCTGCTCGCCCATCCGCTCCAGGCGACCCAGCTCCTTCAGGGCCTGCTCCTGCACATCCTGCGGCATCTCGGCCGCCTCGATCTTGGCCTTGTACTCCTCCACGATCGAGCCCTCGTCTTCGTCTAGCTCCTTGCGGATCGACTCCATCTGCTTGCGCAGGAAGTACTCGCGCTGCTGCTTGTCGGCCCCCTCTTGGACGTCCTCGCGGATGCGCTTGCGTACCTGCAGCTCGGCCAAGCTGTCGCGTTGCAGCTTCACCGACAGCTCCAGGCGGTCGGTCACGTCAAGCGTGCGCAGCAACTGCACCTTCTGTTCGTAGGTCAAGTTGGGGGAGTAGCCGGCCGAATCGGCCAGCGGCCCGGGCTCAACGATCGCGCGCAGGAATGCCGCGATGCGTCCGTCGTCGCCGCGCAGCTCGAGGATCTCCTCGACGATCGCGCGGTACTCGCGCTCGAGCTCGCGCGTGCGCTTGTCCACCGGCACATCATCGGGCCGCTCGTCTACCTCGACGCGCAGCTCTCCTTCGGGCCCAGTCTGGGCGGCGCCGATCAACGCGCGGTGCTCGCCGGAGAGCGCCACGGCGCGAGCGCCGCCGGGCAGGCGCAGTTGCTCTGAGACCTCGGCGATCGTGCCGACCTCGAGGAACTCGTTCTCGTGGCGCGGCACCAGCACCACGCGCTCGTCATCGCCGACGTCGACGGTCAGTGTGATGCCCATGCTCGGGAACACGACTGTGTCCTCGAGCGGGATCAGTCGCAGCACGGGCTTGCGCTGGTCAGTGGGATCTGGGGTGGTTGGGGGAGTCGAAGCCATCGGTATACACTCCATATGAGCTTACGAAAGTGTAGTTAGTATAGCCGCGGCAGATCGATCTTCAAGGGGTAGCGGCGCAAAGCGGCCCCGGCCTGACGTGGGCGGCTGCTAGGCGTCTTCGAACAGTCTGCGCGGCCACAGTCGCCGCGCGCGCACGACGTTGACCTCGGCGGCCAAGATGGTCACCTGACCGCCGAGGTAAAGCCACGTGAGCAGGCCGAGCACAAAGGCGAACACACCTGAGGTCTCCTTGGCGTGGCGCACGACGTGATCGACATAGAAGCCTCCTACGTGCTGCAGCAGCTGCCACAGGATCGCGGCCACGATCACGCCTGGGATCAACTCGCGCGTGCCGATCTCCTCGGCGGTGAGGATCCGAAAGACGGCGAAGAACAGCAACAGGTTCGCCACCAGGGCCACCGCCACACCGACCAGTACTCCGCTAAGTCCTGTCGTCTGGGCCGTGACATAAGCAGCGGCGGCGGTGGAGACGATCAGCAGCGCCCCGAAGACTGTGAGCAGGCCGATGCCGCGCACGCGCCAGGCTAGAAAGCCAAGCTGGCGCTTGCGCGGGATCTGCCACACGTTGTTGAAGGCGCTCTGTGTCGCGCCGGTGATGCCAAGGCCGGCGAGCGTGGCGCCAATCAGCCCGATCGCGAGCGCCGGCACGCTGCCTTTCAGAGAATGGACGTTGCTCTGCAGTTGCGAGCCGATGACCGGAAACTGGCTCAGCGTTGAGTGCAACACGCTTTCCTGCGTGCTCGGGCTGCCTTCGAGCACGAACCCGAGGACCGTCACGAACACGAGCAGCAGCGGGAACAGCGAGAAGAATCCGTAGTAGGCGATCAGAGCGCCCATCTGGCTGGCCTGGTCGTCGTCAAAGCGCTTGAACACAGCCAGCACGAAGCCAAGTAGGCGTTTGCGGCGCTGGTAGGCGTCGAAGTCGCGCAGGCGCTCGTGCATGAATTGGGAGGGGGGTGTGCGGGCCACCGGCACCGACATGCTCTCGTGTCTACCCGACGCCACGTCCAACAACCGGCTCACGCCGGCGCCGAGACGCCCCCGTTCGCGTCGCCTGCCGGCAGGGGCCGGTCGCGTAGCGGTGGCCTGCGGCGCCTCGGCGTGCTCGAGCCCACAGAGGCGGTCGCGCTGGTCGCGCGGGAACGACGCGACGCGCTGCTTGCCGTCCATGCCCACCGGCTCGGGCGCGCCGAACTCGAAGACTGTTACAGCCAGGCGACGCTCGAGCTGCTTGCGCGCGCCCGCCGCCCTCGCGAGAGCACGAAGGTCGCCGACTGCGGGTCCTCAGGCGGCCCATTCCTAAGCAGCGAGCACATCGCCAACGCGCTCGATCAGCGACTGCGCTCACGCATCCAGGATCGTCAACGCGCACTCGGCGGTCGCAGCCCGATCGAGGCGGCGATGGCGTGGGCGGTGCCGCTGCCGCCGTGTGAGGACGGCGCGAGCGTCTGCCGTCTACTTGTCGACAGGCGTGCCGACGTCGTGCGCACGGCGCTGCTACGAGAAGAGTTGGCGCGGATAGTTCGATTCTCGCGCGAGCTAACGCGCGATCAGCGGCTGTTGCTGAGCAGTCAAGTCGGGGCCGAGCAGACGCCAGCGGCGTTTTGTGCGCAGCACAGCTGGAGCCTGGAGAAGTACCGCAAGGTCGGTCAGCGCGCGCGTGCCCGGCTGAGTGCCTTGCTTGCGGGCAACTCGGCCGATGGCACCGGCTCGGTAAAGGGCGTCCGTCCGTCCATCCGCGAACAGGCGCTGTCTGTCCCGGCGGCCTGCACGCGAACAAATGTCCCGGCTGCCGTCTCGCGGTCGGCTCAAAACGTAGGGACCGGCCTATGAAAACCACTCGCCCACATAGGCACGTCCCTGCGGACGTCGGAGATCGGTACCGCAGACGATCGCCCGACGCTCCGACCGATCGGTGCTCGCCACAGCTCCCGGTCGGTCAGCGCGGACGCGACCGGGAGCGGGCAAACCCCCCAGCCCGACTCCCGGTCGCCCGTGCCCTTCGCCCGCAGGCAACCAGGTGGCGGCGATGAGTCTGTTCGGACGCGAGCCGCGCCCGGTCTACCGCATATACGCCGAGGACGAGTACGACGGCGAGGGGGAGCCCTTCGCCGTCGAAGCTCACCCAGAGTCTGTTGGTGCCGCGGGGCAGGCGGACTCGGCCGGTTCCCCGCGAACCTTTCGGCCCGCACTCACGACGGGAGGTCACCAACTGAGACGTCGGCCGGCCGCGTTCTTGGTCGTGGGTCTGCTGGCTCTTGTCGCGGTGGTCGTGGTTGTCCTCGTTCTCGGCAATGCCTCGCAGCGCGCCCCGCATGGTTCTGCGTCGGCCGCGTCCGGCGTGGCTACGGTGGCCGCGGGTCGCATTCATACAGCGACTCCCCCGACTCCGGGGTCGACTCCAGCACACCGGAATCCGGTACGCCGATCGCGGCGAATGCGCCGACCTTTCGCTACCGCTCGCGCTCGTACCGACGGCGATGCACGGACGTCCGCGCTCGTGCCTGTTTCCGCTGCGGTCGAGCGGCCGTTGTCAGACCCGCCAGCTGCGTCGGTCGCCGCCGAGTTCGGGTTCGAACGGTGAGTCGTCGATGACGAGTCCTCAACACGCCGCCGTGTCGGTCAGGCCAAGCCCACTGTGGCGTTTGCGCCTGCGGCGCGACCTGCCGCGCCGACTGCTGCAGTCGCTCGCCGTCGTCGGCTTGCTCGCGAGTGCACGCTACGCGATCGATCCGCCGGTGTCACCTTTGGCTCGTCCGCTTGCTCCTATCTCGGCCCAGGCCGATCGCGCGGCCGAAGGCTTTGCCGTGCTGTTCGCGCGCCGCTATCTGAGCTGGGACTCCGCCAACCCCGAAGAGCATCGGCTCGCGCTGGCGCCGTACCTGGGCTCCACGTTGGAACCCGAGGCGGGTTTTCAGCCGCCGCAGTCGGGCTCACAGCGGGTCCTTTGGACGCAAGTTGTGCAGGCCCAGACATCGGGCGCGCCCGACAGCGCCGGCGGTCGCTACACGGTCGCCGTGCAGACCGACGCTTCGGGGCTTGTGTATCTAAGCGTTGCGGTCAGTCGTATCCCCGGCGGCACGCTGGCCTTGAGTGGATACCCGGCATTCGTCGGCCCGCCGCCGACTGCTCCGGCGCTCGCTACTGCGCAGCTGGGTGAAGTCCAGAACGCTTCGCTTTCCACGGTCGTCGACCGCGCGCTTCGTAATTACCTGGCCGGGTCCGCTTTGGAGTTGGCCGCAGACCTGGCTCCTGGCGCGCATGTTTTGCCCCCGGCGGTGCCGCTGTCGCTGGAATCGCTCGACAGCCTGCAGTGGGAGCCCGACGGTCGCTCCGTGCTTGCTCTCCTGCACGCCCAGGACCGCGCTGGCGGCACTTACGCGCTCGCGTACCGCCTAGCCGTCGCCTCCACATCGGGGCGCTGGCAGATATCGGCAATCGAAGTGGACCAGCGGGAGTGAATGACGACGTCCGCTCCGGCATGCGTACCGCTGCCGCGACAACGCCGACCCGTACGCCAAACCCCCATCCAAACAAGAGAAGGAGATTCAACATGAGAACTCTGCGACCGCTTGCCGTTCTGGCCGCGTCGTTTGCATTTGCCCTACTACTGACCCCGGTTGCGCCCGCCCAGGCGGCGGCCCCGATCCCGATCTTGGCGGCCGGCACCGCCTCGCTTGAATCGGCCGCCACAAAGGCCGGCGAAACGGGCCGGAAGGTCGCCATGAGCATGATCGCGCTCGGCTTTGCGATCGCTTCGATCGTGCTCGCTTTCCGGCGCGACTTCAAGGAGGCGGCCGGCGTGTTCGCGATCGGCATCGTCGCGATCCTGTTGGCGACGCCGGCGGGCGTGAACGTTCTGCACGACACCGTCAACACGCTGTTTGGCGCGTAAGCCGTGACGGAGGTTCGTTCGTATCGCACCGTCTTCGACCTGGAGCGTCGCATCTATCGAATCGATCGCCTGCGGCTGAACCCGACCGGGGTGCCCGTGCGTGGCGTCGTCTATTTCCTGGCCCTGGCGGCATGCTCGCTGCTGCTCGCCCGGCTGCCTTTGGTGGATGTGATCGCCCACGCCGCCCCGTGGTATTTGCGCGAGGTCGCTCTGCCCGCTGCTCTGGCTGCGCTGTTCACGCTGATCTCTATTGAGGGCCGTCCGTTTCACCTGGCGGCGCAGTCGCTGTTGCGCTTCGCGTTGGGTCCGCGCGAGCTCTCAGGTCTGCGTCCGCGCCGTGTAAGCGATCGCCGGCTGTTGCCAGCGGATCTGGTCTTCATCGCCGATGGTTCGGACGCGCGTGTGCGGCGGCTGCGCTACACGGGTCCTGGCAGGGTGCGCGTGCGCGCGCGTCGGCGGGGACGGGGGAGGGTGGTCGAGCTTGAGCGCGGCGCCCGCCTGGAGGTGTGTACGCGCCGGTGAGCCTGCCGATCTCATTTGTCTACGGAAACTTGGTGTTCGGCCGCCGCCTCGACGACGTCTGGGCGGCGTTTGCGCTCCCCTGCTCCTCCTACCAGTGGTTGGCCGAGGAGGCAAAGCGCACTCGCCTCGGCGCGCTAATCGGCGCGCTTGAGGCGGTGCAAGCGGATGTTCAGATCCTACGCGTCTCTCGCGCCTGGAACCTCGACGACTATCTCTCCGAGGCGCAGAGCAGCGGGGGCCAGCGCGTTCGCGCCAAGCGCGCTTATCTGGACGCCCAGTCCGAGCGCCTGCGCGCCCGCGAGAGCACCGAGCCGGCGCTGTTCTTGATCGTCTCGCTGCGCGAGCCAGAGCGCGATATCTCCGCCTACGTCTCCCGCGCCGCCGAGCAACATCCGCGCGAGTGGATGCGCTCGCTGGTGCGCTCCATCTCCTCGCGCGATCGGCGTTTGCTCGCAGCGAGTGAGCTCGAGGCGCTGCGCGTGCGCGCCGACCAGCTGCACGCGCGCTTGCGCGACTACCTGCCCGCGCGCCCCGCGCGCGGGCTCGAGCTGCAGTGGCTTGTGCGTCGCGGTTTCTGTCGTGGCCTCGGCGAGCCGCTGCTGGACGGTTTGCACGAGCCGCGCGTCCTGGCCTTCGAGTGCAACGGCGAGGCCATGCTCGCTCCGCTTGAGGCTGACGTCGTGCGCTGGGCCGATGGTCTGGTCGAGCATCACGGGCGCGCGCTTCGGATCGACTCCGAGCTGGGGGTCAGCCACCAGGCGCAGTTGGTGCTGGGTGCCCTGCCTGAGCGGGCAAGCTTCCCCTCTGAGCGGGTCGAGCTGCTGTTCGCACCGATCGAGAGCCTGCCGTTCCCTGTCGACGCGTCGTTGTGCGCGCGCTTCCTGCCCAACGAGTTGGCCCTGAGGATCGCCCGTCGGCGCGTGCAGGACGCCGACCAGATCGTGCGCGCCGAGTCAGACGGCGATCAGGGCGTCTCCGACCTCGGCTATGAGCGCACGCTGCAGGCGCGCGATCTACTCGCCTACTTGCAGTCATCCTCGCGCCCGCCGTTGTTGCGCGCGACGCTCGCACTTGCGATCGGCGCCCGCGATGAGCGCGAGCTGGCCGAGCGCGTGGAGGCGTGCCGGCGCGCTTACGGCGAGATCCGTCTGCACCGTCCACTCGGTGACCAGCTGGCCCTGTTCAGTCAGCACCTGCCGGGTCAGCGCACCGCCGTCGCCGGCTATGACGACACGCTGACGACTGAGCAGGTTGCCGCGATGATGCCTACGGCCACCCATGCGGTGGGTTCGCACTCGGGCTTCTATCTCGGTCACACCCTCTCCGGCTCGGCACGACCGGTCCGCTTCAACCTGCGCGAGGGTTCAGAGCGCGACCGCAACACCGCGATCCTCTCCGTCGGCGCGCTCGGCTCGGGCAAGACCACACTCGCCCAGAAGCTCGAGTACGAGGCGTTCCTACAGGGCGCGCGCGTGATCGACTGTGACCCCAAGGGCGATCACCGTTTCCACCTGCTGGACGACGTCGCCCCGCACGTCGAGACAATCGCGCTGCGCCCCGACCCCGCACTGCGGGGAATGCTCGACCCGCTGCGAGTCGCGCCCGAGCACTTGCGCCAGGACGCCGCGGTCTCATTCCTGCGCGACTTGCTCCCGGCCGGTGCCGAGGCGGCGTGGGAGACGGCGGTCGTCGGAGCTGTCGATGCTGTCATTCACCGCTCGCGCGAGCCGACATGCCTTGAGGTCGTGCGGGCCCTGCGGGAGGGCAGCGACAGCGAGCGGCAGGTGGGCGAGGCACTGGCAGTCTACGCACGCTCGGGAATCACCCAGTTGGGCTTTGCCGACCCCGATCTGGCGCTTGCCGCGGTTGGCGAGCGCCAGGTCACCTACATCCCGATCCGCGACCTGCCGGCTCCCGAGCCCGGTACGCGCCGCTCGGAGTACACGCAGGCCGAGCGCGTCGGCGTGCAGATGGTGCGCCTGATCGCGATGTTCGCGATGCACCTGCTTGCCAGCGAGCGCGACCGCCTCAAGATCTTTTGTTTCGATGAGGGTTGGCGCTTGCTCGGCGACCCGGTCGGCCGTGCGTTGCTGGCCTCCCTGCAGCGAATGGGCCGCTCTGAGCTGGCGGTGCCGATCGTCTGCACGCAGCTTGTAACAGACGCTCTCGTCGGCGAGCGCGAGTCGCTTGAGAACCTGCTCGGCGCCACCTTCGTGTTCGGTATGCGCTCGGAGAGCGAGGCGGCTCGCGCCCTCTCGTTGCTGGGTCTAGACCCAGAGGATCGCCGTGCTCGGGAGCGCCTGCTCGAGATGGACGCCGGCCGCTGCCTTTTCCGTGACCACTCGGGCCGAGTTGAGGCGATTCAAGTCGAGCTGGCGGGTCAGGTCTTGCTGCGCGCTTTCTCGACAACGCCGAGTGTTCGCGCAGAAGACGATGGTACGGCCGGACAAGCGGCGGATACGCCGTGATGCGGTTGCGAGCGCTACTGGCGGTGGGTTTGGTGCTTGCCATCGCGCCTACACAAGCTTCGGCGGCGGCCAGCGCCGCGCACCACCGGCGTGTGTCCACTCGCGCGCCGTCCGGTCCGCCCCTCAGCGGCGGTGGCGCGGCTGTGCCGGGCGAAGGCGAACAGACAGCCGGCATCCAGTCCGCCTCCGGCGACCAGCTGGTGGAAAACGGCCTGGCCAGCCCGCTCTGCAAAGGGAGGATCGCCAGCACTCTCTCCGGTCAGGCCCAAGCCGACTGCCGCACCTCCGGATTCGTCGGTGCGTCGGCACCGACCAACGATTACGCGCTCGACGTGCACATCGACACGGGTGCGTTCGGAGTCAGCAAAGGGGGCCTGCTGTCGATCGTCCAGGACGTCCTGATCGCACCGGTGTGGGGCGCGCTCGGTTGGATCGTGCATGTCCTACTGGTCGCACTGGAGTGGTGCTACACGCTCGAACTGCTAGGCGGCGGGACGAGCACCGTCGCAAGCGCCCTTGGACGGGCTCGCGCGACCTTCACCGACCCGTGGCTTGCGCCCTTGCTCGCACTGGCGTCACTGCTCGTCCTTCACCACGGCCTCGTGCACCGGCGGGTTGCCGACACGCTCGGCGGTGCTCTGACGATGCTCGTGATGATGGCGGTGGGCCTGTGGGTCATCGCCGACCCGGCCGGCACCGTCGGCACCGTCGGCGCTTGGGCTGACCAGGCCAGCCTCGGCGCGCTGCAAGCTACCACCGGCGCGGCGCCGACTGGGACTGCGGTGGCGCTCGGCGAGAGCGTGCGCGCGCTGTACGCGAGCACGATCGAAACCCCCTGGTGTTACCTGGAGTTCGGCAACGTCGGCTGGTGCGACGACCCGTCTCGGCTGGAACCGAGCTTGCGCACCGCGGCGTTGGCGCTTGCCGCGCATGAAGGCACGTCGACACAGACGCGCCAGCTGGTGCGCGCCGCCGACACCAATGGCGCACTGTTCCTGGCATTTCCCGCCAACGGACCGGCTCGCAATTCGATCAACCAGGAGGGCTCGCTGCTACGCGCTATCTGTCGCAGCGAAGAAGCCACTAAATGCAAAGGCCCGGCAGCGTCCGAGGCGGAGTTCCGCACCGACGGTGGCACCTTCCCGCGCATGTTCGGCCTGTTGGCGATCCTCGCCGGCATCGGTGGCCTGGCGCTCCTGTTCGGCTCGATCACGTTGCAGTTGCTAACGGCCGCGTTGTTTAGCGTTCTGATCCTGCTGCTCGCACCGATCGCCGTGCTCGCCCCCGCGCTCGGCGACGGCGGACGGGCGATTTTCACTGGTTGGGCAATGCGTCTACTCGGCACCGTCACATCGCGGCTGCTGTTCTCGTTCCTGCTCGGCGCGCTGCTGAGCATGCAGCGGATTATCGCCTCGCTGGCGGTACTCGGCTGGTGGACGCAGTGGCTGTTGTTCTCTGCGATGTGGTGGATGGCGTTCCTGCGACGCCACCAGGCGGCCGCGATCCTGCGCGAAGGAGGTGCTCGCCACGGTGGGGCGGGCGGTAGGGCGCGCCCGCCCGCGGGTCACGGCGCCGGGCTCAGGATGGCTCGGCTCCCGCGCCCGCATCCGATCAAGCGGGCGGAGCAGGCGCTGCACGCGTATGGCGCCATCCGTCATCCGGCGCGCTGGGTCGAGGCCCAGACCACTGCTCAGATTGCCCGCCGGCCGCCGAGTGAGGAGCGCGCTGGGAAAAGACAGGGTAAGCAGCGCGCAGTCGCCTCCGCGCCCGCTGGCAGACCGCCGGCTCGGGGAGACGTCGGGGCTAAGTCGACGGCGAGACTCGCGCATGAGCCACCGGTTCTGCACACATCCTCACCGCCGGTCTCCCCGGGATCGCCTACACCGCCTGGATCACCGGTTTCGTCGAGGTCGACTCGTCGACGCGAGGATCTGCCGTCTCCATTGCGCGCCGACCAGGACTCGGTCGTCATGAAAGACGCGTTTGCCGTCGAACGCGGAGAGAAGCCCAAGCTCGGATTTGACTTCAAGGATCCGCAGCTGTGACCGTCGGCGCCAAGTTCGCCGGGCTGGCGATGGCCGCGCTTGCTGTGCTCGCGGTGTTCGGTTTGATGCTAGTCGCCGCCATCGCCGGTGCGGGCGCGGTCCCGACCGCCCAGGCGCAAGACGGCTTCGGCGTCTCAGCCCGCGCGCGAGCTGCCATACCGCCTCTCTACCTTGCCCTCTACCAACGGGCCGCGGCGCGCTATCGGCTGGACTGGGCGATCCTTGCCGGGATCGGCAAGGTCGAGTGCGACCACGGCCGTGATCTGGACCCGTCCTGTACCAAGGAGGGCGCTGTGAACTCGGCCGGCGCGGGCGGGCCGATGCAGTTCCTGGCCTCGACCTTCAGTCGGTACGGCGTCGCGCCCGCGGGCGGCATGCCGGATCGCTGGCGCCCGGCGGACGCGATCTTCTCGGCGGCGAACTATCTGCGCGCGTCTGGCGCGCCCGGTGACTATGAGAAGGCGATCTTTGCCTACAACCACGCGACCTGGTACGTGGCCGAAGTCAAGCATTGGGCCTCCGTCTACCGTGGCGCCGTGCTCGCCGCAGCCTCCGACGGCGGCGGTGAAGAAGGTAGCGGGATCGGGTTTTGGCCCGGTGTGGGCCCCGTCCGTTACACCGCCGGATCGCGTGCCCGCCTTGAGCCGGGCGATGGTCACGTCGCGCTCGTGCCCGCGCTGGCTCCGCATGTGGTCCAGGCAATGGTGATCGCTGGCAACGAGCTGCAAGATCTGCCGTATGGGCCGACCGGCCATCCCGATCCGCGTGGCGCCGACAGCGAGGACTGCTCGAGCACACTCAATTACGTTCTCTACCGCTCCGGCGTCCGTCCGATCGAAGAAATCGTCCGCGATAACCCGCTGGCGCAGGACTACGTGAACTGGGGCGAACCAGGCCCAGGGCGGTGGGTCACCATCTACGCGACGACCGCGCCCACCGACCACGTCTTCGTTGTGATCGCCGGCCTGCGGCTGGACACCTCTCACAACGGCACCGACGTCGGACCCAACCGTGACCAGGACGGACCGCGCTGGCGAATCCTCGACCGCATTCCCAGTTGGGCGCGTTGGTCCGTGCGCCATCCGCCCGGGTTGTAAGGTGGCTGCTGTGAGCGTGCGTGAGGTCGAGTTCCTGTTGGTTGGCGGTGGCCTGGCCTGCGCCAACTGCGCGCGCTGGTTGCGCGAGTCCGGCGCCGATGGCGAGATCCTGCTAGTCGGCCGCGAGCCCGATGCGCCGTACAACCGGCCGGAGTGCTCGAAGGGCTATTTGCGTGGCGAAGAGAGCCGCGAGGAGCCGCTGTTCAGGCCCTCGAGTTGGTGGGATGAGCAGAAAGTCGAGTTGCTGACACGCACGAGCGTCACGGCGCTCGATGCTCAGGCGCGCACCGCCAAGCTTTCCGACAAGCAGGAGATCCGCTTCGAGAAGGCGCTGTTGGCCACAGGCGCGAACGTGCGCCGGTTGAACGTGCCCGGCTGCGAGTTGGAGCAGATCCACTACCTGCGCACGCTCGGCAACTCTGACGCGATCCGTGAGGGTGTCGCCGACGCCGAGAACGTGGTGTTGATCGGCGGCTCCTACATCGGCTGCGAGGTGGCGGCGTCGCTGAACATGATGGGCAAGAAAGCGACGATCGTGATGCAGGAGGAGGCGACCTTCGAACGTGGCTTTGGCAAGCAGGCGGGGCGGTTCTTCCAGGGTCTGCTCGAATCACATGGGGTGGTCATTCATGGCAGCGACGGACTCGACCGCTTCGAGGGGGCGGACGGCCGCGTGGGCAAGGTCGTGACGAGCAATGGCCTGGAACTGCCGGCTGAAGCGGTTGTGGTCGGGGCCGGAGTTACGCCGGATACCGCGCTGGCCAAGCGCGCTGCCCTACAGATCGGTGCGCGCGGGGGAGTGTTGTGCTCATCGCGCCTGGAGTCTTCGGCGCCTGGCATTTACGCTGCTGGTGACATCGCCGAGTACGACTCGCCGATGCACGGCGGGCACGTCCGCATCGAGCATTGGGATGTGGCCTTCAACCACGGCAAGACAGCGGCTCTGAATATGCTCGGCAAGGACGTGCCGCACGAGGTTGTGCCCTATTTCTACTCAGTGCTCGCCGACTGGGGGGAGTTGGAGTACGTCGGACCGGCTTACGAGTGGGACGAGGAGATCGTGCGCGGCTCCTACGAGGAGGGAGATTTCACAACGTGGTATCTGAAGGACGCTGCGGTCGTGGCTGCGCTCACTTTCGGCGGCTCAGACAACCTCGAGCGGGCTCGTGAGCTGATCGCGGCTGGGGACCCCCTCGACGAGCCCGCACGCGCGAGCCTCCTCGCATCGTAACCCTTTTGGGATCTGGCCCGCACGACGCGGGCGCCTATTAAACACTTGTAGGTGGTGGGCATCATAAGGCCGTCGTCCGGTGTTACTTGGCTTGCGCATTGGCCTATCGACCTTGGCACATTGTCCATTTACCCGATCGACTGTCACCTGTACTCTCGCGTTCGTCGCGACGGTCATTTTCGCGACTCAATGCGCAGTCGATAGGAGGGGACATGCACCATTTTCAGGTAGGAGGCCACCATCGGCGACTGGCGGCGATGGCGTCGCTGCTGGCGTCGGCGGCGATGGTGCTCTTTCAGCTCGTCTCGCCTGCCGGGGCCTCTGCAACAGCGGGGTCCTCTTTGGGCGCCAATCCGCTGTTGGTGCCGTCGGGCGATCTCCTCTTCTTCGGCCAACAGGCCGCGGCTGAAGCGGCGCGCCGCTCCAGCCCTCAGGCGGTTTTCGCACGCCAGCGCTCGAGGTTGGCGTACGTCCATCTCGGTCGCGCCGGTGTCGGCCCTCTGCTCGAGCGCTCGTTCCCCGCGGTCATGGACCACCCGTCAGATGGTCTGGCCGCTGTGCCGCATGGTGCTCATGTGACGGGCTATGCCAGCACCCACGCACTCGAGTTGAGCCTGCCCGGCGGCCGACCGGGCATCATCGAATCCTCACTGCCGCTGGCCACCCACTCCGCGCACGGCCGACTCTCGCCGATAGACCTGACTTTGCGGCCCTCGGGCGGCGGGTACGCGCCGGTCAACTCGAGCCTTGCGGTGAGCATTCCCAGCCAGATCGCAAACGGTGTTGGCATCCCCGCGGACGGCGTGACTGTGACCCCGGTTGGGGCCGATGGCCGCGCGGCTCGGGCGCAAGGTGCGTTGGTCGGCTCAGCCGTCGTGTATGCCGGCTCGCAGCCGGGTGTGGACACGATCGTCAAGCCGACCGTGGGCGGCTTTCAGATCGACGCCACGCTGCGCTCTGTAGACAGCCCGCAAAAGCTCTACTTCAAGGTCGGTGCACCCGCCGGATTGAAGCTCGTCGAGGAGTCTCACACTGGTGTCGTGAACATCGTCCGCGCCGGGCGCGTCCTCGCCACCATCCAGCCGCCTGGAGCGGTTGACGCTGCCGGCACGGCTGTGCCCACATCGATGGAAGTGAGTGGGCATCTGCTCGTCGTTAGCGTTGCGCATCGCAGCGGCAGCTACCTGTATCCGATCGACGTAGACCCGGAAGTCAACGACAGCCAGCTGGCCACCACCTCCGGCGGCAAGCGCAGCAACTGGGTCTTCAAAACGACGAGCGAAGCCCGCTTCGGGCACGCCGCCGTGTACGAAGGCTCGGGCAAAGAACGGCTTGAAACCACCGGCATCGCCGAATACGTGGGGACCGAATACGCCTATTGGGGATATGAAACCAAAGGCAACTCGAAAATTTACGAGCTGAAAACCAAGACGTCGGCGAAAAACAAAGGCGCGAAGATAGAAAGCTTCCTGCAGTTCAGCACCGCCGCCACCAACGAAAACGCGAAGACGCTCTCGACGGAAGCTTCAGAATCGGAATATTCTGAAAAGGTCTCCACGATCTGCGCCTGGAATGCCTCGAAAGTCGAAGAATGCCTGCCTACTGCCGGCAAAGAAAAAAACGGCATCCGTCTGCAGCAGTCGGCCACGGCTTCTCCCGGTGCGGGCTTCAAATTCTCAGACACGATGAGCGAAGGGATCGTTTCGATCTCGGAGCCGAGCGGACAGCACTCCACCACCAGCTTCAACACGACTTCGCCCGAAATCGAAGGCGAAGTGATCATAGAAGGCAAAAAAGTGACTCAGAAACGGGAAAATGCCCTTTACGGCGCAGGCATCTGGATCACGAACGCAAAGGGGGCTCTCAAGCCGATAGCCAAAGACCCCGGCATTGGGGTATCTGCCACCAGGCTTGAATACGAAAAATCTTCCGGTGTATGGGAAACCCTGTCCGAACACAATTATCTGAACGAAAACGGCTGCGTGGGAGTGCAGTGCTACGTCGAACATTCGGAATTCTGGACCCTGGATCCAAAACTACCCAACGGCGAAGACAAAATTCGCTACAGAGCTGAAGAGGCGATTGCGGGAACGGTGTCGCTTACCACCGAAACGGAAAGCACCAAGGTAATCAAGGTAGACACGGGTAAGCCTTACAACATTCGTCTGCAAGGTTTGCCCAGCGGTGAAGAACTGACGGAACGTCCTTACGCACTGACCGCTGAAGCAACCGACGGAGAAGAAAAAGTCCCGAGCTCGGGCATCGAGGGAGTGCGGACTGGTTCGAAAGGCGAAGTGACGGGCCGCGGTATCAGACTGCTGGTGGACGGCAAAGAAGTGACGGAAACAGGCACCCAGGCTGGCTGCACCGTCGTCAAAGGCCCCTGCACCTCCAGCGCTACGTGGTCGATCAACGGTGGAGAACTCCCGGCGGGACACCACGCGATCGAGGTGGTTGCGACAGACAACGCCGGCAACGAAACGGAAGCCTATTACACCTTCACGGTGCGTCACTCGACCCCGGTGGCACTCGGGCCCGGGTCTGTCGACCTGCAGTCCGGAGACTTCTCGATGAGCGCCACGGACGTGGACATGGGCTCAGGCTTGACGGTCGGGCGCGACGTCAGCTCGCGTTCGCCGCAGTCGGTCCTGGAAGGCCCGCTTGGGCGCCAGTGGGGCCTCAACCTTGGCACGACCGAGCATCTGGAAGAACTGGCCAACAAGAGCGTCTTGCTCACCGACGAAAGGGGCGAGCAGACGATCTTTGCGAGTATTGGTGGCGGTGAATTCGAAGCGCCCTATGGTGACTCGAACTTGAAACTGAGGCTCGAAGAAAACGCAGGTAAAACAGAAAAGCTGGCTTATTACCTCGAAGACGTGTCCAGACACGCCAAGACGAAGTTCACTCTTCCCAACGTGTCGACGACGATGTGGGTTCCCACCATCCAGGAAGGGACCGTTCCCAGCGATACGGTGACCTACAAATATCAAGCCTCCGAAGCATTGGCAGAATATGCGGCGGCGTCCGGGAGCGCCCCAACTATGATCGCCGCCGGAACAGACGGTGCGGTCTGGTTTGTCAACGCCAATGGAGGTATTGGCAGGGCGACCAGCGCGGGGGCGGTGACTGAATATAGTGTACCTTTGGCGCCGACGGCCATAGCCGTCAGTGCAAAAGGGGAAATTTGGTTTACGACCTTCAACGACAAGATCGGAAGGATGACGTCAGGGGGGGTCCTTACCCAGTATTCAGTCAAATTCTGGGGGCTTGGGATAACGGTTGGCCCGGAAAACAACATGTGGTTCACGAACTACAACGCCGCG
>DASTPN010000042.1:0-14276 GCA_035719985.1 Solirubrobacteraceae bacterium | reverse complement strand
CGCCACGGCCGTGTCCTCAACCATGATCAGCCCACAGCCGCCGACCGCACGCGAGCCGTAATGGACGAGATGCCAATCGGTCGCCCGCCCGTCCTTGCCGGCGGCGCGCTGGCTCATCGGCGACATCATCACGCGGTTGCGGACGCTCAATCCGCCAAGCGTCAGGGGATCGAACATCCTCACCGCGGCGCCGGCGCTCACCGCAGCCCCGGCATGATCTCGCGCGCGAACAGCTCCATCGAGCGTCTTACCTGCTCGACTGGCTGCCCGACGTTGTGCCAGGCCGAGAACAAGTCCACGCCCAGCTCGGCGTAGGCGCCCAGCTTCGCGCGCACCTGCTCGACGGTCCCATAAGCGATGTTCTCGTGCATTTGCTCGAGCTCTGGCTCGTCCTCGCGAACGGCCTGCTCGACCACGTAGTCGCCCCCTTTGACCAGCTCGCTGTCGGCGAGCTGCTGATCGATGATGCGGTGGTTCATCAGCACGTAGCGAAGAACGTCGTGCGTTTGCGCCGAGTCGCCGATGCAGGTCATCCGGTTGACGGCAAAGCGCGCACTCGCACGTGGGCGCCCCTGCTCTGCCAGCGCTCGCTGGAAGGCGCCGTACACGTCCCGGACATGAGAGAAGGGCTCACGGAAAGGACTGAAGATGAAATTGGTGTCAAGCTCGAGCTTGACGGCCCATTCCATCGATCCGGCCGACAGTGCGGCGACCCACACCGGCGGGTGTGGCTCCTGTAGCGGCGGCGGCAGCACGGTCGCGTTCGGGTAAGAGAAAAACTTGCCATCGTGCGCGAGGGCTTCCTTGGCACTCCAGTGCTCGATCATGATCTGCAGGTGCTCGGCGAACAGTTCCCGGCTTTGGTCGGCCGGCAGCTCGGCTCCGAATTGCTTCATCTGGTAAGGCGATGCCCCGCGTCCGGCGGCGACATCGAAGCGCCCGCCGCTGAGCTGGTCGATCTGCGCAATCGCCCCGGCCAGCCGCAGCGGGTGATGAAACGGCAGCACGAACACGGCGACTCCGATGCGGATACGTTTGGTTGCCTGCGCGATCATCGCCGCCAGTTGCAGCGGATCGGGAGCGGCTAGAAAGCTGACGAGGTTCTGTTCGGCCAGCCAGATGCCGTCATAACCCAGCTCCTCGGCCAGCACGGCCTGCTCGAGCATCTCCTCATAGAGCTGGCCCACCGGCTTGCTGCGGTCCCACCACTGGCCCGGTAGGAACAGGTAGAAGTCCATCGCATAGCGATCCTATCCGGGGGCGGTCGAGCTGCTGTAGACGATCCGACCGTCGACGATCGTGTGATCGACCCGGATCTGATCGAAGTCCTCGTCGGCAACCTCGTCGAGGTTGCGGTCGAGCACGGCGATGTCGGCGAACTTGCCTGCCTGTAGCGTCCCGCGCGAGCTCTCCCAGAAGCCCGCGTGCGCTGCGTGTCGGGTGTACATCGTGAGCGCCTGCTCGCGCGAGATCCGTTGTTGCGGGTCGATCGTGCGGCCAGTGAACGTCTTGCGCGTGATAGCGCACCACATATTGTGAAAGGGGTTGAGCAGCCGCGGGTCGCCGCCGGTCGTGTCCGAACTGCTTGGCACTGGAAAGCCGGCATCGAACAGCGTCCGCAATGGAACGCAATTCTCGCCGCGCTTGCCAAGTGAGCGAGGCCAGAACTCTCCGTAGTTGTAGATGAAGCCGAGGTTGGGAACCGGCAGCACACCAAGCCGCTTGCACAGCTCAGAGCGCCAACTGTTCCAGGCGGTGTTGGCGCCGTGCTCGATCCGCGGGCGCAGGTCGAGTTCGGAGCGCACGCCGGCAAGCTCAAACGCCGACAGTGAGATGTCCTGAGCCAGGTCACCGGCGGCGTGCAGCGCCACCTGGGCTCCGGCGGCGTGGGCCTCGGCGATGTGCGCTGTGAGCTGCTCCAGTTCGTAGGAGAGCGCACCGCGACGCCCGGGCGCATCCAGGTACTCCTCGTAGAAGGCGGCCGTGTGAGCGGAGGTGCCGCCGTCAACGAACAGCTTCACGCCACCGCCTTCAAACCAGCCCGGCGTGAGCTGCGCATCGCCGATCGCGCCGGAGGCGACCTCTGCCACCGAGCCGGCCAGCGGCACCCAACCAAAGCCACGTACGCGCAGCGGTATCTCCCTGTCGGCGACTGCTCGTCCGAGCAGGCGCATCAGCGCCGCGGAGTCCCATATCTCCTGAATCGAAGTAACGCCGTTTGCCAGGTAGTCGCGCCAAGCCACCCGTGAGATCGACTCGGCCAGTTCGGGCTCAGTGCTCGGCGGGATAGGCAGGTGGTCAAACATCTCGGCCAGCACTCCCGTCGGCTCGCCACCTGCGTCGCGTTCGATGTGCCCGCTCGGAGGCTCGGGTGTGTCGCGGTCGATCCCCGCCAGCACAAGCGCGCAGCGATTGAGGACGAGATGGTGAATGCTGGAGCGGTAGACGATCGGGTGATCAGCTGAAACGACGCTCAACTGCTCAGGCGTGGGAAAGCAGCGCTCGGCCAAGAGTTCGTCTTGGAAGGTCGTCCCCTGCAGCAAGATCCAGCTGCCGGCAGGCAATTCGCGCGCGCGCTCAGAGGCACGCTCGAGGATGTCTGCGACCGATCTGACTGGCGGCGTTCGGCAGTCCACGGCGCCAACCATCGAACGCGCCACGTGCCCGAAATGTCCGTGCGCGTCGATCAGCCCGGGCAGCACCGTGCGAGCGCCGACATCGAGCACGACCGTGTCTGGTCCGCGCAGCGCGTTCAAATCGAGCGCATCGCCAAGCGCGAGAACGCGGCCGTCGCCGACGGCCAGCGCGCCGGCGCGAGCGCCATCGGCGCGCATCGTGCGCACATCGCCGATTAGCAGCAGGTCGGCGCGATCGCCACTCATCGTGTCCGCCCGATCAGTGCGACAGACGCTGAACGTTCAGTTCTGAGCAGTTTCAGCACAATCGGAGACACAGAGCTTCAGAGACAATACGCACTGATTCGGAAAACCTCGCAACAATCCTGAGAACATAGGCCCCAGGCGGTTAATAAGACACGTGGCAGCAGTCAAGCGGATAATGTTCCCGCGCTGCGCCATAGCGAAGCTCGGGCTGAGCAGATCCGAGAGCGCGTTTACCGAAGTCCGAAAGAGACGGCTCTCGATTGAGATCGACAGCCTTCCCAAGTATGATGACTGTTCAATAGAGGTGCACCCAGGCGCAGCACACCTCGGGACTAACTGATAGGGGCCACGTAATAGATGCCTAGAGTAAGTAATTCTTCCAAAGGCGGCCAGGAAGGCGAGTGGTCGATACCGAGCCTCCGTGAGCCGCGATATTCCCAGTCGCTCGAGCGGGGCTTGGCGATCCTCGGTTGCTTCACACCCGAGCGGCCAATCCTCGGCATCGCCGACATCGCCGACGACCTCGGCATGAGCCGCTCGACAACCCACCGCTACGTGATCACCCTGGTCGCGCTCGGATTTCTGGAGCAGGGCGCTTCGCGTAAGTACCGCCTCGGCCTGCGTGTGACCGACCTGGGTATGTCCGCACTGAACTCGACCGGCCTACGCGAGCACTCGCGTCCCTATCTGGAAGAGCTGCGCCAACGCACCTCCTACACCGTCAACATGTCTGTGCTCGACGGCCCGGAGATCCTTTACGTCGATCGCGCCCGCAGCTTCCGCCGCGGCCAGAACAAGATCGACCTGAACCTGCGTCCCGGCTCACGTCTGCCGGCCTACTGCACTTCCATGGGCAAGGTGCTGCTGGCCAACCTACCCGAGTCAGAGCAACGCGAGCTGATCGGCGACATGACGCTGACGCGTCGCGGCCCGAACTCGATCACCAGCAAGAAGGCGCTGCGCACCGAGCTCGAGCACGTGCTCGAGGAGGGCATCGCCGTCAACGACGAAGAGCTGGCCAAGGAACTGCATTCGATCTCCGCTCCGGTTCGCACCGAGTCACGTGAGGTCGTGGCAGCGGTCAACATCGCCGCCCACAGCTCGATGATCTCACTGGAGGAGCTCGTCGACGCACTCGGCCCGCATCTGGTGGCCACCGCCGACAACATCTCGGCGCGCCTTGGCTACCGCCGCGACGATCAGAGCTAAGCGGCAAAGAGCCCAAAAGCGACGTGAGCGGGGCGCACGCGCGGCCCGGCTCGCGTACGCTTCCGGCCGGATGGGATCCAGCCTACATAGAGGGGTGATCGGCGCGGGGGTAGCGCTGGCGCTCAGCGTGGCGCTGGCAGCTTGCGGCGAAACGGCGTCAACGAGTGGCTTCAAGGGCGAAAGCCACAGCGTCGCTCAGACGATCTCTAATTTTCAAACCGACGTCTCCGCACGCGAACAGAAGAAGCTGTGCGAACGCGATCTCGCCGCGGCCGTCACCGGCCGACTCACACGCTCGGGCGGCAGCTGCCAGGCCGCACTGAAGAACCAGCTACTGCAGATCGACGCCACCAGCCTGACGATCGAAACGATTACCGTGAACGGCAAGAAGGCGACGGCGCGGGTCAAGAGCACCTACTCGGGCAAAACCGCGATCAGCGCCCTGACGCTTGTCAACGAAGGCGGTCACTGGAAGATCTCCGGCACGACCCCGATCCACGTATCCGCAGCGCCCAAGAAAGGGTAACGACCGCGCCGGGGGCAGCGTTCTTACGTGAGGGACTTGCCGTATTGGCGCTCGTAATACGAGCGATAATCGCCTGAGCGGATCGGCTCCCACCACCAGCTGTTCTCGCGGTACCACGCTACGGTCTGCTCCAGACCCTCCTCGAAGCGCACGCGCGGCTCCCAGCCCAGCGCTCTGACCTTGGCAGAGGAGAGTGAGTAGCGGCGATCGTGGCCAGGTCGGTCGGTGACGTACTCGATCAACTCATCGCTCGCCCCGGTCAGCTCGACGACCCTTCGTACCACCTCGATGTTCGCGCACTCGTCGGGGCCGCCCGCGTTGTAGACCTCCCCAGCTGTACCGTGCTCGAGCACATGACCGATCGCGCGGGAGAAGTCGGTCGCGTGGATCCAGTTGCGCACCTGCATCCCGTCCCCATACACAGGCAACGAGTCGCCGTGCATCGCATTGAGGATCATCAGCGGGATCAGCTTCTCCGGGTACTGGTAGGCGCCGTAGTTGTTGGAGCCTCTGCAGATCGTGGCTTGCAGACCATAAGTGTGGAAATAGCTCTGTACCAGCAGGTCCGCGCCGGTCTTGGTAGCCGAGTACGGGGAGGACGGCCGCAGCGGCGAATCCTCGGTAAAGGAACCATCCTCGATCGAGCCATACACCTCATCGGTGGACACCTGCAGGTAGCGCAGCTCGCGCTCGCGGGCGGCCTCGAGCAGCACGTGGGTACCGAGCGCGTGCGTTCGCACGAACGCGTCCGGCTCGGCGATCGACCGATCGACGTGCGTCTCGGCAGCGAAGTTGACGATCGCATCGGGCGCATGGGCGTCGATCGCGCCGCGCACGGCGTCGGCGTCCTCGATCGCGCCGCGCACGAAGCTGAAGGCCGGATCCTCGGCAATGTCGTGAAAGTTCTCCTCGCGCCCCGCATATGTGAGCTTGTCGAGAACCGCGACCTGATCGCCGTTCTCGCGCAAACGCAGACGTACGAAGTTCGAACCGATGAAGCCGGCGCCGCCACAGACGAGCAATCTCATGCGCGCATCATCTCAGCGACTCGTAGATCATGCACTCACCATTCCCGCCCGTGCTGCCAGATAACCGGCCAGCCCATCACGCCAGTCGGGCATCGGGATCACCTCGGGTCGCTCGGATTCCATAGCCGACCAAGCTGGACGCGGGGCCGGGCGCGCCATTTGCTCACTGGTGATCTCCTGCACTCGGCAATCGATCTCAGCTTGGCGGAAGATCTCCTTGGCGAATCCGTTCCAAGAGACCGAGCCCGCCCCAGTCTGATGAACGACCCCGCTGACGCCGCGCTCTAGCAGCCCCACCAGTGCCGGAGCCAGGTGCCCCGACCAGGTGGGCGAGCCGACCTGGTCGTCGACCACCTGCACCGCGTCGCGTTCCCCGGCAAGGCGCAGCATCGTCTCCACAAAATTGCGTCCGTTCACTCCATAAAGCCAGGCGGTGCGCACGACTATGTGCTGTGAGGAGGCTTCGAGCACCTGGCGCTCACCGGCGAGCTTGGTCTCCCCGTACACCGACCGCGGCCCGGTCGGGTCCGACTCCAGGTATGGGCGCGGACGGCCGGCATCGTCGAGAGGGGGCTTGCCGTCGAACACATAATCGGTAGAGACATGCAGCAGCGGCGTGCCGACCAGCGCTGCGGCACGGCCCAGGTTGCCGGCTCCCTGAGCGTTCACCGCGCGCGCGCCCTCGACATTGCTCTCGGCGCCGTCGACATCGGTCCAGGCCGCACAGTTGATCGTGGCCTCGGGCCGTTCGCGCTGCAAGAGCGCGACGACGGCATCCTGCTCGGTTATGTCCAGCTCAGGCAGATCCACGAGGATCAGCTCATGCCCGGCACGTGTGGCTACACGACACACGTCGTGCGCGAGCATGCCCTTCGCTCCAACAATCAGCAGCTTCACGGAATCGAGCGCCTCACAAGATGGAGATGTCGGAGTTGTCCCCCACCATGAAGCGGTAGGCGCGCGGTTGGCGATCGCCGCGACGGATCGTGACGTTGCGACCGAGCAGAGAGGACTCCATGCGACCGTCCAGGTCGCACACCGAAGACCCGGCCAGCAGGATCGAGTGCTCGACCTCCGCGCCCTCGATCCGGCAAGCCTCGCCAACGGCGGTGTAAGGGCCGATGTAACAGTCGCGTAGGACCGCGCCGGCGCCGATGATCGCGGGGCCGCGCACACTCGTGCGCTCCAAGCGCGCGCCGGCCTCGATCACCACGCGCCCGTCTATCTGCGAGTCGATCAACTCGCCGTCCAGGCGCGCGGAGAGGTTGTCGAGGATGAGGCGATTGGCCTCGAGCATGTCCTCCAGGCGCCCGGTGTCCTTCCACCAGCCGCGCACGATGTGCGGCTCCACGCGCTGGCCCGAGTCGACTAGGTGCTGGATCGCGTCGGTGATCTCAAGCTCCCCGCGCGCCGATGGCTCGATCGCGCGTGCGGCGTCGTGAATACCCGCCGTGAACATGTAAACCCCCACCAACGCCAGATCGGTGGCCGGTTGCGCCGGCTTCTCGACTAGGCGCTGCACGGTTCCGACCTCTCCGGCGGGCGCAGCGGAGAGCTCTGCCACACCGTAGTTCTGTGGGTCGGGCACCGGCGTGAGCAGGATCAGGGCGTCGGGCTCATGCTCGCGAAAGGCGGAGACGAGGTCGGATATCCCTCCCTGCAGCAGGTTGTCGCCCAGGTACATCACGAATGGGCTGTCGCCAAGGAACGGCTCGGCCGTCAGCACGGCGTGGGCGAGTCCGAGCGGCTCGTCCTGGACTATGTACTCGATCCGCACACCGAAGCGCTCACCCTCGCCGGCGGCAGCGCGGATCTCCTCGCCGGTCTCCGGCGCGATGATGATGCCGATCTCGCTCACCCCGGCGGCGGCCATCGCCTCGATCCCGTAAAACAGGACCGGCTTGTTGGCAACCGGCACGAGCTGCTTAGCGCTCGTGTGTGTGATCGGCCGCAGCCGCGTTCCCTTGCCCCCGGAGAGGATCAGTCCCTTCAGCGTGTCCACTTGGCCGGGAAGCCTAGTAGACGCCGGCGAGCTTGCGGTGATCCCAGCTCGCGCGCCTACGCTCGACGAACTGCAAAGCGACGCGCTTGACGGCCTGCTTGTCGACCATTGCCGCCACCTCGCCAGGAAGCTCCTGCACCGGCTCCTGGCCGCGCGGCACGGCGTAGCGTCGGAAGATCTCGTTGCCCAAGGCGGCGATCGTCGCGACGTCGCGATGGATCTGCACGTCGCATTCGAGCATCACGCCGCGCAGCTCCTGGTACTGCTCGCCGGCCTCGACCTGCAACGTCGCGCGCGCGTCGCGCTCGAGGTTGCGGACCTTCTGCGAAGCGGCGTAAGTCCAAGCCCAGATTTGGAGCCCCGCCCGCCCTGGCGGGCTCGAGTCCCTGTCTGGACTCTCGCGCAGCACGTACCAAAGCGGCATCAGGTGCGGCCAACCGCGCACCCCGACCGTCGCACAGGTCAGCGTCCGCTCTGCAGCGAGGAAGGCAGCCGCCTCCTCCTCGCTCATCTTGATCTGGTCGCGGCGGCTCACGACACGCCGGCTGGCGCGGGCCGGGCAGCCTGCAGGCGCTTGACTGTGGCAAGCACCGCCTCGCGCGCGTCCTCGGGCTCGAGCACTGCCGCGTCACCGGCCTCCTTGAGCACCTCGCGCACAAGCCAGTCGGTGCCCGCGTAGCCGAGCTCGACCACGATCGAGCCGTCCGCGAGCTCTTCGCTGACGCGCCTCTGCTCGCGTGCCCAGCGTGCGCGCTCGGCGGCAATCCACACCCGAGCCGTGCGCGAGGCCTCCACTTCGCCGGTGCGCAGCCAGCCGTCGACCTCAGCGGCTGGATCGACCTCAGGGCGTGGCTCGAAGCTCTCCTCACACACCTCGGCGCGCCTGATGCGATCGAGCCGGAAGTGGCGCATGGCCTCCTTCTCAGGATCGAACGAGGCCACGTACCAGCCCTCCTGGCCATTGGTGAGTGCGTAAGGCTCCACCCGCCGCAAGGAGAACTCGTCCTCGTTCTCCTTGTAGTAGTCGAGCTCGACCAAGCGGTGCTCGACAATCGCACGCGAGATCGTCTGCGCGACCTCGTGGTCGTTGCCGGTCGCGTGTGCAACGTGCAGGCCCTGCTCCATCGGATCCTCGCCCAGGGCGGCGACTATCTTCTCCCGCGCGCTCGAGAGCGAACCCTCGGGTACGTGCTCGCCGATCAGGTCGATCGCCGCCACCAGCGCCTTCGCCTCGACGGGCAGCAGGCGCGCCGGTCGGTCGAAGTTGTCGCTGTAGGGCTCTGGATCGACGTCGATCTCGCCCTCCTGCTCGAGGATTTCGGCGTAGAGCACGTAGGAGCCACCGCCGAAGTTGACGACGTTGAGCACGTTGATGTCCTCGCGCAGCTCCTCGTCGCTGAGGTTCAAGCGCTCGCATAGCTCGGCGATCTGCAACCGCTCTTTGCGCCTACCCGAGCGGATCAGGATGCTCGCAAGCGTCACCAGCCGGGCGAACCGCTCGGGCCGGATGGCGGCTTCCGGCTGGGCCTCGCGCTCGGCATTGCCGGTGCCCCGTCCAGAGCGGCCCTGGTTTGTGGGCTCCTCAGGTGGCGGTAGCGTCGCTGCCAGCCCGATCGGCTGGGCATGCAGCTCCTCGATCGCGGTCAGACGACGGTCGAACTCCTCGACCAGCGACGGGGGGCCGATCAGCTGAGCGTACTCGCCCAAGCCAAGGACCCAGGAGATGATCATGCGAGCGTTTGAATAGCTCGTTCGGAGCAGCCGATCGCCGCTGTGAGCGCCGTGCTCTTCGACGGCTGTGATCTCACCGAAGCGGCCGAAGTGGCGCTCGATCTGCCAGGCGATGCGCTCTCCCAACAGAATCTCAGCGACTGCGTCTTCCTCGCCCAGCTGCCACTCTGCGCGGTCGGCGTAGGCGCGCGGGTCGAAATCGGACGGGCGACGGAAATCGTGCTCGGCCTTGGTGGCGTAGGACACCTTGCCGCGTATCCGCGAGAGTCGGAACACCCTGATCGCCTCGCGCTCGTGGGCGTAGCCGAGCAAATAGAACTCACCCCCCTGAAAGAGCAAGTGGTAGGGATCCACGCGCCGCGATCCAACCTCGTCGCGGGTCATCGTGTAGTAGTCAAAGACGATCGTCTTGTTGCGGAAGATCGCCGTCTCGATCTTTGCCAACCGCACCGAGAGCTCATGACCACCGGCGGAAGCGGTGATCCCCAGCGCCACCGAGCGCTGCTCCGGCGAGCGCAGTGGACTGGGCCGGCCCCAGGTGATCTGTTGGAGAGCGAGCCGTAGCGGCTCGGCGTAGGCGAACTCGCCATC
The DNA here is from genome assembly GCA_035719985.1 of Solirubrobacteraceae bacterium. Classification (GTDB taxonomy): domain Bacteria; phylum Actinomycetota; class Thermoleophilia; order Solirubrobacterales; family Solirubrobacteraceae; genus Palsa-744. Next base: position 4,307 of record DASTPN010000042.1, on the reverse strand, counting down.
GAGCAACTGCAGCGAGGTCTGTAGCGCCGCCAGCTCCTCGTCTGTGAACTCGATAGCAGGCAGGTGGAAGTTCTCCGAGCGCAACGAGTAGTTCTCCTGCTCGGCGGCACCGTCAGCGGGTCGATCGACGGTCAGCTGGATGCGCAGCGACTCGAGCTCGGAGCGATCCGCGTAGAAGCGCCGCGCAAACGCGTCCTCGTTCATGCCGCTGTACCCCTCCACGTCGCGCCGAATCTCGAGCGCCGTGACCGGCCGCCGCTCGGCCATCAGGTATGAGATCAGCGACAGCTGGCGGATCAGCTTCTCGGTGTCCTTGGCCATCGGGTTACAAAGATAGAACCCGGGGGCGAGACGTTTCGCCCGGTACCCCTCGCGACGGGGGCGAGCTCCGCAAATTGCGTGGTTCTTCGCAGCGTCCGCAGGCGCGGTTGCGTCGCGGCGGACGGTGGGCGCTCAGGCGGCTTCGCGGACAGGCTGACCCGGCGCATCTGCGGCGGGGGTCTCGCGCGCGCCAAACCAGGCACCCGAGCCGATGCCCCGGTCAAAGCTGGACCACAACGCGCCGGGCGCGAGCTCCTTCTCAACGCGGTCGAAGCTGCCGAGCTTGCCGCCGAGATTGTCGATCATGTGTACGAGTGTCGCCTCACGCGTGCTCGGCGTAACCGGACTGCCGTGCTCGAGCGAGCCGTGATGGGAGAGGATAATGTGCAGCACCGCCCACGCCAACTCGCGTGGGAAGCCCTCGATCTCCTCGATTTCGCGGCGGATGCGGTAGTAGCCGAGCGCGATCTCCCCATGCAAGCGGCCAAGGTCGGTCAGGTCGATGCTGGTCTGCTCGTCTGTGTAGGCATCCAGCTTGCCGATGTCGTGCAACAGAGCGCCGGTCACCGCCACGTCGCGATCGATGCCCGGGAAGGTAGCCGAGATGGCACTTACGGCCTGGGCTACACCGAGACAGTGCTCAAGCAGACCGTGGCGATAGGCCTGGTGGTAGTACTTGGCCGCCGGCGCCGTGCGGTAGCCACGCCACAGCGGCGAGGACTCTCCGAACACGCGCTCGAGCAACCGGCTCAGGTACAGGTCGCGCACGGTCGCGAGCAGCTCGCGCAGGTCGGCCTCCATCTGCTCGGGCCCACGCACCGGGCCGTCGAGCAGGTCCGCCGGCGTGTAGGTGCCCTCCTGCGCCGGCGCAAGCGAGCGGATGTTTATCTGTGGGCCAAAGCGCGGGTGAACGGTGTAGCGCGCGCTCACGTGCACGGGCGATCCAACCGGCGCGAGGCGCTCGACCTCGACCAGCTCCTCCCACACCATCGCCACGACGGCACCGGTACGGTCTCCCAACTGCAGACGCAGATAGTCGCCCCCGTCCCTGCGGGAGCGCCGCTCGCTGCCGCGTACCAGCAGGACTTGATCGATCTCCGCGCCGTCTGTCAGCTCATTTACCAGCACTCTGTTGAAGGTAATCCGACGCCCGGACGGCACCGGGACAATCACGCAGCCGAGCAGGCCGGATCGTCCAACCAGCCGCCTTCGATTTGTCCAGCCGGCCTATAGACGTTTCCAGTTGCCTCCCCTAGGCTCACGGTTGTGTAGGGAGCAGTTTCGGGGTTTGTGTAGTGCACCGTTTCAGCTCTTGTGTAACAGGCGTTTCCCGCGAGGGGATTCTCGAAAGGAGAACCGGGACATGAGGGGCGAGCTTCAAAGGCAGGCACAGCGCGGTGGGGGGATCGGGACCGACAGGCGGCGTCCGAGCCACGATCACAACCTGCGGATCGTCAGCTGGAACGTCAACGGCATCCGCGCGAGGATGCCGCGGGTAGCGGATCTGCTGGGGCGCGAGCAGCCGGACATGGTTTGCCTGCAGGAGACCCGCTGCCCGTTTCGCCATTTCCCGCACAAGCGACTGGAGCAACTTGGTTACCGCGCCGAGCACTCTCCCGGCAGACTGGGCGGCGGCGTTGCCATTCTGGTCCGCTCCGACCACCACGTCAGCCGTCGCAGCCTGGCGCTCGCCGGCCAGCACGAACTGGCCGCCGGTCGTTGGCTTCAGACGACCTGCGCGGGACTGACGATCGGCTCTGTATATGTGCCGGCTGCCACCGAGCGACGCGAGCACGACGACGCGAGCAAGCTGGCGTTCCTGGAGGCCGTAGCCAACCAGGCCTGTCGCGATCACTACCACCCGCTGCTGATCCTGGGCGATTTCAACGTGGCCCCGTCCGACCGCGACGTGTATGAGCCAACATGGCTCGAGGGCTCATCGCATACGGCTGCGGCCGAGCGCGAGGACTTGCGCCAGATCATGCGCGAGGGCGAGATGCTCGACGTCTACCGCCACCTGCATCCCGAAGATCACGGCTATACCTGCTGGGATCAGCGCGATGGGCACTACGCGCGTGACTATGGGCTGCGCATCGACCTCGCGCTCGCCTCGAGCCGCCTTGCCGAACACATCGTGCGTTGTGAGGTCAAGCACACCTACAGGCAGGGACGCCGCCCCTCCAACCACGCGCCGCTTGAAATCGAACTCGGTGGGATCGGCGAGTGCGAGGACTGCGTGGAGAGTGCCATTGCCGCATAGAACTTCAGCGGGCGCCCATCTGGCCGGCGCCCGCGAACGAGCCCTCGACGCCTCGCGGACGCTGCGCGAGCGTCGGGCGGGGAGACGGCATGGACGCCGGGTGACTCTCCTCTCCGCAGACAGCTCCCACCGCCCCCACCCCTCCGGGGCGGTGGGAGTCCTCCCTAAGGGGTCAGGCGGTTTGGCCCTCGGTACAGGAACGTCACCTCTCTGACGTTGTCCTGGCCGAGCATCTGCATCAGCAAGCGGGTCAACCCGAAGCCAAAGCCGCCGTGTGGCGGGGCGCCGTAGCGAAAGAAGTCGAGGTAGTAGGCGATCGAGTTCGTCTCCACGTCCTTGTCGTGCGCCTGGGCCAGCAACTGCTCGTAGCGGTGCTCACGCTGAGCACCGGTGGTGAGCTCGATCCCCCGCCAGAGTAGGTCGAAGCTCTTGGTCAAGTCGGGGCGGTCCTCGTAGCGCATGTGGTAGAAGGGGCGCACCGTCGTCGGGTAGTCGGTGACGAAGACAAACTCGCTGCCATGCTGGCGCGCGACGATCGCCGAGAGCGCCCGCTCGCTGGGTGGATCGAGATCGTCGCCGGGGCCGGGCGGCTCATGGTCGTTGGCACGCAATAGATCCTTGGCCTCTTCCAACGTCATCCGCGGGAACGGCGTCTGCGGCGGGGTTACCTGCACACCGAACGTCTCGGCGATTCGCTCGCCGTGTGTCTGCGAGACGCTTGTGAGCACGTGCGCGAGCCATGACTCCTCGAAAACCATCACGTCCTCATGCGAGTCGATCCAAGAGATCTCCACATCGACGCTCGTGAACTCGGTATCGTGGCGAGAGGTGAACGACGGGTTGGCTCGGAACACGGGGCCGATCTCGAACACCTTGCCAAAGCCGCCCGCCATCGCCATCTGCTTGTAGAACTGCGGCGACTGCGCCAGGTAGGCAGCCTCCTCGAAGTAGTCCACGCGGAACAGCTCGGCACCGGACTCGCTAGCCGAGCCCATCAACTTGGGGGTGTGGATCTCGATGAAGCCCTGCTGGCGCCAGTACTCACGCATCGCTGCCTCAACGGCGGTCTGCACCTCGAAGATCAGGCGCCGGTCGGGTCGGCGCAGGTCCAGATAACGCCAGTCGATGCGCTTATCAAGCGCCGACTCGGGCGTGACCGGCAGTTCCGGCTCAGCCGGCGAATCAAGTGTGAGCGAGGCCAGCTGGACCTCCAGGCCGCCGAGCTTGACGCGCTCGTCAGCTACGACCTCGCCGCTGACGCTCACAGCCGACTCCGGCGTCAGCGCCGAGATCGCCTCGTTGAGCTCGCTGGGCTCCTCGTCCTTGCCGAGCGTCAGCTGAGCCATGCCCGTCTCGTCGCGCAGGACCACGAACTGCACTCGCTTCTGGTCGCGCACCGCGTTGACCCAGCCGCGCAGCTGCACAGTCTGGCCAATGTGCTCTTTGAGATCGGCGACTTGGGTGCGCGGCACGGGACGGGCAATGCTAGTGCAGCGCGCGTTGCTGGCGGAGCGCCGTCGGCTGCACTCACTCCGCGTGAGCGAGGCGCGGCTGTGGGCCGCGTGACTCGCGCTCGGCGCAGTGTGTCGGGCAGTAGACGCCGCGTACACCGCCGTCGCTGAGCCCGTATCCGAGCCAGACGCCAGAGCGCCAGGAGAAGTGGAAGAAGCCCTCCTTGCTGCCGCCCAACTGCATCTCGCGATGCCAGGCGCGTACCACGACGCTC
>DASTPN010000041.1:0-6926 GCA_035719985.1 Solirubrobacteraceae bacterium | reverse complement strand
CGACCGAGCCCGTGGCGACCCTCGAGGACGCGCTGCGGATCGCCACGGATGAGGTCGGCTTCCCGGTCGCGGTCAAGGCGGCCGGCGGTGGCGGCGGCAAGGGCTTCCGCGTCGCGCTCAGCGAGGACAAGCTGAAGGACGCATTCGAGGGCGCCGCGCGCGAGGGAGAGAAGTTCTTCGGCGACGCGACCGTCTACCTGGAGCGCTACCTGCCCGACCCGCGCCACGTCGAGGTGCAGATCCTCGCCGACCGCCACGGCAATGTCATCCACCTGGGCGAGCGCGACTGCTCGATTCAGCGTCGCCACCAGAAGGTGATCGAGGAGTCCCCCGCCCCAGAATGGGTTGTCGACGAGGCCTTGCGCGAGCGCATCGGCAAGATCGGGGTCGAGGCGGCCCGCGCGGTCGGCTATGTCGGTGCCGGCACGATCGAGGGTCTTCTCGCGTCGAGCGACGGCGCAGCGGCCGAGTACTTCTTCCTGGAGATGAACACACGCGTGCAGGTCGAGCACTGCGTGACCGAGATGACCACGGGCGTTGACATCGTCAAGGAAGGCATCCGCGCCGCCGCCGGCGAACAGCTGGCGATCTCCCAGGAGGACGTCAAGCTGCGCGGACACGCGATCGAGTGCCGCATCAACGCTGAGGACGCCTCTAAGAACTTCGCTCCCGCCCCCGGCAAGATCGGCGCCTACTCCGAGCCCAAAGGCCCGGGCGTGCGCGTCGACTCCGGTGTCGGCGCCGGCGGCGAAGTTTCGCCGATGTACGACCCGATGGTGGCCAAGCTGATCGTCTGGGATGCCGACCGCGCGCAGGCCACGCAGCGGATGCTGCGGGCGCTGCGCGAATATGAGATCGAGGGCCTAAAGACGCTGATCCCCTTCCACGAAGCGTTGTTGCAGACCGAGCAATGGTCCAAAGGCGAGACCTGCCGTGACCTGCTCGAGGACAAGTCGTGGCTGAAGACGCTCGCATTCGAGAAGGCGCCGAAGCCGGACGAAGACGAGGAGGCGAAGGTCGAGCAGACCTACACCGTCGAGGTCTCCGGCCGGCGCTTTGACGTGAAGGTTCTCGGTGCCCCATTCGCCGGCGGCGGCGTGGCACTCAACGGCGCGGCGGCGAGCGCGAAAGCGCCGAAGCGCTCAGCGCGCTCTGGAGGCAAAGACGGCGCGGGCGGGCCGGACACGCTGGAGTCGCCGCTGCAAGGAAATATGTGGAAGGTGCTTGTCAAACAGGGCGACACGGTGGCCGAGGGCCAGCTCTTGTGCATCATCGAGGCGATGAAGATGGAGAACGAGATCACCGCCCACAAGGCTGGCACGATCGCCGAGCTGCCGATCGCCGAGGGCGCCCCGATCGCTGCCGGCGCCCCGATCGCGACGATCAAGAGCGAGGCCACCGAGTAGGAGCGGCAGCGGCGGGCCGCCGTGCCGTCGCGCAAACATCCGAGCCGGAGGTAGATCAGTGTCAACCGTCGATTACACCGCCGTGGCGGCAGGCCTCAGCCAGGCGATCCCCTTCAACGTCCACCTGGGCCTCCAGACGACTTCGGTCGCCCCTGACAGCGGCGCCGTACTGCTACCCGACGACGAGAAACTGCGCAACCACGTCGGCTCACAGCACGCCGGCGCCTTGTTCGCAGCCGCCGAGGCGGCTTCCGGCGCTGCCTTCGTGGGCGCCTTCCTGGACATCATGGGCGAGATCACACCGCTGGCGGAGTCCGCCCAGATCTCCTACAAGAAGCTCGCCAAGGGCGAGATCACCGCAACCGCCCGCTTCGGCGAGGACGCCGACGCCCTGAAGGCCAAGCTGCGCGAGGAGGGCCGTATCCGCTTCCCCGTACAGGTGGAGATGACCGACACGACCGGGAATGTCGTCGCCGAGATGACGGTCGATTGGTATGTGCGTCGCAACGACGCGCAGAGCTGACGCGCTCAACCAGGACCTCACTGCGCCGGCGGGTTAGCTAGAGCGCGCTTAGCGACGCGACGTTTTCCGCGTGAATGGTGCGCTGTGCCTTGCTGCGACGCCCATCTGGTAGCTCAGCGGCCTCGCCACGCGCGCTTAGCGCCTGCAAGTAGGCGAGATCCTCCTGGAGCAGCGACAGCGCCTGCTGCGAGCCGAGCGGTTCACCATGTCCTGGCACGACGAACTGCGCCTCTGCCGCAAGCGGGCGCAAACGCTCGAGCGTGGACGCATAGCCATGAATCGAGCCCCCTTCGCCGAGCACGGGGATCTCGACCGGCGATAGGTAGTCGCCGGCCACCAGCACGCCGGCCCACGGCGCCCAGACCGCCATGCCCTCCCCCGTGTGCCCCTCGGCTGGATGCAGAGCCAGCTCGTGCGGGCCGAGCTCACAGGCACCGGGCGCCTCGAGCACCTGCACCGAGCCGAGTGACAGCGGCGCCGGTCGCACAAGGTAGTGCTCGTCGTCGAAGGCACGCAGCTCGCGCTGGGCCTCACCGGGCGTGGCTCGCATCCGCTCGGCCGTGGAGACGGCACAACCAAGCGCCGCCTCGGGGAAGGCCAAGCGCCCCAGCAGATGATCCCAGTCGGCGTGCGTAGCCAGCAGCCCCGCCGGCTGCGGGAAGCGTGACTGCTCGATCACCGCCGGCAGCAACTCCAGCTCGTCGGGCAGCACCGGCGAGTCGATCACGAACACCTCATCGCCGCCGCGCGCGATCGTGCAGGTGGTCTGCCAGATGCGGCTGGTGGCTACGAGGACGTCGGCGTGCAGCGAGACGACGCGCACGCGTCAGGCGATACCCAAGAGCTTGGCGGCCTCGCGCAAGTTCGGCACTTCCGCGGTCGGCTTGCGCTGCGAAGACTCGAGCACCTGCTTGTTGCGATTGACCCAAATCACAGGAATCCGCGCCTTCACGCAGGGAGAGACATCGGAGTGATGCGAGGCGGCGACGTGCACCCACCCCTTCTTTGATCCCAATCTGCGCGCGCACTCGACGAAGTGGGCGGGATCCGGCTTATAGGAACGCACCTGCTGGGCGGTGACGACGAGGTCGAAATCCATCGGGATGTGCCGGCGGGTCTGCCCCAGCAGCTTGTCGTCGATGTTTGAGATCAGCCCGAGCTTGTGCTTCTTGGCCAGCTTGTTTAGCTGCGTGGCGGTCTCCTTGAACGGCTTCCAGCGCTGCACCGAATCGGGCAGGAACCCCGAGCGTGAGGGTTCGAGGTCCCACTCCAGCCGCTTGGCAATCTCCATCACGGTACGGCGCAGCACCTCGGCATAGAGCTCGTAGGAGCCGGCCTCGATTTCCTGGGAGATCTCGTGGAACAGCGGGATCAGGGTGTTGCGGTCGAGCTCGAATTTGTCTCGCTCGGCCTCCTTGACGAACGCCTCCCAGATCCCGGTCTCCCAGTCAATCAGCGTTCCGTACACGTCGAAGGTGACGAATGAGATGTTCTTTGGAATCGGCACGGCGGGCATTATGCCTCGACATCGCCTCGGCGCGCGCTGCGCCTGCCTTCGCTAGAGTGGCGCGCCGCGCTATGGACCTGCTCGAGTACCAAGGCAAGCAGCTGTTCGCCCGCCACGGCTTGGCCGTATCGGCGGGTAAGGCTGTCACCACCGTCGATGACGCCGTCGCTGCGGCAAACGACATTGGCTATCCGGTCGTCGTCAAGGCCCAGGTGCTGATCGGCGGCCGCGGCAAGGCCGGCGGCGTCAAGCTCGCCGCGGACGAATCAGAGGCCCGCGAGCACGCGCAGAACATCCTCGGCTTGGACATTCGCGGCCACGTCGTGCGCACACTGTGGATCGAGCATGCCTCAGACATCGCCACCGAGTACTACGCCTCGGTACTGCTCGACCGCTCCGCCAAGCGGCCGCTGGTCATCTTCAGCGTCGAGGGCGGCGTAGAGATCGAGCAGGTGGCCGAGGAGTCACCGGACAAGCTGGTACGTCACCACGTCGATGCCTTGGCAGGCCTCTCACGCGAGGAGGCTGTGCAGATCGCCAAGCAGGGTCAGGCCGACGCGGACGTGGTCGACGGCGTCGCCGACGCGCTGGTGGCGCTGTATGAGGTTTGGCTGCAAGAGGACGCGACGCTGGCGGAGATCAACCCGCTGATCGTCACGCCTGAGCGTCAGGTCAAGGCGTTGGACGCCAAGGTCTCACTCGACGGCAACGCGCTCTACCGCCACCCGGAGAACCAGGACCTCTCCGACAGCGAGAACGAAGACCCGATCGAGCGGCGCGCCAAAGAACAGGGCGTGCAGTACGTCGCGCTCGACGGCGACATCGGCATCCTCGGCAACGGCGCCGGTCTGGTCATGTCTACGCTCGACGTCGTCGCCCAAGCGGGCGGCGAGCCCGCCAACTTCCTGGACGCCGGCGGCGGCTCGGATGCCGGCAAGGTCAAGCAGGCGGTCGAGTTGATCCTTGCCAACGACAAAGTCAAAGCGGTGTTGTTCAACATCTTCGGTGGCATCACCCGCTGCGACGAGGTCGCCAAGGGTTTGATCGCGGCCTTTGCGGACATCAAACCGACCGTTCCATTCGTGGTGCGCTTGGACGGCACCAACGACGTGCAGGGACGCGAGCTGCTGGGAGAGGCAGCGCTGCCCAATGTGCACGCCGCCAAGACGATGAACGAGGCTGCTGAGAAGGTCGTCGCCCTGGCGGCCGGTCGCAGCGTGGAGGCAACGGCCTGATGTCGGTACTCGTAGACAACGACACGCGCCTGTGCGTCGCCGGCATGACCGGCAAAGAGGGCTCCTTCCACACACTGAACAACCGCAACTATGGCACCAACGTGGTCGGAGGCGTCACGCCCGGCAAGGGCGGCCAGGACGTCGAGGGCATTCCCGTATTCGACTCCTGGGCGCAAGCAGCTGTCGAGGCGCAGCCAAACACGGCGATGATCTTCGTGCCGCCGCGCTTTGCCGCCGACTCGATCCTCGAAGCCGCGCGCGCCGGCGTCGAGCTCGTGATCGCGATTACCGAGGGTATTCCCGCCCACGACGAGCTGCGCGTCTACAACACCCTCGAGCGAGATCATCCAGGCACGCGCCTGGTCGGCCCAAACTGCCCTGGCATCCTCTCGCCCGGCAAGGCCAACGTCGGCATCATCCCTGCCTCCTTCTTCAAGCAGGGCAATGTCGGCGTAGTCTCGCGCTCAGGCACGCTGACCTACCAGATCGGCAACGAGATCGCTCAGGCCGGCTTCGGCTGCAGCTCGATCGTCGGCATCGGCGGCGACCCCGTTCCCGGCTCCTCGTTCGTTGACATCATCGAGCTGTTCGAGGCGGATTCGCAAACAGAGTTGATCGTGCTCTCCGGAGAGATCGGTGGCTCGGCCGAGGAGGAGGCAGCCGAGTACATCGCGGCCAACGTAAACAAGCCCGTCGTCGCCTACATCGCCGGCTTCACCGCGCCGGAAGGTAAGCAGATGGGTCACGCGGGCGCGATCGTCTCCGGCTCGGCCGGCACGGCCGCCGCCAAGGCACAGGCGCTTGAAGCCAAGGGCGTGCGCGTCGGGCGCACACCGACCGAAGTGGCCGAGATCGCCGTGGAGATCCTCGGCGGCGTGCGCAGCTAGAACACATCTGAGCACAATCGCGGCTACGCTAGACCCATGGATCGAGAGGTCGCAAGGACACTCGGCGAGCTTGAGCTGAAGCTGCGCGAACTCGAGCGCGAGCTGACCTCGATCGGCCGCCGCGCGAGCGATCCGCCGCCGCGTGCGCCGCTGCCGCCGCAACAGCACAGCTCGCCGCCACCCCCACCGGTGCAGCCTGCCATGCCCGCGCCCGGACGCATCGTCGATGAGGCGCTCGAGTTCCAGTCTGAGCGGCGCTACAGCATGGAGGCCCAGGAGACGGCGTTCGGCGAGATACCGGCAACCAAGGACGAGCGCGAGACGATCGACCTGGCCGAGCTTGTCCGCTTCAAGCACACGATGCAGGAGACGCTCGAGGGTCTGATCGGCGAGTACAGTCGCCTGCTGTCGCTGCGAGCACCCTCCGGCGACTGACCGACAAGTCGCCGCGTCGCGCACACCTTCGTCTGAGAGCGTCCTGCTCTACCCTTCGGAGCCATGAGCACGATCTCTTTCGCCCGCGGCGCCCCGTCGCTTGACATCGTCGACGTCGACGGCCTCAAGGACGCAGCGGTGCGCGCGTTCGAGTCAGACCCCGCCGGCGCCACCGGCTACGGCACCTCAATTGGATATCCCCGTCTGCGTTCCTGGATCGCTGACCGCCACGGCGTCGAGCCCGAGCGTGTGATCGTCACCAACGGGTCGATGCAGGCCGACGCCTTCCTGTTCGAGCTGCTCGTCAAAAGCGGCGACGAGGTGATCGTCGAGCGCCCCACCTACGACCGCACGCTGCTCTCGCTGCAAACCCGCGGCGCCAAGCTGCACGCCATCGAGCTGCAACCCGATGGGATCGACACGGAGGCTCTGAGCGGCCTGCTCGCGGATGGCGCAAAGCCAACGCTCGCGCACATCATCCCCAACTTCCAGAACCCGGCCGGCTACACGCTTTCGCAGGCAAAGCGCGAAGCGCTGGTCGACCAAGCCGGCGAGCACGACTTCCTGATCTTCGAGGACGACCCCTACGTCGACCTGCGCTTCAGCGGCCAGATGCTGCCGCGGATGCTCGAGCTCGACCCCGAGCGGGTGGTTTATGCATCCTCATTCTCAAAGACGGTCTGCCCCGGCATCCGCGTCGGCTATCTGGTTGGCCCGGTCGATCTGATCGCGCGAATCGCCAAGCTCGCCACCAACACGTACATTTCGCCGAGCATGGTCTCCGAGTCGATCGTCTACGAGTTCTGCGCTTCCGGCGCGATCGAGCGCTCGATCGAGAACGTGCGCACAGCGCTGGCCAAGCGCGCAAAGACGCTGGCCGAGGCGCTGCGCCGCGAGATCCCCGCTGCTGAGTTCGTCGAGCCCGAGGGCGGC
>DASTPN010000040.1:0-6297 GCA_035719985.1 Solirubrobacteraceae bacterium | reverse complement strand
TCCAGGGCCCCATCCCGAGCGATCGTGCGGCCTCCTCCAGCGCAGGGTCGGCACCTGCAAGGCCCGCCAGGGCCGGCAGGAACACCAGCGGGTATAGCGACAGCGTCATCACCATCACCGCCGCCCAGTAGCCGTGCAGGGAGTGGTCGATCGAGACCCAGCCGAAGCTGACGACGAAGTCGGGGATGCCGAGCGGCAGCACCAGCAGCACCGCCCACAGCCGCCGGGCGGGGATCGCGGCGCGCTCCACGCACCAAGCGCCCGCCACCCCAATCGCCATGCACAGCAGCGAGCTGACGGCGACCAGTCGCAGCGTGTTCCACAACAGCACCGCCGTGTTGTGGCGGAACAGCAGTCGCCGCAGCTCGCCCCAGCCTGACTGCTGAGCCTCGACGATCAGGAACACCAGCGGCAGCAGCACGAGCGCGCCCGCCAGCAGCGCGCCCGCCGCAAGCACCGGCGGCAGGCGCCGCCGCCCCGCCCACGCGCGCGACGCGCGTGACAAGCGACTGGTCGTGGCGGGGGATAGGGGGGCGAGCGCGCTCATCTGGACTGCTTGTCTGTCTGCTCCTACAGCAGCCCGAGCTTCTGCTCCAGTTCCAGCGGCGCCGCGCCGTCGCCCAGTTGGGCCAACGAGATCGACGCCGGCTGCAGCTGCGCGAACGGCCGCAGTCCCTTGGCGGGGGCGACGCCAGGGCGCAGCGGGTACTCGTAGCTGTGGCTGTGCGCGAGCACCTGCTGGCCTTCGACGCTCACCAGAAACGCCAGGAAGGCCTGGGCGGCGGCCTGGTGAGTGCTCGACTTCAGCACCGCGGCGCCGGAGACGTCGAGCAGGTCGCCCGCGTCGTGCGGCGCGTAGTAGGCGAGCGCGGAGTGCAGGCCTTTGCTACCGACCTCGTCGCGCAGGCGGAACCAGTAGTAGTGGTTGATCAGGCCGACCGCGCTCTCGCCGTTGTTGACCTGAGTCACGACCGTCTCGTTGTCCGGGTAGGTCTTGCTGTTGCGCTTGATCCCCTGCAACCAGCGTTCGGCGGCGGCGGCGCCATAGAACTTGGTGATCGAGGTGATCAGCGGCTGAAAGTCCGTCTCGGAGGGTGCGATGCCGAGCTTGCCCTTCCACTTCGGTTCGGCGAGGGCGAGGATCGAAGTCGGCAGGTCCGACGGCGCGATCTGGGAGGTGTTGTAGACAAGTGACGAGATGCGCCCGGAGACGCCTACCCAATAGCCCTGGCCGGAGTCGTAGCGAGCGGGCACGGCAGCCAGGGTGGCGGAGTCCACGGGCGCCAGCAGGCCCTGTGCGCGCAGCCGTTCCAGCGGCGGCGTGTTCTCGGTGTAGAAGACGTCGGCGGGCGAGCTAGAGCCCTCTTGCAGGATCTGGTCGGCCAGCTCGGCCTCGTCGCCGGGGCGTGTCTTCACTTTCACACCGCTGTGCCGTTCGAAGGCGGCCACGAGCATCGCCGTGGTCTGTTCGTGTTGGCCGCTGTAGAGCGTGATCGACTGGCCTCTGATCGGTGCGTCCGGCGAGCTGGCCTGCTTGGAGGAGCCCGACGACCCGCCGCCGCAGGCGGCGAGCAGCAGGGTTGCGGTGACACTCGCCAGCACGGCGACCGAGGGCTTGAGCTTGTTCATCTACTTGTTTCCTCCAGGGCTTCTTTGCGGACTCTCTTTGTGTCTTGTGCCGTGGCCCGACGGCGAAATCCGATTGCATCGGTCGGGATTGGTGTGGCACGCAAGCTATCACAAGAATTAGGGCACCCTAATACCGGTGTCCGATTGCCGCTGCTTGCGGAATTGCGACGCGGGGATCGGCGACGGCTTCTCCACGCAGACGTGGGGGCGGCTTGGTGGGTAGCCTGAGCGCTCACATGGCGATCACCGTGACACTCCCCGACGGCAAGGCGCTGGCGCTGCCAGACGATGCCACCGGGGCCGATGCGGCTGCGGCGATCGGACCGGGGCTGGCCAAGGCCGCGCTGGCCGTTGCGGTGCCTGGCTCCGGTGACGGCGCCGATCCTCTCCACGAGCCGCAACTGCGCGACCTCTCGGCGCGTCTAGCCGACGGCGCGCGGATCGCGATTCTCACCGCCAAGAACGAACAGGACTCCCTGGCGCTGATCCGCCACGACGCCGCGCACGTGCTCGCGAGCGCCGTGATGGAGCTGTGGCCGGGGGTGAAGATCTCGATCGGCCCGTCGATCGAGAACGGCTTCTACTACGACTTCGAGTTCCCGCCCGGCGTCTCTGTCTCCCAGGAGGACTTCCCGGCGATCGAAGCGAAGATGGCCGAGCACGTGAAGGCAGCCGAGCCTTTCGTGCGCGAGGACGTCACCCCGGCCGCCGCGCGCGAGCGCTTCGTGGCCGAGCGCCAGGACTACAAGGTCGAGCTGATCGACGACCTGCTCGCAGCCGCGCCGGCGGACCGGCCACTGCAGAGCGTCTCCCTCTACACCAACGGGCCGTTCACCGACCTCTGCCGTGGCCCGCACGCTCCCACCACCAAGACGGTCGGCGCCTTCAAGCTGCAGTCGGTGGCCGGCGCCTACTGGCGCGGGGATTCCACGCGCACGATGCTCACGCGCATCTACGGCACGGCCTTTCACACCAAGAAGCAGCTGCAGGAGCACCTCGAGCGCCTCGAGCAGGCCGCGCTGCGCGACCACCGCAAGCTCGGGCGCGAGCTGGGTTTGTTCCACTTCTCCGACGTCTCGCCCGGCGCGGCCTTCTGGACCGGCGCGGGCACCAGCGTCTACAACGCGTTGGTGGCGCTCTCGCGCGAGATGGGGGTGCAGCGTGGCTACACCGAGGTCAAGACGCCGCTGATCTACGACTCCGAGCTGTGGAAGACCTCCGGGCACTGGGGCAAGTACCGGGAGAACATGTTCACGGTGCAGGTCGAGGAGCGCGAGATGGGTGTCAAGCCGATGAACTGCCCGGGCCATGCTCACTTGTTCGCAAGCGCGCGCCACTCCTACCGTGAGCTGCCGATCCGCTACTCAGAGCCGGGGCTGCTGCACCGCAACGAGGCCTCGGGCGTGCTGCACGGGCTTCTGCGCGTCAGGCACTTTGCCCAGGACGACGCGCACATCTTCTGCAGCGAGGAGCAGGTACAAGAGGAGGTGGCCGGTGCTCTGGAGTTTGCGTTTGCCACCTACGAGCTGTTCGATCTCGACGTTCGCCTCGAGCTCTCAACGCGCCCAGAGCAACGAGTCGGAGACGATGAGCTGTGGGATCGCGCCGAGCAGGCATTGACCAGCGCGCTCGATTCGCAGGCTCTGGAATACGAGCTGAACCCGGGCGACGGCGCCTTCTACGGTCCGAAGATCGACATGCACATGACCGACTCGCTAGGCCGCTCCTGGCAGCTGGGGACCGTGCAGCTTGACTACAACATGCCCGAGCGCTTCGGCCTGACCTATACAGGCGCCGATAACGCCGAGCATCGCCCTGTGATGATCCACCGCGCTCTGTTTGGCTCCTACGAGCGCTTCATCGGGATCATGCTCGAGCACTACGCGGGCGAGCTGCCGGTGTGGCTAGCGCCGGTGCAGGCGATCGTGCTGCCGATCTCCGATTCGTTCAACGATTACGCCCGCGAGGTGCGCGAGCGCCTCGGCGCCGCAGGTGTGCGCACCGAGTGCGACGAGCGCAGCGAGTCGGTTGGCCGCAAGATCCGCGACGCCGAGTTGCGCAAGATCCCGCGCATGCTGATCGTCGGCGAGCGCGAGCAGGCGGAGTGCACGGTCTCGGTCCGCGAGCACGGCGCCGTCGAGGTGGGCGCCATTTCGCTGGATGACATGGTGCAGCTATACTCGGCCGAATTGAAGCCTCGTATCCACTCACCGCGCAGCGCGTAGAGCACTCTTGACGCGCACCACCAATCGATAGTGGCGGTCCCACGTAGGTTCGATCGCCGCCCGCCAGAGCGCGATCTGACGAGGATCAACGAGCGTATCCGCGTGCCCGAGGTGCGGGTGATCGACGACGAGGGCAACCAGGCCGGCGTGATGAAGACCCCGGACGCTGTCAAGTTCGCCCAGGAACGCGATCTCGACCTGGTCGAGGTCGCTCCCGACGCCAAGCCGCCAGTCTGCCGCGTGCTCGACTACTCCAAGTACAAGTACGAGCAGGCCCAGAAGGTCAAGCAGGCGCGCAAGCACCAGCAGCAGATAACGGTGCGCGAGATCAAGTTCCGTCCCAAGATCGCCCAGCATGACTACGACACCAAGAAGCACCACGTCGAACGCTTCCTGCGCCACAAGGACAAGGTCAAGGTGACGATCATGTTCCGCGGCCGCGAGGTCACCCACCCCGAGCGCGGCGTGATGATCCTCGATCGCCTGGCAGAGGAGCTCGGCGAGCTGGGCGTAGTCGAGCAGCGCCCCACCCAGGACGGCCGCAACATGACGATGATGCTCGGCCCCTCCAAGGCAGTGTTGGCAGGCAAAGCGGACTCGCCCGACGGCGCAGTGGCTGTCGCGGAGGATGGCGCGGTTCCGGCCACGGACGGTGCCGCTTCGCCCGTGGATGTCAGCGTCGAGACCGGCGCGGATGCAAGCGCCGAGGTGGGCGCCGAGTCTCAGAACGGTGCCTCAGACGGCGCCGTGTCATAATCAGCGGCCCCGAGGGTGACGTAGGCGACCGCCAGGTCGCCGAGGCGGGCTCCTCGGTCTTTGATCCCATGCCCAAGATGAAGACGCACTCCGGCGCTAAGAAGCGCTTCAAGCTCACCGGCACCGGCAAGGTCCGGGCCCGGCACTCGTTCTCGAGTCACATCCTCGAGAAGAAGTCGCCCAAGCGCAAGCGCACGCTCGCCAAACCAGTGATCCTCTCCGACCACGACACTCCGCGCGTCAAGAAGATGCTGGGGGCCGGCAAATGACCCGTGTCAAGCGCTCGGTGCACGCGCGCAAGAAGCGCCGTGCGACGCTCGAGCTGACCAAGGGGTTCCGCGGCGAAGCGAACTCCAACTACAAGCGTGCGAAGGAGGCCTTGATGAAGGCCGACGCGTACGCCTACCGCGACCGGCGCAACCGCAAGCGCGACTTCCGTCGCCTGTGGATCACGCGCATCAACGCGGCCGCACGCCAGAACGGGATGAGCTACTCGCAGCTGATGCACGGCCTCTCCAAGGCCGGTGTGGAGCTGGACCGCAAGGTGCTTGCGGACATCGCCGTCCGCGACGCCGACACTTTCCGACGTTTTGTGGAGACCGCCCGCGAGGCGTCGGCTGCCTGACTCGGCAATCGACAGGACTTGACCTCACGGGCGCTGCTTCCTTCGGGACGGCGCCCTTTTTATTGCTCTTGACACCAATCCGATGACACCAATCACATCACCCAACAACCCCAAGCTGAGGCAGCTGCGTAAGCTGGCTCGCTCGCGCGAGCGGGAGCGCACGGGCCTGTTCGTCGCCGAGGGGGAGGACTTGGTGTTGGCTGCGCACGCGGCGGGACGCGAGCCGGTGTTCGGCTTCTGCGCGCCGGGCGTCGAGTTGGGCGCATCGAGCGTTGGCGCGGACGCCGGCATCCCAGGCTTCGAGGAGATCGCGCCCGAGCTGCTCGCCGATGTCTCGACGTTGGGGTCGGGTACGCGCGCGATTGGTGTCTATGAGCAAAAGAACATTGTGTTCAAGGCCCCCCTTTGGACATCAAAGGCCCCCCTTTGCGTGTACCTGCACGCCGTCAAAGACCCGGGCAACATCGGAACGGTCCTGCGCAGCGCGCAGGCCTTCGGCGCGGCCGTTGCGCTCGGGCCGGGTTGTGCCGATCCGCACTCGCCCAAGGCTGTGCGCGCGAGTATGGGGGCGATCTTCGCAGTGCCCCTCGGCCATGTCACCGCGATCGATGAGTTGCCCGGCGAGCGAATGGCGCTGGTCGCCCACGCCGGCGAGTCTCTACCACGGTTGGCGGAAACACTGATCTCGGTTTCGACCGGTGACGGCGCAGCGCCTGTCACGCTGCTCGTCGGCGCTGAGCGCGAAGGGCTACCACAGGAGGTCCTCGACGACTGCGACCACGTCGCGCATATCCCGATCGCGAGTGAGTCTCTGAACGCAGCGATGGCCGCCACCGTGGCTCTCTACGAGATGACGACTCAGATAAGTGGATTGACTGATAGAGGGGCCCGGCTCGCCTCCCTGCGGTCGGCTGCGCCACCCTCTAGGGTCCCCGCCACATGATCGAGCGGATCGCACAGATACAGACCGAGGCCAGCGCGGAGATCGAGGGGGCCACCAGCAGCGAGCAGGTGCAGGAGCTGCGCGTGCGCTACCTCGGGCGCAAGGCCGAGCTGCCGCAG
>DASTPN010000039.1:0-20301 GCA_035719985.1 Solirubrobacteraceae bacterium | reverse complement strand
GTCTTTGACCAACACCAAACACACGGCGGCAACACTCGGGCGTGCCAGCGGCATCGGCGACGTGCCGCAATACATACCGCGGCGCATCGGCGAGGTGCTGCGCCCGGCGGTTCTTGCCGGTGCAGCACTCGGCGGAGTGTTCTCGCTGCTGTGGCTGCGCGGACGTATTGCGCTCGGCGCCATCGCCGGGGTGATCGCGGTTGCCGTGTTCGCGCTGATAGCAAGCGCCGGACTGCCGATCGACACCCGTTACGCGTTTCTGATCAGCGCGATCCTGTGTGTGTTCTGCGGTGCCGGTGCCTTCGGCTGGGTCGCCCTGCCCAGGGGCGATCGACGTCGCAGCGTCTGGATGGCCGCCGGCGCGGTCGTCGTGCTGGCTCTTCTGGCGACGCTGCCGGGACAGGTTCGCTCCGCACACCGGGAGTTGGCCAAACTCTCGCGCCAACAGAGCATCCAAGACAATTTGGTCGCGCTCGTGAACAACAAAACAGTCACGCTGCGCTGCGAGCCGATCGGCGTACCTAACCATGCGCCAATCCCGCTGCTGGCGCTGTATTTGAAAACGCGACCGTCGCAGATCGTGAGCGCCGAAGCCAAACCGATCCAGCGCGGGAGCTATGTCGACCCGGCGAGCCTAGAAGTCGAACACGAATACGTACTCGACCCGAAGGACCCGCACCGGCCCGTCTCGATCCCGCCCGGCTTCACCGAGGCAGGCACAAACAGCTCCTGGCTGATCTTCGAGCGCTGCGTATGACCGTGCACCCCTCGTCGAGGCTCACACCAACGGTTGCCTGCTCGCCACCGGGGACTCCGGACCGGGTGTTCCCGCTGCGCCTGCCGGTAATCGCTTAAGGCTGCTTCCTTCCGGACCTGACCTGGTTCACGAGCCGGCACCGCGCGGGACCCGAGCCATCGACGCCTCCGGCGACGAAGCAACCGCGGCGTTGCCCCTCGGAGAGGAGTTCAGCCCCGCTTGAGCGGATTGCGGGTTCAGGGCTCCGCTACATCCCCGCCTAGCACGGTCGCCCGCGATCCTAGCGCGCCCGGCGCGCGTAGCGCGCGAGGCAGGCCGATACGTTAGTCTGCGCAACCGCTATGAACTTCAATCCTTCGCATACCCCAAATATCCGCGTGCGTGCGCGCATCGCCGCCACGCTTGCAGCGCTTGGTCTCCTCGCCGTGATCGCCGGTTGCGGCTCGAGCGACTCCAGCACGATCACTGTCGGCAACGAGTCAGACGTCAACTCCGTCCCGCATGTCGCGGGCGAAAAAACCACGTCCACGTCCGCGAATACGCCTCCGACCGCCTCGGCCAAGACGCCCACGAGCGGGCCGCTTGCAACCAAGCCGGCAGTGACCGTGCCCGCCGGCGCGGCTCCGAGCACACTCGTGATCAAGGAACTGATCAAAGGCACCGGTGCCGAAGCGAAGGCAGGCGAGCCGGTGACCGTCAACTACGTCGGCGTGCTCTACCACGGCGGCAAAGAATTCGACTCTTCCTGGAAGCGCTCAGAACCGTTCGCGTTCACGCTCGGCAAGGGTCAGGTCATCAAGGGTTGGGACCAGGGCGTCGCCGGCATGAAGGTCGGTGGCCGCCGCGAGCTGATCATCCCCTCCGAACTGGCCTACGGCAAGACGGGCTCGCCGCCCACGATCCCGGCAAACGCGCCGCTCGTGTTCGTCGTGGATCTGCTCGGCGTCTGAGAGCCTACGACGCTCGCGCACACGCGCTCGCAAACTCGACCGTGACCGTGAGGGTCGCCACCGCGATCCTCACGCTCGCAACGCTTGCGGCGCTGAACGGTTGCGGATCGGGGCATTCAAGTGTCTCCCGGCGCGAATACGCGCTCGAGCGCGCCCAGTTCGAGCAGGTCGCCGACGAGCTGAGCGAAGTCCAGGGTGCCGTGCACCGCGAGGTCGCCACCTCGCGCTCGGCCTGGCCGCTCATCTACAATGGGCTCCCCCTGCGGATGAACGCGCGACTGCAGAGCAGGGTCAAAGCCGCAAGCGATGTCGCGGGCGCACTGCCGGCGCCACGCTTCATGACCCAGCAGGCCACGCTCACCGGGCCGGCTTCGGGAATCGCGGGACTCTACGAAGACTATGACCGCCTCGCTGAGCGCGGCTGGAGGCTGACCGAAACGACCGTCTCTGGGATCCTCTCAGGCCCGGTGTCAGTGGCTCGCTTCGTACGCGTCAACTCGCCGCTGTACATCGACTCGATCTACGACGGCCATTTCGATCTGTCGTTGATCGGCAAGAAGCTGCTCGAAGGCTACGAGAAGATCCAGAATCTCAGCGAAGAAAAGAAGTTCGCCGACATCGGCGGCTTCGGATCAAGCCTCACCCAGCGCGAAGTTCAAGCGCTCGCCGCCGCCTATTCGATCCCGGCGGTGCGCCTGGAACCGCATCCTGGGCCGGCGACCGAAGAACACTGAGGCAGGTGTGAAAGACTGGACAGCGCTTTACTAGTCCGGGGCCTGACGTCCGCCATCGAATAGACTCGGAGGGCCTCAGGGCGCGTAGCTCAGTGGGAGAGCGCTCGCTTCACACGCGAGAGGTCGCAGGTTCGAAACCCGCCGCGCCCATGGTTCCGATCCGGATTGCCGGGACCTAAATTTCCGGTTCTCCGGGTAGGCGATGTCACCGATGGCGAGCGAGCGAGCAACGCTCGCCATCGCAATCGCTGGAAACGTGCCCGGCGGAGAACGTCTCGATCAGGCCGAGCGTCCAGCACATCGGACAGCCGCGCAAGGCCAGCAGACCGGCTGGGGCAAGCAAGAGCGAAAATCCACCGCTGCGCGTGGACAGCACAAGCGCGCAGGCAATCAGACCAAAGCCCAGGGCGCCGCGCCCAAGATGGCGCGTCAGGCTCACGGTGCGCGCCGCCCGCGGGTGCGGCGAATGAACAAGAAGCAGGTGCACAGAAGCACGAGAGCAATGGCGATGTACAAAACGGTCATGTGAGTCCTTCGTGTAGAAGATTGAGTGTCGGCTCTGGTCGGCACATCCAGTGGACCGGCCGTCATTTAGGAGAGGAGCTAGAGCTCGAAAAGGATTCCGCAGTCGATGGGCGCGGGTAGTTGTAGCTTCTTGCAGATGAGCTCACAGGCCGTCAGGGTCATCGCCACCGGCGCTGTCCAGGGCGTCGGCTTCCGTCAAGCCATCCGACACAGAGCCGGCAAGCTGGGCGTGTTGGGCTGGGTGCGCAACGAAGACGACGGCACGGTGGCGATCCACGCCGAGGGCCCTGCCTCAGCCGTCGACTCGCTAGTCGCCTTTGTGCGTGAGGGACCGCCCGCGGCGACCGTTCAGGGCATAGAGCTGCGAGACGTGCCGGTCGAGGGCCACGAGCAGTTTGCGATCCGCGGCATCAGCGCCGGCGTGTTCGTCATCCAACAGCACCAGGCGACCGCGCGCCACTTCGACCTGCGCTTGGAGGTCGACGGCGTCATGCGCTCATGGGCCGTCCCGAAGGGCCCGTCACTAGATCCGGCGGTGAAGCGACTGGCGGTACAGGTCGAAGATCACTCGCTCGAGTACAACTCGTTCGAGGGCCGCTCCGGTGACGGCGCCGTGATCGTGTGGGACCGCGGCAGCTATGAGCAGGGCGGGCGCGTTCCGTGGCCGGAGGCATTGGATCGCGGCCACGCCGTATTCGTGCTGCATGGCGAGAAGCTCAGAGGCGGCTTCGCGCTACAGCGGACACGACCTGGGGCCAAGCCCCAGTGGCTGCTGATCAAGCGCCGCGATGAGCAGGCGCGCCCGGACTCTGACGTAGCCGCGCAGCGGCCAGAATCGGTGATCAGCGAAAGCACGCTCGACCAGCTGCTGTCAGACTCACCCTCCCCGAGACCGCAGGAGGACGACGATGGATGAGAAGCCCACGCTGTACGTATGCCACGGCGATGAAGGCGGCCCGAAAATCCACCCGTGCCGCCGCGTACAGGAAGCGATGCATGAGGCAGGGATCGAGTACGAGAAAGTCGTGGCCGCCCACGGCAACCCGCTCCCGTTCTTGCGCAAGGGCTCACGCGATCAGCTGCGCGAGGCCACAGGCGACACCAAGCTGCCGACGCTGAAGCTCACGGACGGGACTGTTCTCACGCACTCCAAAGCGATCATGGGATGGATCAACGACAGAGGCAGCGCAGCTTAGGCTGGCGCATTAAGCAGCTCCGGCCCCTCGACGCCCTCCACAACCTTGTTGACGGCAGGATTGGCCGGGTGGGCCGATAGGCGGCTTGCGGGCAGAGCGCCGCACAGCGACAGAGCTTCTTCGCCGTCAAGCTTCGGATCAAGCCACGCCAGCTGAGCCTCGCGGTCGGCGAGGATCACCGGCATCCGCCCGTGTACCGCCGACGCCACCCGGTTGGGCGCGGCGTCGCAGGTGAGCAGCGCGACGCTCTCAACCCACTCGCCCGCGATCTTCGCAGGCGTCCAAAGTGCTGCGAACGCAAATGGCGTCCCACCGTCTACCTGAAAGAAGAACGGCTGGCGCGGCTGCTTCGGTCGCTCCGGCTTGAGCCACTCGTAGTAGCCGTCGGCGATCTGAAGCGCACGGCGCGACCCCTTCTCAATCAAACCACGGTAGGCGGGCTTGGTCGTGACCGTCTCCATGCGTGCGTTGATCATCTTGCTCGCGCTCT
Source organism: Solirubrobacteraceae bacterium (assembly GCA_035719985.1). GTDB lineage: Bacteria > Actinomycetota > Thermoleophilia > Solirubrobacterales > Solirubrobacteraceae > Palsa-744. Next base: position 15,649 of record DASTPN010000039.1, on the reverse strand, counting down.
TCAGATCCTTGCTCCAGGTCGGCACAAGCCCCCAGCGCAAAACTCGCGCTTGTACCCGCTCATGCGGCCGCACAAGCACCAGCACATCTTCGGTCGGCGCGATATTGAAGCGTCTCGTCCCGGTCTCCTCGCCGATCGTCACTCCGAAGTGCTCGTTGAGTTCTTCAACCCCGGTGGTGTTCGTGTAGCGCCCGCACATCCACTGAGGATAGGCAGGCGGATGTCAGCCGGCTATCCCCTCGACCAGCATGTGCGCGCCGGCATGGCGGACCCGCCCTGATGAAATATCCGCCGCGCGCATCAGCTCATGCACTTCACCAGGCGAGCGCTCGCGGCCGCCCTCGCACTCGACCAGCATCAGCAGATCGACCATCGAGGTGACCGGACTGGGGCGGCCCGGCTCCAGGTGCTGATCGATCGCCACCACGCGCGAGCCGGCCGGCATGCTCGTGCGCAACAAACGCAGGATCCGCAGACATGCCTCGTCGCTCCAGTCGTGCAGGATCCACTTGAGCACGTACACGTCGGCCTGAGCGTCGAGCTGAACGAACAAGTCGCCGGCGCGACGCTCCACGCGCTCCTGCACTCCTTGCGATCTCAAGAACGGCTCAGCCTCCGCCAACACCTCGGGGGCATCAACCAGCACCCCTCGAGACTTTGGACGGCGGTGCAGGATCGCGGCCAGCAACGTCCCGATACCCCCGGCCACGTCACAGATCACACCCTCGCGCGGCCACGGGTATGCCCGCGCGAGAGCGTCCAGATCGATCGCCGTCAGCTCGCGCATCGCCTCGCCGAAACGAGCGCCCTCCTGCGGATGCTCGGCGAAGTACTCCCAGACGGAGTTGCCGAACGCGCGGCGATGACCGGAGGGCTCTGCGCCGTCGCGCAGCTGACCTGCCAGCTCGCCGTGCGCTGCAAAGTTGGCAGGCGCCGCTTGATAGGCGACCCAAGCCGACATCGAGTGCGGATGTGTCTTGGCAAGTGGCTTGCCGATCCGCGCCAACGATGCCTTGCCGCGCCGGTCCAAACGCACCAACCGCGACGCGGCCGCCGCGCCAAGCATTCGCATGGTCACCTCCTCTGAGAGCCCCAGATCGTGAGCCAGCTCGCTACCGTCGCGCGGTCGCTGCGCCAGCGCGTCAGCGATGCCGCTGCTGACGAGAGCGCCTGCCAGCGTGGTGCGCTGCATACCGGCGGCGAAGTCCCACAATGCCGCCTCGGCGGGGAGCATCCGGTCGGCCAGGCCAAGCACACGGCTGCGAGCGCCAAGCACCGCCCGCAAGACGGGGTTGGGCACCGGGATCGGCGGCAGCGGCACCGGGGTAGCCTACGCTCAAATCACCGGCTCGCAACCGACGAGCTTCGACGCGCTAAGCGGTTATTCCAGCAAGACCGACAACCCGACAGGAGGCGAAGATGTCAACCGACGCCGCAACCCGCATCACCCAGGTGGGCACGATCATCGTGCCCGTCTCAGACCAGGACGCGGCGATCGCGTTCTACACCGAGAAGCTCGGCTTCGAGAAGCGCTCGGACACCCCATTCGGCCGCGGCGACCGCTGGATTGAAGTCGGCCCGCCCGGCCACACGACGACGCTCGCACTGATGCCCCCGCAGGAGGGTGAACAGGTCGGCATCGCCACGCGCGTGGCCTTCTCGACCAGTGACATCGACTCCGACTACAACGACCTGAAGGCTCGCGGCGTCGACGTCGACGCGGAGGTCATGCGCATGGGCGACCCGGTGCCGCCGATGTTCTGGTTTCGCGACCAGGACAAAAACAGCTTCCTGCTCGTCCAGACCAGCTGAGGGATGGTGCGCCGCTGAGGCGGCGCATGGCGCAGCGTGCCCGTGGAATACCGCGGGCACGCGCCCACGGGCGCGGCGCCACGTCAAGCCGCTGCCGTAGCGGCGGCCACGAGTGCCACGGGCACGCCCTCATCCTCCTCTTCGTCTGCCAACGGCTCACCAGGAAGCCTTCTGGCAAACCACAGCCCGACGAGCACGAAGCCGGAAGCGACGAGCAACGCCTGCTTGAGCGCGTCGATCTGGGATTCGTTGTAGTCCTTGACGAGTTTTTCGGTTTCCGAGGCCGATGCGCCGGCTTTCTGGACGGTCGACTTGAACTGTGTCTGGGAGATCATCGGGATCCCTGCCTCGGTGCCTCCTACGATCTGCTGCTGAGCGGAGGCCGGGATCGCCGGATCGGCCAGCACGCGTTCGTGAAAGCCAACAGTCAGCCCGGTCAGCAGCACCGCTCCGATCAGCGCCGTGCCGAGCGACTGGCCGAGGTTCTGCGCAGTTCCCTGCGAGCCGCCGGCCTCCGACGAGCGCGATTCACCCACCGCCGACATCACAACGTTGCCGAGCTGGGAGATCGTCAGCCCGATCCCCGCTCCGAAACCGGCAAGCGAGATGGCAAACGGGACCGAAGCGAGGCTCGGAGAGATCGTGGCCATCAGCGCCGGGATCGACACCAACAGAATCCCCAGCCCGATCTGCACGACCCGTCGTGGCGAAGTGCGCGCCGCCAACTTCGGGCCGCTGGTGGCGCCGAGCATCATCGTGATTGAGATCGGCAGGATCTTCAGACCGGTTTCCAGCGCGTTCTTTTCAAGCACCAGCTGCAGATACAGCGGCAGCACGAAGAAGGTCCCGGCCAGGATCAGGTACTGCGAGACGATCGTTGAGAGCCCCGCTCGCATCTGCGCGATCTTCAGCAGATCGGGCCGCAGCAGCGGCGTGCGCCCGGCGCGCTCAACATGCTCCTCCCAGCGAAAGAACCAGCCGAGCACCACCAACCCAACGAAGATGAGGAACGGCACCGCTGAGAGCCCAAACGGAGTTATCTCGGTGCCGTTGATCGTCAGCGCTCCGGTCGGTTTGAGCAACCCCCAGCTTGAGATCTTCAGGATCGCGAACACCGTCAAGCCAAGACCGAGCGCAGATAGAAACACGCCGACACGGTCGAGCTTGGGCGCCTTGACGATCGGGTGATCAACGATTGCGTGCACCCGCGTCAGCAGAACCAGTACGGTGACTGTCTCGGCCGCGAACACCACCCGCCAGGTCAGCAGCGTCGTGACAAGCCCCCCGATCAGCGGCCCGACAGCGACGCCGGCACCCGCGATGCCGCCGAGCAAGCCATATGCAAGCGCTCGTTCGCGCCCGCTGTAGCTGCTGGCGGTGAGCGCCGCGATCGCCGGAATCACGAGCACGGCTCCAAGTCCCTCCACGCACGACCAGCCGATCAGCAGCACCGTCACGTTGGGAGAGAGCGCGGTGATCAGCGAACCGGTGCCGTACACCATCAACCCGATCGAGAAAACGCGGCGACGCCCCCAGATGTCACCGAGCTTGGCGCCGGTCAGCATGAACGCCGCCATAACCAGCGTGTATGCGGTGATCGCCAATTGCAGCTCAGTCACGGTCGTTTTCAGATCGGCGACGACCTGAGAGATCGAAACGTTCATCACAGTGCTGTCGAGCACCATCACGAACTGGGCGGTGCCGAGCACCAGGATTGTCGTTCTATTGCGAATTAGTGAACTGCTCCTTATGCTGTTGGTTACCCGGAGACGATCGTCGACAATGAGAATTACCCAGCAGACCTTATGACAGGCGCAAAACGCCACTACCGCAAGATCGTCTACGCGCTCGCCGAGGGTGACGGCGAGGACGCAGCCTGGGGAGGCTCATTCATCGGCCACAGCTTCCAGACCAGCCTCGTCTCCAAGGTGCTGGCCGTCCTATTCGCGGCCGGAGCCACGCTGGCGGCGCTCACCGTCTTGCTGCCGCATCCCTCGGACCTAAACGCGGTAGGCGAGCTTGCGATCATCGCCAACGCCTACGCAGTGGCGGTCGTGCTCATCACTCAGGCAGCTCGGCTGCCGGCCTGGTCGCTGCGCCTGACGCTCGCCTGGGGGAGCACACTGATCACAGGCGTCGCCTACTTCGCCGGCGCCGCCCCCTCGCCGCTGGTGTTCTTCTACCTGTGGGTGTTTCTGTACGCCTCCTACTTCTTCACGATCCGTCAGACGACGATCCAGATCATCTACGCCGGCCTAGCCTACGGCGTGCTGCTGGCGCTGCGCCCACCGATCGGCGACGCTCCCGCCTGGTGGCTGGTCGGCATGGGCACGCTGCTGGTGGGAGCGATCGTGATCATGACGATGCGCGCACGAGTGGAGATGCTGATCGGTCGGCTCTATGACGCGGCGCGCACGGACCCGCTGACCAAGCTCTCAAACCGGCGCGGGTTTCGCGAGCAGCTCGACCTCGAGCTCGAGCGCGCCCGGCGCGGCGGCACCCCGGCGGTGGTGCTCGTCGGCAACCTCGACGACTTCAAGGACGTCAACGACTACTGCGGCCACCGTGTCGGCGACGCCTGCCTACAGCGCGTCGCGCGCCTGTTGGGCGAGCGCAAGCACCCGACCGACCTGGCCGCACGTGTGGAGGGAGACGGCTTCGCGCTGATCGTTCCCGACGGCGCACGCAAGGAGGGCTTCACGCTGGCCGAAAAGATCCGCCGCGCTGTCCAGGAGGAGTTCGCCGGCGATACGGTGACGCTGACGATCAGCTTCGGCGTGGCCGTCTACCCCGAACACGGCGAGACCGCCGCCGCGCTGTTGCATGCCGCCGACGAGGCCCTGTACGCCGCCAAGGATCGCGGGCGCAACCGCACGGTCGGTCATACCCCGTCGATGCGCGACGGCATGCACGTCATCGGCCATCCGCACGACATCGAGGGCGAGCGCTTCGTGATGGCCGTGCTCGACATGGCCGAGGCGGTCGATCTGCGCTTCAGCGGCACCGCCCGGCACTCCGAGACGGTTGGCCGCTACGCCGAGATGATCGCGCGCGAGCTGGGCCTGCCCGAGCGACGCGTCTCGCGCATACGTCTGGCCGGCATCCTGCACGACATCGGCAAGGCGACGGTCCCCAACTCGATCCTGCACAAGCCCGGTCCGCTCAGCGAGCGCGAGTACGAAGTGATCGTGCGTCATCCCGAACTGGGTGCGCAGATGCTCGAGCATCCAAGTCTCTCCGACGTGCGCGGGTGGGTAGCGATGCACCACGAGCGCCCCGACGGCCGCGGCTATCCGCTCGGCCTGCCCGGCTCGTTCGTGCCACTGGAGGCGCTGATCGTCGCCGTCGCCGACGCATACGAGGCGATGACCTCCGATCGCCCCTATCGCGAGGCGATCGGTTACAACGCAGCGACAGAAGAGCTCCGCCGCTGCGCCGGTAGTCAGTTCGACAAGAATGTCGTTGAGGCGCTACTCGCTGCACTTGCACGCGAGGCATCGCGCGTCGGCACGACGCTTGTGATCGGCGCCTGACGCTTAGCTGACGGCGCCAAGCCACGCGAACAGCTCCAGCGTGGCCGCGTCGGTCTGCAGCATGTTCGGTACCGCCTGGTGCTGGGTAATCGACGTGCCGTCCCAGCCACGCAGGAACAACCCGCCGGCGCCGCGTGCGTGCGCCTGGGCGCTCACGGCCATCTGCTGCGCAAGCGCGCGCCAGCGCGTGTCGCCGGTCTGGGCGCCGTAGAGCAGCATCCAGTGCAGGTAGATGACGTCGAACTGCGGCCCCATGTTCAGGCGATCGGCAAAGCGTTCGTAAGAGGCGTTCGCCAACACTCGTGCCCAGGCGCAGGCTTGGCTGACGCCGGCTTCGCAGAGCACCTGGTGGGCCTCCACCAGCGTTCCCTCGATATAGGGCGTCGGCGTTGGGTCGAACGAAGTGCGCTTATACAAGCCCCGTTCGGTCACGAAGTTCGCGTCGGCCCAGCCCAGAAAGCGCAACACCTCTTCGCGATAGGCCGTCTTGCCGGTCAGCTTGAACAGCAGCGCTCCAAGCAGCGACCCGGCCGCCAGCGGCTCGCCAGCGATATAGGCGTGGGCGGTGTTCCACCACAGGCCGCCACCGCGCGCGTTCCACCCCTCCGCGGCAATGAACGTGAAGGCACGCTGTGCATCGCGCAAATAACGGGCCGAGTTGGTAGCGCTATAGGCGTCAAGGAAGCCCAAGCCCCACCAGCCGTTGTCGTCAAACCAGGTGTCCGCCTTGCCGCGGTCGCCCGGGTAGGGCGCATACCCTGCCACGGGACCCAGCCCGCGATCGTAATAGCGCTCTGCACCATTGGCAAAGGCAACGACCGCGGATCGGTGCGCCGGTGAGGGCGCGGCGATATCGATCGCGTCGAGCGCCTCGAACAGCGGGACGGAATCCCAGATGGTTGCCAGCGGATAGCGTTCGTGGTCCTCGAGACGGCTGTCGTACCAGCCGAGCCTGCGATCGCGCCACAGCCGCTGCGCGCGTGTGATTCCCGTCTCGGCGATGTGCAAGTAGTCCGGGGCTTCAGCGATGAGCGCCCGTGTCGATCCGCCAGTCAGCCCAGCGTGGACGCCGTGCCCCGGCGGGTGCATCTCCTCAGCTCGCACGGAGGCGCCGAAGAGCGCGCAAATCGCGGCTGCAAGCGCGAGCGAGCGTGTGATAGGAGAGGCCATCGGTTCTGTATCGGAACCGATGGGAGGATCACTTGATGCGCCAGCGGCGCCGGCAGGGGCGCGACGCGGCGGCGCCCGTTCGTGAAAGATGCGCGTATGGAGCTTGAGTACGAGTTGCAGACACACGAAGTCGAGGACCGTCACTGGTGGTATCAGGGGCGCCGCCGCGTGCTCGAGCGCACGATTCAGCGGCTCGCCCTACCAGCCCGAGCGCATATCCTCGACGCCGGCTGCGGCAGCGGGCGCAACATGGTCGATCTGGCCCGCCACGGCACGGTCACGGGGATCGAGCTCTCGCCGACCAGCGTCGCCCTGGCGCGCGAGCGCGACCGCGGCGAGGTGATCGAAGGCTCGGTGCTTGACATGCCCTTCGACGACGACGCTTTTGACCTGACTGTCAGCCTCGACGTGATCGAGCATCTGCAGGACGATGTCGCCGCGTTGCGCGAGTTGCGCCGAGTCACCAAGCCCGGCGGCGTGCTGCTAGTGACCGTGCCCGCTTACCAGTGGCTGTGGAGCGGGCACGACGAGATCAACCATCACCACCGCCGCTACAACCGCCGCACGTTGCTGGCCGCCGCGCACAGCGCCGGCTGGCACGAGCAGCGCTACGCTCACTTCAACTCGCTGCTGCTGCCGATCGCGATCGCGCTGCGGGCATTGGAGCGCTTCAAGCCTTCGACGACCAAGTCGAGCCTGGACCTGTGGGTGCCGCCGGCACCGATCAACTGGGGGCTGCGCCAACCGCTGAACCTTGAGGCCGCGGTAATCGGCCGCGGTGGCTCGATTCCAGCCGGGCTTTCGCTGCTGGCCGTATACAACTAAGCCGGCGGGGAGAGCCGCCCTACGGCCTACGGCTCGGCGGAGGTATGCGCCAGCGCCGGCTCACCGTGACCACGGAAAGTCCAGGCGCGATTGATGAAGAAGGTCACGAGGGTGACGATCACGATCGTTACGGCTTGACCTGAGAGCTTGTCCAGGCCAACGCCGTCCACGAACGTGTAGACGAGGCCCAGGTTGAGCAAGAGGCCTCCGCCCTGCACGATGAACCAGCGCACCGGAGTTAGCGCATCGCCAACATGACCCTTGAATGTCCAGGCGCGATTCCAGAGGAAGCCGTTGACCGCGCCGACCGCAAAGCCGATGCCCGAAGCCGCCACATACCAGACGCCAAACACCTTCAGCAGCAGCGTGTACACCGCGAAGAAGATCAGCGTGTTCGAGACGCCGACGATCCCAAACTTCAGGAACTGCAAGAACAAGGGCATTCTCAGCATGCGCACGGCGTGGTCCCCTACTCTTCTCATGGTCCTTACTTAACCAAGTTCGCCCTCTCTGGAAGGAACCATGCCGTCCAATCCCGCGCGTGTGCCCGTTCTGCTTAGCGTCGTCGCTCCGGTCTATAACGAGGAGGAGCTGATCGAGGCGTTCGTTCGGCGCGCCTGCGCAGCCGTCGCCGACTACAGCTTTGAGTTGGTACTCGTCAACGACGGCTCGGGCGACAGGACGCCGGAGCTGCTCGACCGGATCGCCGCCGAGGATCCCCGCGTACGGGTGGTGCACCTCTCGCGCAACTTCGGCCACCAGGCCGCGCTGACGGCGGGACTGGAGCACGCCGCCGGCGACGTGGTGGCGATGATCGACGCCGACCTGCAAGATCCGCCGGAGCTGATCCCGCGCATGATCGAGCAGTGGGAGCAGGGCTCGGATGTCGTCTACGCGGTGCGCCAGCAGCGCGAAGGCGAGACCGCCTTCAAGCTCGCCACCGCCTCATGGTTCTACAAGCTCTTCGACAAGCTGGCGCAGGTGGATCTGGAGCCCAATTCCGGCGACTTCCGCCTGCTCGACCGCCGCGCGCTTGACGCGCTGCTCTCGATGACCGAGCGCTCGCGCTTCCTGCGCGGCATGACCGTGTGGGTCGGCTTCCAACAGACCGCCGTGCCATATGAGCGCGATGCGCGCACGGCCGGGGAGACGAAGTACACGCTGCGCAAGATGCTGCGCTTCTCATTGGATGCGATCGCCTCCTTCTCGCACCTGCCGCTGCAACTGGCCACTTACGCAGGCCTGCTCTCGGCGGGGGTCGCCTTCATCGCGATCCCGGTCGTCGTCGGCCTGCACTTCGCCGACTCCTACCTACCGGGCTTCGGCACTATCACGATCCTGATCCTGTTGATCGGCGGCATCCAGCTGATCGCGCTGGGTGTGATCGGCGAGTACGTCGGGCGCATCTACGACGAGGTCAAGCACCGGCCGCTTTACATCGTGCGCGAGGAGCGCAACCGCCCGGTTGAGGGTCCGATGCGGGTCACCTCGGTGCGGGCGGGCCTGCCGGCACGCGAGCCCGAGCGCGTCGGCTGAAGCGACACACCGCTCCTTCGTGTGATCTCGCCGGTTAGGAGTAGCAGGACTGCCCTGACCGCTACTTGGAGGCATCGAGACCATGCGCCGCCGCACACTGACCCTGCTCGCCACACCTGCCGTCCTTGCCGCGATGACCGTGACGGTGCCGGCGCTGGCGGGAATCTCGCTGGACCCAGTCGCACATTCCTCCGCGAGCAAATGCTTCATCGCCCATGTCGCCAAACACCGCGTGCGTGAGTGCCTGGTGCGGGGACCGCGCGGCTTGCGCGGATTGCCTGGCCCAGCCGGGCCACGCGGGTTCACAGGGAAAACCGGGGCCAAAGGGAAGGATGGGAAAAACGGCACCAACGGGGTCGCCGGGCCGCAGGGAACCGCTCGCGGCTACACCGTGGTGCAGCCCAACTCGCCCACTCAGGCGACGCTGGTCGGGGCGCACAACATCACAGGCGTCAGCGAGATCAAAGAAGGCGTGTACTGCATCGCACCTGCCGCTCCTATAAACGCGGCAGCCGAGACGATCGCCGTATCGCCTGAGGTCAGCTACGGCTCGGCCAAAGCGCCGGGACTCATAGCCGTCAACGCACAACGCACCGGGGGCTGCGCCGCAACCGACTTCGAGGTCGACACCTACGAACCAAACGGCAGCAAACTCTCAAGCAACTACGCGTTCACTGTGATCGTGCCGTGATCGTCGATAATGCTGCTGTGATGAGCACCACGGCAGGCGATGAGGAGTTTTCGCACACCGGCGAGGAGCGGCGCGAGCGCATCCGCCTGGAGACCGCGCACCACCGCATCGAAGGGCTGATCGTAATCGCCGCTGACGGCTATCGCAGCCGCGTCTCAGACGTCCTAAACGCCTCCGAGCGCGACTTCCTCACGCTTACGGACGTGACGCTGCAGTCGCTTGACGGCGGTCCGGAAGAGCGGCACGAGTTCCTCGCCGTTGCCCGCGCGCACGTTGTGTACGTGGTTGCGGCGAGCGACGCCTAAGGCCGTTCAGAGCAGCTCGAGTACCCGCTCGACCGGGCGCGCGAGCACGGCGCGGTCGCCGCTGACGACGATCGGGCGCTGAACGAGCTGCGGATGGGCGACCATCTGGGTGATCAGCTGCTCGTCGGAGACCTCCGGGTCACCGAGACCAAGCTCATTGACCAGCGACTCGCGCGTGCGCAGGATCTCGCGCGGGCCGCTCCTAAGCTTGCGTAGCAACTCGCGCAACTCAGGCTCCTCGATGCCCGTCACGTGATAGTCAACCGACTCGAAGTCCACGCCGCGCTCGGTCAGCAACGCATACAGGTTGCGACAGGTGGTGCAGGTGGGCTTTTCGTAGACGGTGAGTTTGGGCATATCAGCGAACGGAAGGGGGGGGATTCGAACCCCCGTCAGAGGCTTAACCCCTGAAACGGTTTTCGAGACCGCCGCATTCAACCACTCTGCCACCCTTCCACGACGAGAGCCAAGGCTAGACGATTCGCACGCCCGACACGCGGCGCGAGAGCGCCGCGCCATCCCAACATCTGAGCCCTACCGCCGCGAAGCGAAGAACTCGCTCAGTAGCGCCCCGCACTCCGCTCCCAGCAGGCCTCCGGCCACTTCGGGACGATGGTTCAGGCGCGGCTCGCCGAGCACGTCGAGCACGCTGCCGCAGGCGCCCGCCTTAGGGTCGCTGGCGCCGAATACGACACGAGGGACGCGTGCCAGGACGATTGCGCCGGCGCACATGGCGCAGGGCTCGAGCGTCACGTAGAGCACCGAGTCGAGCACCCGCCAGCTGCCGAGCCTGGCCGCCGCCTCGCGCAGCACGATCGTCTCGGCGTGCGCGGTCGGGTCCTGGCGCAACTCCCGTTCGTTGTGCGCCAGCGCGATCGCCTCGCCGCCGTGGGCGAGCACCGCGCCGATCGGCACGTCCTCGTGTTCAAGCGCACGTTCGGCCTCCCGGATCGCCAGGCGCATGAAGTATTCGTCGCGGGGAAAGAAGCGTTCGCTCATTGTCTCGCCGCCATCCTCACGCCCGCGACCGACACGAAGCGCAACCCTGCGGCCTCTCGACACTTCATGATTACGGAAGAGCCGAGTTGCAGCCGCCCCCCGAACCCCGATATCGACGTCTGCCCCGCCGGCTCGGCTTCTGGCTGCTGTGCGCCGGTGCGCTGTTCGGTGCGCCCGCGGCAAGCGCCCAGAGCTCCTATGTGCCGAGTGAGATCGTGGTCGGGTACGCGCCCGCACCCGGCCCCGTAGCCGGCGAAACCGTCACGCGGCAGGTGCACGTGCCGACGGGGATGAGCCTGGACACGATGCTCGCACGGGTACGTCGTCAAAAGAGCGTCGCCTGGGCGGTGCCCGACTACGTGGCGCACGCGACCGGCGCGATGGTCCCCAACGACCCGGGCGAGAGCCACTCCGCTGGCGAATGGCGAGCGCTTCAGTGGAACTTCGACGGCCAGTTCGGCATACGAGCGCCGGAAGCTTGGGCAAACGCCGCCGCCACGGGAAGGCCGGCCGGCTCGAAAGTAGTCGTCGCCGTGCTGGATACAGGCGTCGCGTACGCCAACCGGGGGCCGTATCGCCGCTCGCCCGACTTCAGCAAGTACACGTTCGTCCAGGGGTATGACTTCATCTCTCGCACTCCCTACGCCAACGACCGTAACGGACACGGAACGTTCGTGGCGGGAACGATCGCCGAGGCGACCAACAATCATCGCGGGCTGACCGGCCTGGCCTACCTGGCGCGGATCATGCCGGTGCGGGTGCTCGACGCCTCCGGCGAAGGCGACGCGTCGGTGATCGCCGAAGGCGTGCGCTTCGCTGTCAACCACGGCGCCAAGGTGATCAACCTCAGCCTCGAGTTCTCAAGCGACGTCAGCGCCGCCGACATCCCCGAGTTGATCGACGCGCTGCGCTACGCCTACAGGCGCGGCGTGGTCGTCGTCGCCGCGGCCGGCAACGAGGGCAGCACATCGATCCCCTACCCGGCCCGGGCGCCACACGTGATCGCCGTGGGCGCGAGCACCGAACACGGTTGCCTTGCCAACTACTCCAACTACGGCCGCGGGATAACGCTCGTTGCTCCCGGCGGAGGCCCGGACGCGAGCTTGGCTGGAGACCCCAACTGCCATCCGGAGCTGCCCTCCGGCCGCGACATCTTCCAGATGACCTTCACGGGCTCCTCCCCGCGCGTGTTCGGCTTTCCAAACGGCTACGAAGGCACTTCGATGGCCACGCCGCATGTGAGCGCCACGGCGGCGCTGATGATCGCCGAGCGCGTGCTCGGGAGCAAACCGAGCCCGAGCCGGATCGTGGCACGGCTGAAGTCAACGGCGCGCAAGCTCGGTGGCCCGCAGGACCGCGCCCTGTACGGCGCAGGGCTACTGAATGCCGCGGCGGCGAGCGCTCCGCTGAAGGCGGGGATCGCCAAATAGGCCGGCTCAGGTGGTCCTGATGATCAGCACCGAGCAGGGGGCGTGGTGTGAGACCTTGTTGGGCACCGAGCCGAGCAGGAAGCGCTTGGCCCCCGTCATCCCCTTGTTGCCGACGATGATCAGGTCAGCGCCCTGCTCCTCGGCGACATCCAAGATCGCATCGGCCGGGTCGCCCTGGCGCGGGTAAACGTTGACCGACACGCCCTCATCGCGCGCGATCTGCGCGGCGACCTCGAGCGTGGCGTCGACGTCCTCACGCGGGTTGACCGCCCACTGCAGGTCCTCCGGCGCCTCGCGCCGCTCCTCGCGCAGCCGCTGGGCCGGGACCGGCTCATAGGCGCTGACGATCTCAAGCGCCGCGCCGACGGACTTGGCGAGGTCCACGGCTTGGCGCACAGCCTGGCCGGCGGTGTCAGAGCCATCCGTCCCAACCACGATCGACTTGAACACGACCGACCCTCCCTTGGCGAGTTTGCGTTGCGTTTGCCCCGATGCTGCTCGCATCCGGGCTGCGCCGATCATAGCCGTGCTAGGCCACGCGGCGCTAGCGCCGACCTTTCTCTGGCGCTAGCGCAACCAGCCGAGCAGTTGCCCGCCAATGGCGGTCGATGCCTGCAACCAATGGGCGCTGCCATCCGCAAGCCGCACGGTGACCGTTACGCGCAGGCGAACGCGCCGACGCTGAGCCCTGCCGATAGGGCCAGCGGAGCCGCGCCAGAGCTTGACTTTCAGCTTCAGCGTCTGCGCGGTGGCGGCCTGTGTCGTAGCGGTCGCAAGTACACGCAGATGCGCCGTATGGCCACTCTGGGTGCTCTTGGCGAGCATGCCGACGATAATTCTCGCCGTGCACGACTCCGGGCAGTACAGCTCAAGCGGCAAGCCACGCTTGCGCACAGCGCCACCGAGTCGAGGAGCCAGCACCACGCGCGGATTGCCGCTCACCCGCCCTTTTGGCGACGACTCTTCTTCGCCGCTGGGAGACGCCACGGGTCCCCCATATTTGGCCGGTGGTGGCGGAGCAACAACCGTCCACAGATAGCTGACCGGCTGGGACTCGACGTTGCCGACGAGGTCGGTGGCACGGATTAGCAACGTGTGGAAACCGACTGCAAGACCCGCGGCCGTGTACGGACTGCCGCAGGAGTCGTAGGCGCCACCGTCCAGCGAACATTCAAACGTCGCCGGCTCGCTGGCGGAGAAGTCAACGCTCACATAGCCGCTTTCGGTATCCGCCAGTGCGTCGCTTTCGATCGTCGTGACTGGAGGTGTCGTGTCCACCGTCCACTCGTAGGAAGGCGGGCTGGACTCGACGTTACCGGCAGTGTCGGTAGCACGGACCGAAAAACTATGAAGCCCGTCGCTCAAGCCCGTCGTCGCATACGGACTCACGCATGCTTTGAAGCCGCCTGCATCGAGTTGGCATTCAAAAGTCGACGACTCGTTGGCCGAGAACGAAATACTCGCGCTTGTGCTCTTCGTCAGCGACGACGGCCGGCTTTCAATCGTGCTAAGCGGTGGGGTGATGTCAACTCTCCACGAATAGGAGACTGGAGCCGCTTCGTTACCGGCCGTGTCGGTCGCCTTGACCTTGAATGTGTGTTGACCTTCACCCAGGCCCGTCATCGCATATGGGCTAGTACATGCCTTGAATCCGGCGCCATCCAATTCACATTCAAACGCAGCCGACTCGTTGGCCGAGAACGCGATACTTGCGCTTGTGTTTCTCGTCAACGACGCCGGCTCACTATCGATCGTCGTGGCTGGCGGGACCGTGTCCACCGTCCACTCGTAGGAAGGCGGGCTCGTCTCTTTGCTGCCGAGGGCATCCGTAGAGCGCACTGTGAAGGTGTTCAAGCCTTGGCTGAGCACGCCGGTTTTGTACGGGCTCGAGCAGCTGCTATAGGGACTACCGTCGAGTGAGCATTCAAACGTCGACTGCTTGTTTGCCGAGAACGTAAAGGTGGCGTCCGCTTCGTTGCTCAGATTACTCGGCTCGTTCTCGATCGTCGTCACCGGTGGCGTGTCGATCGTGATCGTCTGCGACTTCACCGCCTCGGCGTTACCGCGAAGATCCCATGACCGGTACTTGACGGTTTTGGTAGAGGACACTTCAAAAGCGCCTGTGTAGGTAGGGCTGGAGGTTGTCGGTTCGCTGCCATCGGTGGTGTAGTGCGTTTCGGTGACGGTCAGGTTGGAATCGGTGGGACTCAGATCGACCGTCACCGCGCTTGAGTATGGCCCTGAACAAGCGCTGTCGTCACAGGAGATCGTGGTAGTGGGCAAGACAGGATCTTCTATTACCTGGCTGATCGTCCGGATAATCGTTTCCGGCTGTTCGCCCACCCACGTCGCATACTGTTCGAGCACCTTTTCCGAGGTCGGCCCATACTCGCTGGCACATTCACTTTCTTTCGGGCTGAGCGGACTTGGACAGATTCCGTGCAGCGCGATTATCACCCAGCCGCCTTCGCCCCAGACGTAGTCGTTCTCAAGATCCTGCAGCTGTATTCTGCGTTCGGGGCTTCCTTGAGTAGAGAGCTCGTAGGGGTCGGGGATCGAGTAAGGCTCCGGGTAGATAGAAGTACCGTCGCTGGGCGAATCGCCACCCTGATACGTGCCGAACAGGCGCGCGGAGCTGAATTCGCACGCTTGCACGAGCCGCACAGATTCGAGATTGAAGTCGCCGTGTGGATAGGCGAATGTGTGCGGCTCATAGCCGTGTTCTTCCAACTGTTTGCGGCTGCCGCATATCTGTTCTTCCTGTTCGCTTGGTGTAAGCGTGGGAAGATCCGGATGGGTGACCGTGTGAGCACCGATTTCGTGACCTTCAGCTGCAAGCTTGGCGACGTTCGGCCACGTCACGAAGCCACCGGTGCCGACCTCGCCCGTGATTATGTAAAAGGTTGCTTTGATGCCCCGCGCGGCAAGGATCGAGCCGGCCGCCGGAGCCGAGCTGAGACCGTCATCGAACGTAAAGGAGACGACAGTCTCGGCGTTTGCAGCGGGCGAGATCGTGCCGATAGACACCGCCACAGAGGCGACAGCGCAAAGCGTGCCTGCTATTCGGCTAAACGTCGACGACCTCATTGGTCCTTCCTGGGAGAAGGGGCCGCGAAAGAACCTGCGGCCTTCAATAGAAGATGCTACCGGGCGTTTACGGCATTATCGGCTGAATTGGACACTTTTTTTAGGCACATGGAAGCGTCCAGAGGAAGCCTCTCAACCGAACGGTGTGACGTGGATATTTCGCGGTCGCGAAAGCGAGAATGCGCGCGAGGGCTGCTGGGGGCTAGCCGGCGGGTCGAGCACCGAGCGAAGACTGGAGTGCCCAATCGACCCACTACCTGG
>DASTPN010000038.1:0-12055 GCA_035719985.1 Solirubrobacteraceae bacterium | reverse complement strand
GACATCACCGCGCGGCGCAATGCCTTCGGCCGTCAGGTGCGCAGCTTCGAGGCCGAGATCACGCTCGCTGGTCTAGACGGGGTGGGTGGGGACCCCATCCACGGAGTGTTCATTCGCGCCCCTTGGATCGCCGAGCACGGCCCGGAGGTGCAGATCCTCGCCGAGCTGGACGGCCATGCCATCGCCGCGCGCCAGGGCGAGGTGTGGGCGGTCGCTTTTCACACCGAGCTAGGAGACGACGACCGCCTGCACCGGCTCCTGCTCGATCGCTGCGCGACCGTCGCCGCGACTCGCGCGCACGTCGGCGCCGACGGGCGGCGCCAGTAGCGGCTCGTCCAGTAGCGCCAGCACACGGTTGAGGGCAGCGTGGATCTCGCCTGCCAGCAGCCCCTCATCATCGAGGCGTTCTGCCTCGGCCCACTCCCAGGAGCGCGAAACGTGCATGCTCGGGCGCAGATGTGCAAAGCGTCGGCCGAGCGCGCGCAGGAACGGCTCGATGCGCTCGCCGTCTCGCTCCGATGCATATCCGCGCTCGAGCAGCCACGGCCACAGGTCCTCGCGCACGTGGTTGCGATGGTGAGCACCCACTCGCTTCCAGTCCTCGCCCTGCCAGCGCCGGGCGTACTCGGCCGGGTCAAGCTTGCAGGTGAGATAGACGCGGGTGCGTACGGGCGCATTGCGAAAGCCGAGCAGGGGCTGGGGCTGCACGCGCCAGTGCTCGGCGTCAAGGCCACGCAACAGCTCGCACAGCCGCTCGGCGCGAGCGCCCGCGTACAGCTGTTCGGCCTGCACCTTCAGCTCGCCCGGCCAGAGGTGGAGAGTCAACCGCTCGCGTTTGCCCGCACCCCTCTTGGCGTCGCTTCCCGCTCCCTCGACCTCGAGCGCTGCCCGTTGCAGCGAGCCCACTCCAAGCGCGGTGTCAAGACGGACGTGCACGAGCCCGGCACGCTCAGTGTCGATGCCGCTCGCCTCGGCCAGCAGTGAGCGAAGCCGCCACTTGCGCCGCACCGGATCGGCGCCGACGCGCCGCAGCGTGCCATAGGGCAACAATTGCCCGAAGTCCTGGTGAGCGTAGGAGAGCACGTCGCTGACGATCGCCAACTCGGCCGGCGCGAGCACACCCAACTCGACCAGCCGCCACCACGACTCCAACAGGTCGTGCCAGCGCAAGACGAATGTCCTGCGCTGAGCAAAATGGGTACCGCCGAGGTTTAGCTCGGCCACGCGCTTGCCGTCGCGACGCGCCCAGCGCCGGCACACCTTGCTCTCCAGCACGATCACCAGATCGGGATCGAAGCGCAACACACCGTCGAAGCGCTGCCCGCGGTCGATCTCGGTGATCTCCGGCGAGATGTCAACCGGCTCGGTGTCTGGCGTCAGGAACACACTCACCAGTCGCTTGCGCTCGACCTCACCGCCGGCGGCGCTTTCCTCGGAAGGATCGACCAGGTTGGTTACCTGCATGTCGATCACACAGTCGGGCAACTGACTCTGCGAGGGCTCGCCGATCGCCTGCAGCAGCGCCTCGCGGGCCATCGGAACCAGGCGCAGCACGATCATCGCCGCCCGTGTCAGTTGATCCTCGTGCGCGCGCCCAAGCTCGCGGTAAGGCTCGAAGACGTTCAGGTGCGGATTGGCGGTGCCGTACTCCATGTAGCCCCTCCCTGTCTCAAAGAGACATACAGTGCTGGAGTCAAGGAGTTTATTGTACTCGGGCGTTTCGACAAGCACAATGAGGCGTCGCCGCAAGCCGGCCCGAGCGGTCAAGCAGCCTCGAAGTGAACGACGCCGTCCAACTCGTGATCGCTCACACGCCCTGTGTCGATCAGCAGGTCAACATGGCCTAGGACCTCCGAGAGCGTCAGAAAGGCCTGCGTGACGGCGACATTGCCCCACATGGCCTGAGCCAGCTCATAGGCGTTGCGGGGCTTTTCTTCGATCAGCCCGCAGAGCTTGTCTGCTCGCCGCTCGTGCATTCGGAAGCGTTCGTCGATCAGCGCACGGTGGTCATCGATCTCCTCGCCATGCCCCGCATAGACGACGCTCAAGTCCATATCGCGTGTCGCTCGCATCGAATCCAGGTAGGCCATCAGCGCACGCGGCCGCGTCTTCTCGCTGCCGTCCAACGGCCTCGAGATCAGCGGATTGGAGGAGATGTGCTTGATCAGGTGATCGCCGCCGAACAGCTCCTTGCTGTCCTCGTCGTAGAAAACCGTGTCCGACGGGGAGTGGCCGGGCCGACGCAGCACACACCACTTACGTGAAGCGAACTCGAGCAGGTCGCCCTCGGCGAGCGCAGTGGTCACATTTGCCGCCGCGCCCCAAGCACGGAAGCTGGCCGAGACCGCCCGCAAAGCGTGCACCACGTCCTGGGGAATGCCGTTGCGCAACATGATCTCTGCCGAGAAGCGGTCGTTCTCCTCCATCTGGTGGCGATAGTCGGCAAGCCACGGCGCCAGCGCATCGAGCGCGCACACCTCGGCGCCTGAGCGCTCGGCCAAGATCTGCACGAGGCCGATGTGGTCGATGTGCTGGTGCGTGACGACGATCCGCTGCAGCTCCTCGACCTTTCTGCCGTGCTCACGTAGAGCGGCTTCGAGCGCCGTCAGCGACGTGGCCGAGTTCGGCCCGGCATCCAGCAGCGTCAGTGGGTCGTCCTCGATCAGATAGCAGTTGACCCGACCTACCGCGAAAGGCGTCGGCACCGGCAGACAGCTGACGCCCCGTCCACGACCGGGGGCCCCGGAGGGCGCGCTCACGAGCGGATCAGCGCCAGCACTTCGTCGCGCATCTGCTGCATGTGCTCGTGCGAGCGCAGCGACTCCAGGCACAGACGCAACAGCGGCTCTGTGTTCGACGGGCGCACGTTGAAGTGCCAGTCCTCGTAGTCGATCGAGATGCCGTCGAGCGTGCTCTGGCGCGCGTCGGCATAGCGCTCGGTGATCTGCGCCATCTTGGCGGCCTGGTCTGAGACCTCGGAGTTGATCTCGCCGGAGATGAAGTAGCGCTCGCGATAGGGAACGAGCAGGTCCGAGAGCTTGCGCCCGCTGTGGGAGAGCTGCTCGAGGATCAGTAGCGCCGGGATCGTGCCCGAGTCCGCGCAATAGAAATCGTGGAAGTAGTAGTGGCCGGAGACCTCGCCGCCGAATAGCGAGCCCTCCTCGCGCATGCGCGTCTTAAAGAAGGCGTGCCCGACGCGGTTGATGTAGGGCGTGCCGCCCATCCGCTTGACAGTGTCCGGCACCGCCCAACTGGCGCGAACGTCGTAGAGGATCGCCGATT
This sequence comes from Solirubrobacteraceae bacterium, assembly GCA_035719985.1. Classification (GTDB taxonomy): domain Bacteria; phylum Actinomycetota; class Thermoleophilia; order Solirubrobacterales; family Solirubrobacteraceae; genus Palsa-744. Next base: position 8,773 of record DASTPN010000038.1, on the reverse strand, counting down.
CAGGATGCTTGCGAAGCAGCGACTCCGCCAAGAGCGCGGTGAGGAAGTCGCCGTCGACGAACCCACCGGTGTCGTCGATGAAGAAGCAACGGTCGGCGTCACCGTCCCAGGCGATGCCCAGATCAGCGCCGGTCTCGAGCACCTTTTCGATGATGAACGTCCGGTTCTCGGGCAGCAGCGGGTTGGGCTCGTGGTCGGGGAAGTTGCCGTCCGGGGTCCAGTAGGTCTCCACGAGGTCGAGGCCGAGCCGCTGCAGTAGCGGCCCCACCATCGGCCCGGCCATGCCGTTACCGCCATCGACCACGACCTTCAGCGGCCGCACCGTGTCGGCGTCGATCGTTTTCAAGACGGCCGCTTGAAACTCCGTGTACAGGTCGAGCTCCTGCAGTTCCCCACGCCTATCTGCCGCCAGCTCGCCATCGAGGCCGGCTTCGAGCGTGCGGCGGATGTCTTGGATGCCCGCATCGCCGGACAGCGCGATCGCGCCGTCGCGCACGAGCTTGGCGCCGGTGTATGCCTTCGGGTTGTGAGAAGCGGTGCACATCAGCCCGCCGTCCAGCTCGCGCGAACCGACCAGGTAATAGAGCATCTCGGTGCCGACCTGGCCGGCGTCGAGCACGTCGGCGCCCTCCATCAAGAGTCCCTCGCGATAGCGCTCGGCCAGCTCTGGAGCGGTCAAGCGCATGTCGCGGCCGAGACCGACGCGCAGCTGGCTCGTCGGCTTGCCCGAGAGCTGGGAGAGCACGCGCGCGAACGCGCGCCCAAGTGGCAACGCCACCTCGGCGTTGATCTGCTCGCCGTACAGGCCCCTGATGTCATAGGCCTTGAAGATCTGAGGGTCGATTGGCATCGGGCCGCATCCTAGAGGGCGGGCGAGCACAGGGCGCGAGCACGGCCCGACCGGTGGATGAGTCCCGGACGGCGCCTGGGTATCCTGCGGGCCATGTCAGGACACTCCAAGTGGGCTTCGATCAAGCACAAGAAGGCGATCGTCGACTCGCGTCGCGGCCAGCAGTTCACCAAGCTCGCACGCGCGGTCACGGTAGCCGCCCGCGACGGTGGCGGCGATCCGACCGGCAATGCGCCACTGGCGCTTGCGATCGCCAAGGCGAAGGCCGCCTCGATGCCAAAGGACAACATCGAGCGCGCGATCGCAAAAGGCACCGGCGAGGGCGGCGAGGCTGACGCGATCGAGACGGTCCTCTACGAGGGTTACGGCCCCGGCGGCGTGGCGGTGCTGGTGCAGGCGCTGACCGACAACCGCAATCGCACAGGCGCCGATGTGCGCCACGCTTTCTCCAAGTACGGCGGCTCGCTCGGCGAGCCGGGCTCGGTTGCCTATCTGTTCGAGAAGAAGGGCACGATCGCGATCGATGCGGCCGCCTATTCCGAAGACGATTTGATGGTGGCGGTGGAGGCAGGCGCCGAGGACATCTCAAGCGACGAGGACGTGCTGGAGGTCGTAACCCAGCTGACCGACTTCGCGGCGGTGCGCGACGCGCTCGAACAGGCCGGAATCGAGGCACAGAGCGCGGAGCTTGCCTATCGCCCGACCACGCTGGTGCCGATCGACGAGCCTCACGCGGTGCGGTTGATGAAGCTGATCGACGTGCTGGAGGAGCTAGATGACGTCGATGAGGTCTACGCCAATTTTGACGTGCCGGCCGAGGTTCTAGAGCGCGTTGCGGGCTAGACCTCCGGTTGCGATCCTCTGCGGCGGCAGAGGCACGCGGCTACGCGAGCACACCCAGGCGATCCCCAAGCCGTTGGTGGAGATCGGCGCGCTGCCGATTCTCTGGCACGTGATCCAGCTATATGCCGAGCAGGGCTTCGCCCGCTTCCTGCTTGCCACCGGCTACAGGGGCGAGCAGATCGAGAGCTTCGTGCGGGAGGCGTCATGGCCGAGCGGCCTCGACGTGCAGTGCCGCGACACGGGCCTGGACACTCCGACGGGTGGACGGATTAAGTTGCTCGAGCCTGAGCTCGAGGACGGGCGCTTCTGTGCCACCTACGCCGACGGCCTGGCCAGCGTCGACCTCGGCTCGTTGCTCGAATTCCACGAGCGTCACGGCAAGCTGGCGAGCATGACCGTCGTGCGCCCCGAGCTGCAGTTCGGGGTCACCGAACTCGACGGGGCGGATGGGCGCGTGCTCGGCTTCCACGAGAAGCCACGCTCCGAGCATTGGATCAACGGAGGCTTCTTCTGCTTCGAGCCGGCCGTGCTCGATCGGCTGGAGCTCGACAGCGTGCTCGAGCGCCAGCCGCTGGAGGGACTCGCCTCAGACGATCAGCTTCGCGCCTACCGCCACGAGGGCTTCTGGGAGTGCATGGACACCTACAAGGACGCGGTTGCTCTGAACGACTTGTGGGAATCTGGCGCACCACCGTGGCAGGCTGCGGCCACGCGACGCTGACGCCGACGCCCTAGCGCGAGGGAGGCGTCCGGGCTCGCGCGCAGAATCCTTCATGGATGATCGTGCTCGGCATAGACCCGGGTCTGGCGAACACGGGCTATGGCGTAGTGGCCCGCGACGGCGGCCGGCTGCTTGCACTCGATGGCGGCGTCGTGACCACGGCGGCCGGCCTGCCGCTGGAGCGGCGGTTGGCGCAGATCTCAGAGCGTGTTCGCGAACTGTTGGCCGAGCATGACTGCGACTCTATGGCGCTCGAGCAGCTGTACTTCGGCGCCAACGCTCAGAGCGCGTTTGCCGTCGGCCATGCGCGCGGGGTGGCGATGCTTGCCGCCGGCGAGCACGGCGTGCCGTGCGCCTCCTACACGCCGCAACAGGTCAAGGCGGCAGTCTGTGGCAGTGGTCGCGCCGCCAAGGACCAGGTGGCGCGGATGGTGCAGACGCTGCTTGCGCTGCCAACCCCACCGACCCCCGACCATGCCTCCGATGCGCTGGCGGTCGCCGTCTGTCATCTCAACGGCACGCCGCTGGCCGATGCCGTGGCACGCGCCAGCGCGGAAGCGAGGACGTCCAAGTCCGTCGCGGAGTTGGCGCGATGATTGCGCTGCTTCGAGGAGAGGTGGCTCTGCGGCGCTCCGAGCACGTCGTGCTTGTGTGTGCCGGCGTCGGCTACCACGTCGCCGTTTCGGCGGAGACGTTGCGCCAGGTGCCCGCCGTTGGCGGCGAGGCGACGCTGCACACCCATCTGGTTGTGCGCGAGGACGCGCTGCTACTGCACGGGTTTCACTCCGAGCAGGAGCGCGACCTGTTCCTGATGTTGCTCTCCGTACAGGCTGTAGGGCCGAAGGTCGCGATGGCCGTGCTCTCGAGCGGCTCTCCGCGTGAGCTGATGGCCGCGATCGCCGGCGCTGACGCCAAGCGGTTTCAGGCTGTGCCAGGTATCGGCAAGCGCACGGCTGAACGAATCATCGTCGAGCTACGTGAGAAGGTCGGGGTACACAGCGATCTGGCAAGCGTCGGCCAGACGGCAGCGCCTTCGGAGCCGCGCTCGCTCGCTCATGAGGGGTTGATCGCGCTCGGCTACGACGCGCTGGAAGCCGACGAACTGCTCAGGGGCATCGATGGCGATGCCCCTGAGGATCTGATCGCGCAGGCGCTGCGCACGGCGCGGGCGGCATGAAAGGCACGATGAGGAGCGCCAGGCGATGACCCAGGCCGAGCGAATTCAGACGCCGTACCTGACCCCCGAGGACGAGCTCGACCGTTCCCTGCGCCCACGCGCGCTTGAAGAGTTCGTCGGCCAGGCAAGCCTGCGCGAACAGTTGGCGGTCGCCATCGAGGCAGCTGCCGCACGCGGTGAGGCGCTCGATCATCTGCTGCTGGCCGGACCGCCTGGCTTGGGAAAGACCTCATTGGCCCAGATAGTCGCCGCCGAGCTGGAAGTCCCGTTCGTGCAGACTGCCGGTCCCGCACTTGAGCGCAAGGGAGACATCGCGGCGTTTCTTACTGCGCTTGAGCCCCGCAGTGTCTTTTTTGTCGATGAGATCCATCGTCTGCCGCGAACGCTGGAGGAGACCTTCTACCCGGCTATGGAGGACCGGCGATTGCCGATAACGGTCGGACAGGGCGCCGGTGCTCGCGTGGTCACACTCGACCTACCGCCGTTTACGTTGGTAGGCGCCACTACCCGCACAGGGCTTCTGAGCACCCCATTGCGCGATCGTTTCGGCATCCAGGCGCGGTTGGAACCATACGCAGTCGAGGATCTTGCCCGGATCGTGCGTCGCTCCGCCCAGATCCTGGGGATCGACGTGGACGAGCACGGGGCTCTTGCGATCGCGATGCGCGCTCGCGGAACGCCGCGCGTGGCCAACCGCCTGCTCAAGCGCGTGCGCGACTACGCCGAGGTGCGCCTGGATGGAGTCGTGGGTGCGAGCGCCGCGCGCGATGCGCTGCAGCTTCTGGAGGTGGACGAACAGGGACTCGACCGCCTCGACCGCGAGATCCTCCGGGCGATCTGCGTCAAGTTCGACGGTGGGCCGGTCGGACTGTCGACGCTGGCGGTCGCCGTCGGTGAGGAGCAGGACACGATCGAGGACGTATACGAGCCATATCTGCTCCAACAGGGCTTGATCAAGCGCACTGCGCGCGGCAGAACGGCGACACTGGCCGCCTTCGGGCACCTCGGCCTGGATGCTCCCGCGACTGAGGCGAGCGCACCAGGCTTGTTCTGAGGGCCGGCCGGTCAGTCGCATCCACCCGTTTACACACCGATAATCAAGCTCCCGTACTCTGTGGTCTCATGGCGCACCCATTCATCTGCCCTAACTGCGGCCACCGAACGCGTGAGATCGACGGCAACATCGGCTTTACGCGTGAGCGCAAGGGTTGCGCCAAGTGCGGCTTTGCCTTCCTCTTCGAGTTGCTCGATGACTACTTCCCGGCTCCGGACGCGGCTTTCTTCGTCTGCGATGGCGAGGGCAGGATCATCGGCTGCGGCAAGAACTCGTTCGCGTTCACGGGCCTTGAGGAGGAAAACGTGATCGGCCAGCGCGTCGAGGAGGTGCTGGGGCTGAAGTTCGCAAACGGCGACGATCCGGTCGAAACGGTGTTGGAGTGGGGGGTGCGCGCGCTTGACGTGCCGGTGCGAGTCAGCGGCGAACGCGACATCGAAGCCGAGGCGAAAGCCGACATGTTCCCTGCCTACGACGACGACGGCGGGCTGCTGCTCGTACTCACGCCGGATCGCTAGCGGAGGTACGCTGGGGAGATGGGAGACCGCCGCCGCAACGCTTTGATCCTGCTGATCGTGCTCGGCCTATTGGCCGCGTCGCTTGTCGTGATCGCCTCAAAGCCGACCCGTCTTGGGCTCGATCTCAAAGGCGGTGTGCAGCTGATCTATCAGGGCCGCGCCACCGCCCAGGCCAAGGTCGACCCCGAATCGCTTGGTCGCGCGATCGACATCATGCGCAAACGCGTCGATCAGCTCGGTGTCGCCCAGCCGGAAATCCAGACCACCGGCGGCAAGGAAATCTCCGTCGGCCTGCCTGATGTAACCAACGCTCAACGCGCCCAGGAGCAGGTCGGCAAGACCGCACAGCTGTTCTTCTACGACTGGGAGCCAAACGTGATCGGCCCCAGCGGCAACCCGGAACCGACCGAACCGCACGTCACGGGCGGTACGCAGCCCGCCTCAGCCGAAGCGGGGCTGCCCGAGTACGAAGCGGTCAAGCGGGCGCTCAAGCGCAAGGCGATCATCCGCAAGAACGGCACCACCTACTCGGCCGGCTGTACGCCTAAGCAAGTCGGTGGCTGTATCTATGGGCAGTGGTATCTGCTCAACGAAACGACCAAAAAGGTTCTGCGCGGCCCGGAGGACACTGAAGCGAACCTGTACGGCGATAGCCAGAAGCTGCCGGCCAAAGACAAGATCAAGGCGGTACGCGTCAATCCCGGCACAGTGCTTGCCCAGGCCCAGCCGATCACCGGCAAGGAAGGCAAGGTCACCCAGCCCTCGCCGGAAAGCTGGTATGTGCTCAACGACGACCCGGTGCTGACCGGCAGCGACATAAAGAACCCGCGCCAGGGCTTTGACGAACAGGGCAGCGGACAGCCGAACGTGACGTTCGAATTCACCTCCGGCGGGCGCAAAACCTTCGAACACGTAACCCGCCAGATCGCCGAACGCGGTCAGTCGCGCCAGTTGCCGGGCGTGCCGAAGGCCTCGGCGCTGCAGCACTTCGCCGTCGTGCTCGACAACCAGGTGATTACGGCGCCCTCGATCGACTACACGCAATACCCGGAAGGGATCGACGCCTCCACCGGCTCGCAAATATCCGGCGGCTTCACACTCAACTCCGCCACGAACCTCGCCGACGAGCTCCAGTCAGGCGCGCTGCCGATCAAGCTGGAACTGATTTCCCAGTCCCAGGTCTCTGCCACGCTCGGCAAGACTGCGCTTAAAGAAGGCTTGATAGCGGGATTGATTGGCTTTGCGATCGTCTGCCTGTTCCTGCTCGTGTTCTACCGCGTGCTTGGCCTGATCGCCGTCGGCGGGCTGTTGATCTACGGCATCTACTACTTCGCGCTGATCAAGCTGATCCCGATCACGCTGACACTGCCTGGGATCGCGGGTCTGATCCTGACGATCGGCATCGCCGCCGACGCCAACATCGTGATCTTCGAGCGCGTCAAGGAGGAGATCAGAGCGGGACGCTCCATCCCGGCCGGCATCGCCACTGGCTACAAGCGCGGCTTTGCCGCGATCGTGGACGCCAACGTCGTCACGTTCATGACCGCCTTCATCCTGTTCGCGCTGGCCACCGCCGAAGTGCAGGGCTTCGCCTTCACGCTCGGCATCGGCACGCTCTTGACGCTGTTCACGGCCGTGCTTGCCACACAGGCGGCGCTGGGAACGATGGGGCGCTCGCGCGCGGTCTCACACCCCGCGCTGCTCGGTGCCGGGCACTCCGGGCGCAAATGGACGTTTGACTTCATGGGCTCCTCGCGCTGGTTCTTCTCGCTCTCAGGCTGCATCCTTGCGATCGGTGCGCTTGCGATCGGCGGCAGAGGGATCAACTTTGGCATCGACTTCAAATCGGGCACGCGCATCGAGACCGCGTTCGTCAAATCGGTCGGCGAGAACCAGGTGCAGAACGCGATGTCGCAGGCCGGCTATCCCAACGCCGAGATCCAGAAGATCTCGAGTTCGAGTATCGGTGGGCAGGGCTACCAGATCTCGTTGAAGAAACTGAAGCCCGAAGAAGTTCAGAAGGTCAAGTCGGCGCTGGATACGAAATTCGGGTCCGGACCACAGTCACCCGGTACCAAGAACTTCTCCAATACATCGATCGGCCCGACCTTCGGCCAGACTGTGGCGAAAAGCGCAATTATCGCGATCATCGCTTCGCTGCTGGTGATCTCCATCTACATTGCGCTGCGGTTTGAGTGGAAGTACGCGGTGCCGGTGTTGATCGCGCTGATGCACGACCTACTGATCACCAGCGGCGTGTATGCCTTGACAGGGCGCGAAGTGACAACGGCCACGGTCGCGGCGCTGCTTACCATCCTTGGATATTCGATGTATGACACGATCATCGTGTTCGATCGTGTGCGCGAGAACGTGCCGAGAATGCCGCGTGCCGCCTTCTCGCAGATCGTCAACCGCTCGATGTCTGAGGTGCTGACCAGGTCCCTGGCAACGAGCTTCTGCACGCTGCTGCCGGTGGCCGCGATCCTGCTGTTCGGCGGCGCGACGCTGAAGGACTTCGCATTCGCGATCATGATCGGCATCGCCTCCGGGGCCTACTCCTCGATCTTCATCGCCTCGCCCGTGCTCACGCACTGGAAGGAGCGCGAGGGCGTCTACCGCAACCGTCGCGCGCGAATTGAGCGCGATCTCGGCTACGTGCCCGCTTACGCGCTTGCCACCGGCGAGGGCCCGGTCGACGTGGAGCCGCCGCCGAAGAAGCGTCGCGGCGGACCAACACTCTCCGAGGAGCCAGGCGATCAGCTCTCGCGCGAGGAGTTCAAGGAGCTGGTGCGTGACATCGAGCCAGAGGTCTCCGAGGGCGAACCGACAACCTCGACGTCCCCACGAGGGACCGGACTTGCCGCCCGCGCCGGGCTACGACGGGGGCGCAGCAACGGGGCGCCCAAGGCCGACATCGAGCCGGCAAGCCCGGCCGAGCAGCCACGGCGCGACTCTTCGGCCGATCTGGAGCCCGAGGATCTCGTCATGAAGGAATCGCCAAAGGCGCGCCGTGCGCGCCGGCCAAAGAACCGCCGCCACGGGAGGGCTAGATAAATGGGAATGCTCGCTTGGGTGATGATGGGCCTCTCGATTTGGCACTTCACGATATTTCTGCCTGACCGCTTCTGGGGCGGAATCGTCGGTGCGTTCGTCGGTGCACTGGTGGGAGCGGTCGTGGTCGGATTTTTGATCTACTCGATCAAGACCTCCTCGCTGCAGGTCCCCGGCATCAAGGGCACCGACATCGCCGTTGTCCTTTACGCGGTTCCTGGCGCTCTTCTGGGCATTGCGCTCGTTTACTTCGAGGGTGTGCGCCGCGGTAGCGTGCCCGCAGCCGGCCGTTCCGTCTAGTCCTGGCCGTAGTGTGAGCGCACGATGGTGCGCTTTGACATAGCCGACTGCGACCACGACGCCGTCGCTCAGCTGTGTGAGCGAGTTGGGGTGAGCGGACCGGTCGCACAGGCGCTCGTGCGCCGCGGCTACGCGGACCCCGATAGCGCGGCGGCATTTCTGGCCGCAGACGAGCACCATCGCCTCGAGGATTTCCCTGGTCTGCTCGAGGCCGCACAGCTGATAGTCGAGCGCACACGCAGCGGTACGCGGATAACCA
>DASTPN010000037.1:0-34665 GCA_035719985.1 Solirubrobacteraceae bacterium | reverse complement strand
TTTCTTGGCGGCATCTGCCTTGACGCGATCGTCCTGCTGCGCGGGTGCGGATTGCAGCAGTGGCTCGGCTAGTCGGTGCAGCAAGTCGGTGCGGATCTCTTCGAGGTCAGCCGCGCTCAGCAGTCGCGGCCCGGCACGGCGTGCCGGCTCACTCGGCGGCGGTATCAGGCTCGGGTCGTGCATCTGTAGCTCAGAGAGGGTCTGCTCGAGCGCAGCTATCTGCCCGCGCAACGCTCTGCGCCGCTCGGGCGTGTCGTTGTGCGTTTGGGCGCCGAGCGCTGTGCCTGGCACGGTGTCGGTATCCGCGCCTGGAACGGCGACGTACAGCGCCGCCGCGACTTCGCGCGGATCCACCCCCGTGCTCTGAGCGCGCTCGGCGGCATCGGCGGCGATCTGACCCGCTTGCGCGGAGCGCCCGTGGGTGCTTTGCGCGACGAATGTGCCGGTGCCCTGTCTGCTTTCGATCAGCCCCTCTTGCTCCAGGCGCTGGTAGACGGCGCGGGCCGTGTTGGCGTTGATGCCAAGCGCCTCGGCGAGCTCGCGCAGCCCCGGCAGCCGCTCGCCGGGGAAGAGCCGTCCGTCGCCGATGCGTGCACGTAGCGCCCACGCCAACTGCACGCCAATAGGGATCTCGCCGTGACGGTCGATCGCGACATCGGAGAGTACGTCCGCTGAGCCCATGGTCATCACCTTCGATGGTAGTTCCCAAAGTGACATTCCCATAGTGTTCTAGTTAACTAGTACACTAGGTCAATGGCACAGATCGGCGGGGAGACGATCGGGCGAGCGGTCTTGCCGGTGCGAAACGCGCTGGAGGAGACCGGCGAGATGATGCTGCTCACCGCCAAGACGGTCTCATCGGCCCTGCGCCCGCCGTACCTCTACGGCAGCGAGTTCGTCTCTCAGTTCCTGTTCACGTTGCGGATCTGCTGGCTGCCGCTGATGATCACGACCTTCGCGCTCTCCTACGGCGCCCCGGGCTTGCAGGCCGCCAACATCCTCAGCGTAATTGGCAACCTGGACCGGCTCGGTGGTTTCTTCGTCCTGGCCGCCGTGCGCGAAATCGGCCCACTGATAACGGCGACGGTGATCACGGGCGCGGCCGGAACTGCGATCACGGCCGATCTGGGGGCGCGCAAGATCCGCGAGGAGCTCGACGCGCTGCAGGTGCTCGGCGTCGACACGGTCAAGAACCTGGTCGTGCCGCGTTTCCTGGCTCTGATGATCGCCACGGGTTTGTTCAACATCTACGCGATCCTGTTCGGGCTGTTCGGAGGAGTGCTGGCGGCGGTCGTTCACCATCAGCCGCTCGGCCCGTTCTGGGTCACCTTCTTCGAGAACACCTCGACGGTCGACCTATGGGGATCGACGCTGAAGACGACGATCTTCGGCGCGCTGATCGCGATCATCTGCTGCTACCGAGGCATGACAGCCTCGGGCGGGGCCGAGGGCGTCGGCAGGGCGGTCAACCAGGCTGTGGTGGGATCGCTGATCGCCTTCGGCTCGTTTAACTACGTGTTCACCCAGGTGCTGCTCGCCACGCACCCGAACATCCTCACGATCAGATGAGCGAGCCCCTGATCGGTCCGCGCGAGTGGCTCGGCTCCACCGGTGATATCGGCCAGTTCTCTTTGCGGGTGTTGCTGGACGTTTGGAGCCTGCGGGTACTGCATTTCTTCGGCGAGACGGTCCGGCAGGCGGGCATCCTGATCCTCTCCTCAGCCGCGGTGCTGTGGATTCAGGCATTCATCATCGGTCTGGGCACCTGCGGCATCGAGGGCGCCTACTTTGCTCAGTCACAAGGCGCGCCGGCGGTGGCGGGCATCTTTGCGGCCTGGTGCGATCTGCGCGAGGCGATCCCTTATGCCTTTGGCTACATGATGGCCGCCAAGATCGGCACCGGGATCGTCGCCGAGATCGGGGCGATGCGAATCAACGACGAGATCGATGCGCTGGAGGTGATGGGCATCGATTCGATGGCTTTCTTGTGTGCAACACGCCTGCTGGCAGGCTGGATCGTGTTGCCGTTCATTTACGCGGCCGGCATGGGCGTCGCCTACCTGGCCTCCTACATAGCGGTGGTTAAGCAGGTAGGCGCGGTCTCATCAGGCGGCTACCTGCTCGTGTTCTGGCAGTACCAGAACCCGCTCGACTTCCTCTACAGCATGACCAAGGCGATGTCGATGGCCACCGTGATCGTGTTGGTGGCCTGTTTCTTCGGCTATACGGCCTCGGGTGGCCCGGTCGGAGTCGGCAAGGCCACCGCGAAGTCGATGGTGCTCAACCTAGTGCTTGTCACCTTGATCGGCATGCTCGGGACCCAGGTGTTCTGGGGGACCAACCCGCGCACGCCGATTGGCGGCTGACGGCCCGTGCGGGGGTAGTCCGCACGGGCTGCAGGCCGGCCTTTGTTGTGGGTGCCTCAGTGGCCCGCCGCCCTCGCACCGGGACCGGTCGCTACGCTGGCGCAATGTCAAAGACCCTCGTGATCGCCGAGAAGCCCTCAGTCGGACGCGACCTGGCGCGTGTGTTGCCAGGCCCATTCGCCAAGCAGGAAGGCTGGCTGGAGGCCGATGAGTACGTAATCACATGGGCAGTTGGGCATCTCGTCCAGTTGGCCGAGCCCGACGAATATGACGCCAAGTACAAGCGCTGGCGGATGCCCGACCTACCGATCGTGCCGAGCAAGTTCAAGCTCGTCGTCCGCGACGAACGTTCCCGCAAGCAGATGTCGGTCGTCACTGCACAACTGGGACGTGACGACGTGGCTGAGGTGATCAACGCCTGCGACGCCGGCCGTGAGGGAGAGCTGATCTTCGCCTACCTGTTCGAGAAGGCCAAAGCAAAGAAGCCGGTGCAGCGGCTGTGGTTGAACTCGATGACAAACGCGGCGATGAAGAACGCATTTGCCGGCCTGCGCCCCTCCTCGGAGATGGAGTTGCTCGAGCAGGCTGCACGCTCGCGCTCGGAGGCCGACTGGATCGTCGGCATGAACGCCACCCGCGCCGCAACGATCCGCCTGAAATCCTCGTTTGACGGCGCCGTCTCGCTGGGTCGCGTGCAGACGCCGACGCTCGCGATCGTGGCGCGACGCGAGGAGGAAATCAAGGCGTTCGTCCCCGAGCCTTACTGGCTGGTCGACGCGACCTTCGACGCCGGCCCACTGGAGGGCGCCGGCGAAGACGGCGGGCGCGTCTATGAGGGTCGCTTCCACCTCGGGTCCAAGCCGCGCCTGGGCAGCGAGCAGGAGGCGCTGGCGATCGTGGAGGCCTGCCAGGGCAAGCCCGGCACGATTACCAAGCTCGATAAGAAGGAACAGCGCGAGCGCGCGCCGATGCTCTACGACCTCACGAGCCTGCAGCGCGACGCCAACACCCGCTACGGCTTCTCCGCCCGCCGCACACTGGCGGCCGCTCAGCGTCTGTACGAGGAGCACAAGGCACTGACCTACCCCCGTACCAACTCCCGCTACCTGACCACAGACATGGTCGAGGAGATCAAGCCCACCGCCGAGCTGCTGGGCGGCCAGAAGGAGTACGTCAAGGCCGCCGAGTACGTCACCGGCCTGGATGCCCTACCGCTCGAGCGGGTGGTCAACAACGAGAAGGTCACCGATCACCACGCGATCATCCCGACCAAGTCCGAGCACGCTGTCGATCGCATGGGCGATGACGACAAACGCGTCTATGACATGGTCGTGCGCCGCTTCCTCGCGGTCTTCCACCCCGAGGCCGTGTTCGAGAACACGCGTGTGGAGACAACGGTCTTCCCAGGTGGCGCCCCGGCCGCCGACGGCGAAGGCGCCGGAGGCTGTGTGTTCAGGACGCGCGGCAAGCTCCTGCTCGTGCCCGGCTGGCGCGGCGTCTACGGCCAGGTGCCCAGCGAGTCGAAGTCCGCCGCCGAGGAAGACGAGGGCGCCGACCAGCAGCTGCCGAAGCTGGAGCGCGACGAAGAGGTGCAGACGCTCGAGATCGCAAGCGCACGCAAGGAAACCAAGCCGCCGCGCCGCTACTCCGACGCTTCGCTGCTTGGCGCGATGGAGACCGCCGGCAAGCTGGTCGACGACGACGAGCTGCGCGAGGCCATGAAGGACTCGGGCATCGGCACACCAGCCACACGCGCCGCGATCATCGAGCGCCTGATCCAGGTTGGCTACATCGAACGCGAGGCGCGCTCGCTGGTGTGCACCGAGAAGGGCCTAAGCGTCGTTCGCCTGCTCGGCGAGCACCCGCTCACCTCGCCCGACATGACAGGTCAATGGGAGCACCGCCTAGGGCGGATCGAGCACGGTCAGGACTCTCGTAAGCAGTTCATGGCCGATATCGCGGGCTTTGCTGAGGAGACGGTCAAAGAGCTCGACGTGCGCTTGAAGGACGTGCGCATCCCGCGCGCGAACCTAGGTCCGTGCCCGATCTGCGGCCACGACATCATCGAGAACCGCAAGGGCTTCTCGTGCTGGTCGCGCAACGACCCGGGTTGCGGTTTCGTGATCTGGAAGGGCAAGGCGGGTAAGCAACTCTCGGTCGGCATCGCTCGCGAGCTGATCCGCTCCGGGCAGACCTCCAAGGCGGTCTCAGGTTTCAAAGGCCGCAGCGGTCGCTCTTTCCGCGCCCACCTGGCGCTCTCCCAGGACGAAGAGGGCAAATGGCGTACGGAGTTCAACGAGCCGTGGGCGCGCGAGGGCGCCAAGCCGCCGGATGCCGAGGCTGAGACGGCGGCCGAGGGAGCGTCTGGAGAGGGCGAGGAGGCTGTGGCGGCTACGGCCGCTTAGCCGTGAGGTAAGCGCGTCGGCCTCGTGCGCGAGGATGCGTCGGTGTCGATTCATCTGGTCACCGGCCCCGCCAACTCGGGCAAGGCGAGCGTCCTGCTGGGGGAGATGCGCGCGCGCGTAGCGCGGGGTGAAGAGCCGCTGCTGATCGTGCCGACCCGTGCCGATCAGGCTCGCTATCGACGAGAGCTGGCGCAGGGCGGTGTGACGATGGGGGCGCGGGTCGAGCGCTTCGATGGGCTGCTGGCTGAGGTGGTGGCGCGTGCCGGAGTCGGACTGCCTGCCGTCGGTTCGTTGACTCGCGAGCGTCTGCTTGCTCGCCTTGTGGGCGCCCGCCCAGGGCTTGCGCGGGCGCTGGCAGGCACGGTGGTCGATCTGGAGGGCCAGCGCATCACGCCGGCACGACTACGTGGAGCCCTGCGCGTGTGGTCTTCGGCGAAGGCATCGCGCTCGGAGCAGATGAGTCTGTTTGCGCAGACCGACACGCCCGAGTCGCACAGAGAAGGGCACGCCGACGAGCGCTCGACGCTCGATTGGCTCTCAGACGTTTACGAGCGCTATCAGCAGGCCCTGGCAAAGATGCGCCGTTCTGACCGCGAGTTGCGCTGGTTGGCGGCGCTGGACGCGCTGCGCCGCAAGCCGGCTCTGTGGGGCCAGCAGCCTGTGCTCATCTACGGCTTTGACGACTTGACGGAGCTACAGTTCGACGCGATCGAGACGCTGGGCACCGTCGTGGACAGCGAGCTGTTCGTCTCGCTTGCCTACGAGCCTGGTCGGGTGGCTTTCGCCGGCCGGGCAGCCGCTTTCCAGCGGTTGGAGCCGCTGGTCTCAGAGCACACTCAGCGGCAGGCACGCCCTGACTACTACGCTCCGGGCTCGCGGGCGGCGCTACATCACCTCGAGCGCTCACTGCTGGAGGAGTCGGCTGAGCGCGTGGTACCCGGGGACGCGGTGGGTTTGCTGCAGGGCTCATCGCCACGTGCAGAGTTCGAACTTGTCGCGGCTGAGGTTCGCGCGCTGCTCGATGCGGGCGTGGCAGCCGATGCGATCGCGATCGTGCACCGCTCGCCGCAGAGGATCGCTGCCCTACTCTCCGAAGCGCTCTCGGCAAAGGGGGTGCCTCACGCACTGCGCCGCCGGCTCGCCTTTGCTGACACAGCCGCTGGTCGCGGGCTGCTCGGTGCGCTGCGTTGTGCTCTTGGCATAGGCCAGCTCGGCGATCTGTTGGCATGGTTGCGGGTTCCCGGCATGCTCGAGCAGCCAAGGTTTGCCGATTGGCTCGAGGCGCGGGCGCGCCGGACCGGCGCGTTGGACGCCGACCGAGCTCGTTCTGTGTGGGAAGCCGAGCGTTGGCCGCTCGAGCGCATCGATCGAATCGCCGCCGCGGCAGCTGCAGGCGAGCGAGAGTTGGTCGATGCTTTGCTCCTCGAGCTGGAGCGGTTGTTTACCGCGCGAGGAGGCGGCTGCGCCCCGCTGCTTGCGGGGCGGGAGCTTGACGAGGCGGCCGCGCTTGCAGCCGGCCGCCGTGCGCTTGAGCAGTTGCGCGAGCTGGCTCGGCTCGATCCTGAATCCGGGGGGGTGACGGAGGTGCCGGCGGTGCTTGAAAGTTTGGATTTCATGAGCGGCGAGGAGCCGGGTGCGGGACAAGTTGCCGTCGTAGACCCGCTTGGCTTGCGCGCGCGCCGTGTGGGTGTGTTGTTCGTCTGTGGAATGCAGGAGGGCGTATTTCCTGCGCCACCCTCACCGCCGCTGATCCCCGAAGGGCAGCGGCGTGCGCTCGCGCAGGCGTCGGGCCTTGTGCTGCACGCCGCTGCGGACTCGCTGGCGGCCGAGCGCTACCTGCTTTATGCCTTCGTTTCGCGGCCTTACGAGCGTCTGATCCTGAGCTGGCACACAGCTGGCGAAGACGGTGCTCCGCGGCCACGGTCGCTGTTCGTGGACGACGTCTGCGATTTGTTCGACCCGATCCCTGTGCGGGTCGCCGCGCCGGTCGCGGGCAGCACTGCCAAGGAGAGTCTCGGCGAGCGGCCCGATCAGTGCATTGCACCGCTGCGTGACGAGCGCGTCTTGGCCGAACTGCGCGAGCGGCGTCTGTGGTCGGCCTCTTCACTTGAACTGTGGGCGGCCTGCCCGGTCAAGTGGTTCGTGGAGCGCTTGTTGCACGGTGACGAACTCGGCCCTGACGCTGAGCCGCTCGCACGTGGCTCGCTTGCGCATGCAGCGTTGAAGCTGACGTTCGAGCGTCTACGCGAGCGGATCGGCTCCGCGCGGATCACACCGGCATCGGTATTTGTCGCCAAGGAGCTGTTGGGCTTCGCGCTAGAGGAGTTGGGCGAGCAGTACCCGCTATCGGTCGCGCCAGAGCGGCTGCCCGGAGCGCGCCGCAGGCTGCGTGTCGATCTAGAACGCTATCTGGACTCTGCCGCCGAGCGGTGCTCGCCGCTCGAGCCGACCCACCTGGAGTTCGAGTTCGGCTTTGACGATCGCGATCCGTCCAGTCCACCGCCACTCGACCTCGGCGATGACGTGTATATACGCGGGCGCATCGACCGAATCGATATTGGCGAGGCGGGCGAGGCGGTCATCTATGACTACAAGGGTCGGGCCGCGCCGCCGGCCGCACATTGGCTGCAGGACTCTTCTTGGCAGGTGGCCCTGTACATGCGGGTAGCGCAGCACGCGCTCGGAAAGCGGGCCGTTGGCGGCTTCTATCAGCCGCTGGCGGGGAAAGAGCTGGCGGCCCGCGGCGCGCTGGACTCCGAGGCGGCTGTTGAGCTTGACATCGTGCGCACCGACAGCCTCAGCCACGAGGCGTTCGAGCGTCTGGTCGATGACTGTGTTGCGGCGGCACGCTCGGTCGCGGTGCAGGTCAGGTCCGGGGCGCTTGCGCCGCAGCCGGACTCCTGTGCCTACAACGGAGGCTGCTCCTACCCGACGATCTGTCGTTGCGAGCGATGAGCGGCGCCGCGTCCGCCTGGACGCTTACCGACGAGCAGGAGCGCGCCGTCGCTCGCCGCGAGGGTTCGTTGCTGCTGGCTGCCGGTGCGGGCAGCGGTAAGACTGCCGTTTTGGTGGAGCGCTTCGCGCGCGCCGTGATCGAGGACGGCGTCGCGCCGGCAAAGATCCTCGCGATCACGTTCACCGAGCGCGCCGCCGGCGAGTTGCGCGAGCGGATACGGGCGCGCCTGCTGGAGCTGGGTCAGCGCGAGGCCGCTCGTCAAGCTGAGGCTGCGTTCGTCAGCACTTTCCACGGCTTCTGCGCTCGTATGTTGCGCGTCCACCCGTTGCAAGCTGGCATCGAGCCGGCATTTTCGATCCTCGAGGAGGGGTTTGCCGGGCGTCTGCAGTCGCTTGCCTTCGCCCAGGCACTGTCGACGTTGCTGGCCGATACCCTGAAGGGCACAAGCGAGCATGAGCAGGCGGTCGACTTGGTCGCCGCTTACGGCGCTGACCCGCTGCAAACGATCGTCCTTGGCGCCTACGCCCAACTGCGCAGCCAGGGCCAGCTCAACCCACGACTTCCAGCTGTGCCGGTCGACCCAGAGGCGCCGACGCAGCAGCCCGATGCGCTCGTTGCCTGCGCGCTGCTGGACGACCTACTGGCGTGCTTCGGCGACGTCTATGCAAAGCGCAAGCAGGTTCGCGGAGCGCTCGATTTCGATGACCTCGAGTTGTTGGCGCGAGATCTGTTGAGAGACAACGTGGGCGTAAGGGCGGATTGGTCGCAGCGGTTCGACCTACTGATGGTCGACGAGTTCCAGGACTCCAATCAGCGTCAACTACAAATCCTGGCAGCGCTCGATCGCGACAATCTGTTCACCGTCGGCGACGAGCTCCAGTCCATCTACAGCTTCCGGCATGCCGACGTGGCGTTGTTTCGCGAGCGCGGGGAGCGCTTGGCAGGCCAGGAGGCCAGTCTTGCCTTGACGCGGAGCTTTCGCAGTCGGCCACCGATCCTGGTTGCGGTGCAGCGGATATTCGCCGAGCGCATGGGGCGGCGCTTCACACCGCTGTTTCCAACGCGCCAGGATGATCCTACGGAGGCTCCACGCGTGGAGCTGTTGCTAACCGACAAGCGTGGCTGGGAGCGACGCTCGCGGGACTCGTCACTTGCCGGTCTGCCGGATGCTACGCCGTGGCGGCAGGCCGAGGCGACGCTGTTGGCAGGGAGAGTCGCCGAGTTGGTCGCCGACCAAGGCGTGCGACCCGGCGAAGTGGTCGTGCTGTTGCGCGCCCTCGGCGATCTCGCGGTCTATGAGGGAGCTCTGCGCGAGGCCGGCTTGCCGACGACCGCGGCAGCCGGTGGCTTCTGGAGCCATCAACAGGTGGGCGATCTGCTGGCTTGGTTGGGCGCTCTTGCCAACCCACTCGATGAGCGGGCGCTCTACTCGACGCTTGCCTGCCCGCTTGTGGGCCTCTCCAGTGACGGTCTTGCCCTGATCGCATCCTTTGCGCGCTCGACTGGCCTGTCGGTTTGGCAGGCGATCGACGAGCGCGCCCTCGATCTTGGTCAGCTCCTGGATGGGAATGGGTCTCGGTCAGATGAGATCGAGCACTCCCTGGGCGGGCGCGACAGTGAGCGACTCGCGCGCTTTCGCGATGTCTTTGCGGCGCAGCGCGCCGAGCTCTCGCTGCATCCGATCGCAGATCTACTCGCAAATGTCGTTGCCGTGACTGGCTATGAGCAGTGGGTGCTCGCGCAGGATTGGGGAGAGCGCAGGCTCTCCTGTGTGCACAAGCTGCTGCGTTTGGCCCGGTCCTTCGAGGCCCAGGAGGGCCGCGACCTGCGCGGCTTCCTTGACTACGTCGCCCATGTCGAGAGCACTCGCGGTGGTCGTGAGCCAGAGTCTGGTTCCGGAGAGGACATAGACGCCGTTTGCCTGATGAGCGTCCACGCGGCCAAGGGCTTGGAGTTCCCGGTTGTGTGCGTGGCCGACCTGGGCCGCGAGCTCAACCTGCGCCAGCCCGACCTGTTGGTCGATGCCGCCGATGGGCGGATCGGCTTGCGCCTGCACGACCTCCAGCACACGGAGGCCACTGCGGCACTGGCCTACAAGCAGCTCGCGCAGGAGCGTCGGGTCGCCCAAGTAGAGGAGGAGGATCGGATTCTCTACGTGGCCTGCACGCGCGCGCAGGAGCGCTTGCTACTAAGTGGCGTCGCTTCTTTTGAGCGCTGGCCCGCGCCGCGCGAGGGGGTGGCGCCGATAGCCTGGATGGCGCCGGCCCTGGTTCCGGCCCTGCCGGCGCTGATAGATGTCGAGTCTCGCCCCGATGGAGCGTTGACGCTGGGGCTCGGAGATGGTCTTGTAGTGCGTTGCCTGCTGAACGTGCCGCGGGTGGTCGAGGGCGAGCACATGCCACCTCGATCGGCGCGGCGGGTACCGTCGATGAGGCCCTCTGTCACGCACGCCCAGCCTCGCCAGGATGTGGCAGCGGCACCCGCGGCACCGCTTCGCGACCCGGATGGCACCGTTAGCTACACGTCGCTGGCTGAGCTCGAGCGCTGTGGGTATCGCTTCTACCTCGAACGCGTTTTGCGCATGCCCGAGCGCCCCGTGGTCGCTGCTCGGGCGCCTGCGGGGGAACTGGACGCTCGGCTACGCGGCACGATTGTCCACTCGTTGCTTGAGGCGGTGGACTTCGCTCGTCCGGTTTCGCCCGGTGAGGATGACGTGGCGCAGCTCGCTCGCGGACTGGGCGTTACCCTCACGAACGAGCAGCGAGGCGAGATCGTCGTGCTCATCGCGGCCGCACTGGCTGCCGAGCCGGCGGCCAGGCTCGCGCTTTTGCGCTCGCCGCGCCGCGAGCATCCCTTTGCCTTTGCGCTGGAGCGCGCCGACGGCGAACGTCCTTCTGAACCACTGGTCACCGGTTTCATCGACCTGATTGCCGAGCAGCCCGACGGAAGCACCCTGATCGTCGACTACAAGAGCGACCGTCTAGGAGGGGGAGAGGACCTCGAGCAGATCGTGCATGAGCAATACGGCGCTCAGCGGCTGATCTACGCGCTGGCGGCGGTCGAAGCCGGGGCGCGCGAAGTGGAGGTCGCGCACTGGTTCTTGGAACGTCCGGACCTGTGGGTCTCCGCCCGCTTCAGCGGGGCAGAGCGCGAGCGTCTGCGCGAGCGTCTGATCGCTCGGCTTGCAGCGATCAGGGATCGAGGCTTCGTGGTGACCGACGATCCGCACCGGGAGCTGTGTTTGACCTGTCCCGGCCGCGACGGGCTCTGCTCATGGGGGAAAACCCACACCATGCGTACGCGGTCAAACCACATTGGCAAGGCTCAGTCCAAGGGGTAGCCTCGAGAGGACAGATTGCCCGTGCAATTGTGGACGGCAGGGTGACAGAGGAGAAGCGGATGGCTACCGTGATCGACAGAGTGGCATCTCTCGAGGGTGGAGCACAGTCGGATTTCTCCTCGCTGACGGACGCGGAGCTGTTTGACCGCCTACGCGCCGAGGGCGATCCACTTGCGCGCCAGGCTCTGGTTGAGCGCTATCTGCCGCTTGCCAGGCGGCTAGCCCGGCGCTATCAGCACACCGACGAGCCGATCGACGACCTCGTGCAGGTGGCCTCGATCGGCCTGATCAAGGCGGTGGACCGTTTCGACCGTTCTCGTGAGGTGATGTTCTCCAGCTATGCGGTTCCTACGATCCTCGGCGAGCTCAAGCGTCACTTCCGCGATCGAACCTGGTCCGTGCGCGTCCCGCGCGATCTGCAGGAGTTGGCGCTTCGTGTCGACCAGACGGTCACGCGGCTGGGTGCTGGTCGTCGTCGCTCTCCATCTGTCGGGGAGATCGCTCGCGCGGTCGAAGTCTCCGAGGAGCAAGTATTGGAGGCACTGGAGGCGATGGGCGCCTATCGAGCCAGCTCGCTCGATGTTCCTCGCGGAGCGCGCGAGGAAGAGGGCGAAAGCTTGGCTGAGGGACTTGGCGGGGAGGACGCCGGCTTTCAGCATGCCGAGGAACGAGCGACGCTGGGGCCGTTGCTTGCGCGCATCAGCGAGCGTGAGCGCACCGTGCTCGGCCTGCGCTTCGGGGCTGACCTGACCCAGGCGGAGATTGGGGAGCGGATAGGCGTCTCGCAGATGCAAGTCTCGCGGCTTATCCGCCAGGCGCTGATGCGCTTGCGCGCGGGCGCCGACGAGACTACTTGACATTAGTTTCGCTGGAAGTCAAGATGTGTCTAGATGCCAAGAGCCATGTGGATGGGGACACTCAGCTTCGGGCTGGTCAGCATGCCGGTGAAGCTGTACAGCGCAGTCACGCGCAAGACCGTGCGCTTTCATCAGATCCATTCGCTTGACAGCGGTCGCATCCATCAGAAGCACGTCTGTGCCCTGGATGGCGAAGAGATACCTCTCGAGGAGATCGTCAAGGGTTATGAGATCGCGCCCGACCGCTATGTGCCGGTCGAGGCATCGGAGTTGGTCGCGCTTGAACCGCTGTTCACGCGCACCATCCAGGTGGAAGACTTCGTGGACCTGGAGGAGATCGATCCGATCTACTTCGACCACCCGTACCATCTCGTGCCGGGGATCGGTGGAGCGCACGCCTACGGCGTGCTGCAACAGGCGATGAGCGAAACCGGAAAGGTTGCGATCGGTCGCATGGTGATGCGCTCCAAAGAGCGCCTGGTGTCTGTGCGGGCGCGCGAGAGATCCATGTTGATGATGACGATGAGCTACGGCAACGAGATCAACCCAACGGCTGGCTTGCGCGAGCTGGTCAGCGTCGAGGAGCAGGCAGACGAGCGTGAGCTTGATGTGGCTCGGCGACTGGTTGCTTCGATCTCCGTGCCGTTTGAAATCGATCGCTACCAGGACACCTACCGCGAGGCGCTCTTGGATCTGATCGATCGTAAGGTTGCCGGCGAGCCGCTGCCGATATCTGCCCAACCAGAGCCGCCGCCGCAGTCGCCGGATGTGATGAAGGCGCTCGAAGCCAGTCTGGAGCAGATGACGGCTAGCGCGAGCTGAGCGTAATCGCCAGCTGCGTTCCCGAACCGGCCTCGTCAGGTTGCACGCTCACGCGCTCGGCCACCTGCTCGAGCACGTTGCCAACCAGCGGCAGACATGCCTGCGCGAGGAGCCTCTCGGCTCTCTCGGGGGTCAGCTCGCATACGCGCAGCTCGGCCTCGTGCTCATCGGCGTCGATGCTGAAAGTCAGTCGTGCACTGTTCTCGCTCCCGCTGGTGCACAGCGCATCGCAAACAAGCAACGCGTCTTCAAGTCGGTCAAGCGGCCAGTCCGCGCGCGTGAGGACCATCGAGACAACACGGCAGAGCACGGGGCGCAGCAGCGGACCGTCGGCCAGTCCTAGCCGGGTCACGCCCTCGATGGCGCGCTCGCGCTCGCTGGTGGCCGCGCCGTTCATGGCTCGCCTTTGATCGCGCGTTCGTTCGTCGTCGCGCCGGAGGGGCCGTGTCCGTTCATGCTCGGCGGCTCGTCTTGCAACGAGAAGGTCATCCGCACCTCGGTGTGCTCGGCGTCGTCGTGCCCGAGCTGAACCGTCTCGGCCAGCGCTGCGATCAGCGACAGCCCAAGACCGAGTCCAGGACTGTCGGGACGAGGTCTGATCCCGCGTCCCCAGTCGCGCACGCGCACGATCATCTGGCCGTCCTCCATGCTTGCAAGCACTTCCATCGCTCCGGGCTCGCTGTCCTGGTAGGCGTGGACGACCACGTTTGCGCAGGCCTCGGTCACCGCCAAGCGGATGTCAGCGAGCTTCGACTCGGGCACTGCGTAAGCCTCGGCGAAGCCGCCCAGAGCGTGCCGAACTATCGCGATGTTCTCAGCTCGCGCCTCGAGCGCGAGCTCCATATCCGGCGTCATTGCCTCTCCGGGCGCTTAGTGATGCTGATTTGCCGTGCTGTCTCGCCCATAATGATCCCCGGGACGGATGGATTTCACACGTCGAACGCTCGTCCATCCCGCCCCGCAATGCTACGCTTCCGTTCCCGCCCTCAGGTGCCGAGAACTCATGCCCAAAGGGGCTGTAGCCCATCCGGGCAGGCCGCCCGAAACGGCAGCACTCATATGACTTCGCGAACATTGCCATCACCGGCCGCTGGACTCTACGACCCTCGCTACGAGCATGATGCTTGTGGCGTGGGCATGGTTGCGCGCCTGGATAACCAGCCCACTCACGAGGTCGTGACCCGGGCGCTCAGCGCTCTGGAGAAACTGGAGCATCGCGGCGCCTCCGGCGCCGACCCACTGACCGGAGACGGCGCCGGGATCCTGATGCAGATGCCCGATGAGCTACTGCGGGCGCTCGTGGACTTTGAGCTCCCGCCCGCTGGCGCTTACGGGGTGCTGATGTGTTTCCTACCGACCGACCTCGACGCGTGCGCTCGCGTCGAGTCCTTGCTCGCGGACACGGTCATCGCCGAGGGCCAGGGCCTACTCGGCTGGCGCGACGTACCGGTCTGCCCCGAGCACACAGGCGCCACCGCGGGCGCCTGTCGCCCAGAGATCCGCCAGCTGTTTGTCGCTGCGGCTGAGGGGATCGACCAGGACGCGTTCGAGCGCAAGTTGTACGTGATCCGCCGTGTTGCCGAGCAGGCTGTCGCGTCCTCAAAGGACGCTGACGCGGGCTTCTATGTGACGTCGAGCTCCTCTCGGACTCTCAACTACAAGGGCATGCTGATCTCCTACCAGCTCGGGGCCTTCTATCCGGACCTGCGTGACGAGCGCTGCAAGAGCGCGCTGGGCCTCGTGCACTCCCGCTTCTCGACCAACACCTTCCCGAGTTGGGAGCTTGCGCACCCCTATCGTGTTATCTGCCACAACGGCGAGATCAACACCGTGATGGGCAACGTCAACTGGATGCGCGCGCGTGAGTCCGAGCTGGCAAGCGAGCTGTTCGGCGATGACCTGTCGAAGATCCTGCCGGTCGTGACTCAGGGCAACTCGGACTCGGCCACATTCGACAACGTGCTCGAGTTGTTGATGCTGGCCGGCCGCTCGCTGCCGCACGCCGTGATGATGATGATCCCAGAGGCCTACAGAAACCGTGAGGATCTGCCTGAGGAGCTCAAGGGCTTCTACGCATTCCACTCTTGCCTGATGGAGCCTTGGGATGGGCCGGCCTCGGTCGCCTTCACCGACGGTCGCGTCGTCGGCGCGACGCTGGATCGCAACGGCCTGCGCCCCGGTCGCTGGGTGATCACAAAGGACGGCCACGTCGTGCTTGGCTCGGAGATCGGCTTGCTCGACATCCCCGCTGAGCAGATTGAACGGCTCGGGCGCCTGCAGCCCGGCAAGCTGTTTCTAGTCGATCTGCAAGCTGGTTGCGTAGTGGATGACGGCGAGGTCAAGCGCCGCATCTCCACCCAGCAGCCCTACGGCGAGTGGTACGCGCGCAACGCGGTGCGCTTTGACGAGTTGCCGGCATCCGAGCAGGTGACGCTCTCCGATCAGCCGCTGCACACCCGCCAGCGAGCGTTCGGTTACAGCCAGGAGGATTTGCGTGTGCTGCTCGAGCCGATGGCGCGCGAGGGCGCCGAGCCGATCGGCTCGATGGGCAACGACCTCTCGCTGGCCGTGCTCTCCGACCAGGCGCCGCCGTTGTTCTCCTACTTCAAGCAGCTGTTCGCTCAGGTCACCAACCCGCCGATCGACCCGATCCGCGAGGAAATCGTGATGAGCCTCTCCACGAGCCTTGGCACCGAGCACAACCTGTTCGACGAGACGCCTGAGCATGCCCACAAGCTGGAGTTGACGCAGCCGATCCTGCTCAACCGAGAGCTCGAGACGCTGCGTCACATCTCAAGCGATGTGTTCTCCTCGCGCACCCTGGACATCACTTGGCCGATCGCCGAGGGTCCGGAGGGCATGGAGAGTGCGCTGGCACGCGTCTGCGAGCAGGCGCACGAGGCGATCTCAGAGGGCGTCAACATCCTCATTCTCTCCGATCGTCAGCTCAGCCCTCGCCGTGCGCCGATCCCCTCGCTGCTTGCGGTCTCCTCGGTACATCACCACCTCGTGCGCGAGGGCACCCGTTTGCGCGCTGGCATCGTGCTGGAGTCGGGCGAGCCCAGAGAGGTGCATCACTTCGCCACCTTGATCGGTTATGGCGTCTCGGCCATCAACCCGTATGTCATGCTCGAGACGTTGGACGAACTGGTCGCTCAGGGACGCGTGAGCGAGCCGGGTGAGAACGCAGGCACGCCCACCCCCATATCCCCCGAGCGGGCGGCTCAGAACACCGTCAAGGCGATTGGTAAGGGCCTGCTGAAGACGATCTCGAAGATGGGGATCTCGACGATCCAGTCCTATCGCGGCGCCCAGATCTTCGAGGCCGTGGGCCTTGACCGTGAGCTGATCGATCGCCACTTCACCGGGACCGCCTCGCGCATCGGGGGTATCGGCCTGGGGGTGCTGGCCCAGGAGGCCCTGGAGCGCCATGCGCGCGCTTATCCCGCCCCACACGACGAGCTGCTGCCGGTCGGCGGGATCTACGCGTGGCGTCGCGACGGCGAGCATCACATGTGGAATCCGGAGACGATTGCGTTGGTCCAGCACGCGGTGCGTTCGGCCAATGGCAACGTCAGGGCGGCGCTCTCAGGCGACGCTGAGGCCCACGAGCAGGTGCGCGAGAGTCCGGCGTTTGCCAAGTACCGCGAGTATGCGGTGGCGGTCAACCAAGACGCTGCGCGCAAGGCGACGCTGCGTGGCCTGTTGCGCGTCGACGTCGACGGCCGCGAGCCGATCGCACTCGAGCAGGTCGAGCCAGCCAAGGAGATAGTGCGCCGTTTCTGCACCGGCGCGATGAGCCTTGGCTCGATCTCGCGCGAGTCGCACGAGACCCTTGCGATAGCGATGAACCGACTCGGAGGCAAGTCGAACACGGGCGAGGGAGGCGAGGACCCCGCCCGCTTCACACCCGACCCTAACGGCGACCGTCGCCGCTCGGCCATCAAGCAGGTCGCATCTGGGCGCTTCGGGGTGACGATCCACTATCTGGTCAACGCGGATGAGCTGCAGATCAAGATGGCCCAGGGCGCAAAGCCGGGAGAGGGTGGTCAATTGCCTGGGCACAAGGTCGATGCCTACATCGGCTCGATCCGTCACACGACCCCGGGCGTTGGTCTGATCTCGCCACCGCCACACCACGACATCTATTCGATCGAGGACCTCAAGCAGCTGATCTATGACCTGCGCTGCTCAAACCCGGACGCGCAGGTGTCTGTGAAGCTCGTCTCCGAGGTGGGTGTGGGCACCGTCGCCGCCGGCGTCTCCAAGGCCAACGCCGACCGTGTCCTGATCGCCGGTCATGACGGCGGTACCGGTGCGTCACCGCTCTCTTCGATCCAGGCCGCCGGTGTGCCCTGGGAGATCGGTTTGGCGGAGACTCAGCAGACGCTGTTGCTCAACGATCTGCGCTCGCGCATCGTTGTGCAGACCGACGGTCAGCTAAAGACAGGTCGAGACGTGGTGATAGCGGCGATGCTCGGCGCCGATGAGATGGGCTTCTCCACGGCACCGCTGATCGCGATGGGCTGCATCATGATGCGCGCCTGCCATCTGAACACTTGTCCCGTCGGGATCGCCACCCAAGACCCAGAGCTGCGCCAGCGCTTCAAGGGTACCCCTGAGCACGTCGTCAACTTCTTCTTCTTCGTGGCCGAGGAAGTGCGCGAGATTCTGGCGTCGCTTGGTCTGCACAGCTTGGATGAAGCGATCGGCCGCGTCGACCTGCTCAGTGCTCGAGAGGCAATTGAGCACTGGAAGGCACGCGGCGTCGACCTGACTCATGTGCTCACGCATATCGAGCTGCCCGAGGGATCCGCTCGCCATCGCACTCAGCCGCCACCGGCGGTGCTCGAGGATGCGCTTGACTGGGAGCTGGTGGAGCGCTGCAAGGCCGTGATCGAGGCGGGCCCCCTCGCGCCCGGCGGCGGTCGCGAAAGTGACGCTCTCGCCGAGTCCGAGCAACATCCACGTGTGGAGATCGAGCTGCCCGTGCGCAATGTCAACCGCTGCGTCGGCGGCATCCTCTCGAGTCACATCGCCCGCGCGCGCGGGGCAGAGGGTCTGCCTCCCGACTCGATCCTGGTGCGCTTCAAGGGTTCAGCCGGCCAGAGCTTCGGCGGTTGGCTGGCGCCGGGGGTGACCTTCGAGCTCGAGGGTGACACCAACGACTACACCGGCAAGGGCCTCTCCGGCGGCGTGCTGTCCGTGCGCCCGCCGCGCGAGGTGGGCGAGCAATTCAAGGCCGAGGAGAACGTGATCATCGGCAATACGGTTCTATATGGCGCTACCGCCGGACGCGCTTTCTTCCGCGGGCTGGCAGGAGAGCGCTTCGCCGTGCGCAACTCGGGCGCCTGGACGGTCGTCGAGGGCGTCGGCGATCACGGCTGCGAGTACATGACAGGCGGCCGCGTTGTCGTGCTTGGCGCGACCGGTCGCAACTTCGCTGCGGGGATGAGCGGCGGCGTCGCCTACATCCTCGACGAGGCGGGCGAGTTCCCGGCGCGCTGCAACATGGGCATGGTCGGCTTCGAAGCATTGTCTGAGGCCGACGCGATCGAGCTTCGGGCGATGATCTCCGAGCACGTCCTGCACACCGACTCGCCGGTCGGCCGCTCGGTGATCGAGCGCTTCGACGCGCTGCTGAAGGCCGGTTCGTTCGTCAAGGTGATGCCGCACGACTACAAGCGCGTGCTGCGCGAACTGGCGGAAGCTGAAGAGGAGTCCGCGGAGGGCGTTCCGGCGTAATGGGCAAGCTCGGCGGTTTCCTTCAGATCGAGCGTCACGGGATCGTCTATCGCGATCCCGCCGAGCGCGCGCACGACTACCAGGAGTTCATGCTCGAGCGCCCTGTCCCGGAGCTGCAGGCACAGGGCGCCCGCTGCATGGAATGCGGCGTGCCGTTCTGCCATAACGGCTGCCCGCTCGGCAATCTGATCCCCGATTGGAACGACCTCGTCTATCGCGATCGCTGGCCCGAGGCGATCGCACAGCTGCACGCCACCAACAACTTCCCCGAGTTCACGGGCCGTCTGTGCCCCGCTCCGTGCGAAGCGGCGTGTGTGCTCGAGATCCGCGAGGGCGACGCCGTCTCGATTAAGCAGATCGAGCTTGCGATCATCGATCGCGCCTTCCGCGAAGGCTGGGTGTCTCCAGAGCCACCACGTCACGAGAGCGGCCAGTCGGTCGCGGTGATCGGCTCCGGCCCCGCCGGTATGGCAGCCGCGCAGCAGCTGCGCCGCGCCGGCCATGCCGTGACGCTGTTCGAGCGCGACGAGTCGGCGGGTGGCCTGGTGCGCTTCGGTGTGCCGGACTTCAAGATCGAAAAGACGGTGGTTCAAAGGCGAGTCGAGCAGCTCTTGGCCGAGGGCGTAGAGCTGCGCTGTGGGGTGGATGTGGGCTCGGACGTCTCTGTAGGGGACCTGCATGAGCGCTTTGATGCGATCGTGCTTGCCACCGGCTCGCGAGTTCCGCGCGACCTAACTGTGCCTGGCCGTGAGCTGAGTGGGATCCACTATGCGATGGACTACTTGTACGGCCGCAACCGCTGGGTAGCCAATGAGCACGGACCTGCGCCAACGATCGCGCAACCGCCTGTCGGCGAGCCGATCACTGCCGCCGGCAAGCACGTCGTCGTGATCGGCGGTGGCGACACGGGCGCCGACTGTGTCGGCAATTCGCTACGCGAGGGTGCCGCTTCGATCGTGCAGTTGGAGCTCCTGCCAGAGCCGCCCGAGCACCGGCCTGACGAGCGCACACCGTGGCCGCAGTGGCCGCTGAAGTACCGCCTCTCCTATGCGATGGAGGAGGCTCGCAACACGGGTCTGGGCGAGCAGGACTATTCCGTGACGACTACTCATTTCTCCGGTGACGATGCGGGCGGCGTGGCCGCTCTGCACATTGCCCAGGCTGAGGCGGCGCCGCCTTTCTCGCCGGTACCCGGCAGTGAGCGCGAGCTTCCTGCGCAGTTGGTGCTGTTGGCGATGGGCTTTCTACACCCCGAACAACCGCTGCTCGACCAGCTCGGGGTCGAGAAGGACCCGCGCGGCAACGTCAAGGCGCTCTCGCCGTACACGACATCGGTCGCGGGTGTGTTCGCGGCCGGCGATGCCCGTCGTGGCCAGTCGCTGATCGTGTGGGCGATCAACGAGGGGCGGCAATGCGCGCGGATGGTGGATCGCTACTTGGCGGGCCTTCGCAACGGAGCTGGCATGGGCTTGACGCATGAAGACGGGGGCGTGGCGGGACACGCCGACGCCGACGAAGGCCCAGAGGGGCCGCCGCAGCACGTCGGGCCGGGCGTGCCCGCTGAGTAGTAGCTGGCGACGGCGTCGTTGCGTCTCTTCCGGTCAGAGGTCCTTGACTTCGTCGAAGTGTCGGATGAAGATCACGACCGAGCAAAGAAGCATGATCAGTACCAAGACCCACAAGGGCGCTCCGATGACCAGGGCTGCATTGAAGATCACGCTGAAGATCAGCGATATGACGCAGTCATAGCGATCGAAGGCGTCGAAGCCGGTCATGTGGCGATTTTAGCAACGAAGACAATAAGCATCAACAAGCCGAAGAACGTGCCAACGAGCAGACCTATGCCCATGCCCCAGTTGATGCGTTGCGTCAGCGACTCGGGGCGGCTTGGAATGAACAACGCGACTGCGGCTGGTAGACCGGAGAAGAAGACCGTGAAGCCGCCAAGCGTGGCCGCCCAAGCAAGCAAACCATTGACAACGCTAGTCATGAGCCTGGGATCGGTCTCGCAGAAGACCCGGAGCGTAGCGATCGACATGGCTTCGACCTTACGCGGCTGGTGAGACGAAATTTCATCGAGAGACTAAGGATCGCCGTCTGGCGCGAGTCTCGAGTCGAACCTGCGTGTTGGCGAACTTGCTAAGGCCGCCCGACGGGCAACCCGAGCTTGCGTAGCGCGGCTACGTAGTGAAGGAATTCGCGCTGCAGGTCGGTCAGCCTGAGTGGTTGGCCGGCTCCGTCGGGAGCGGGCGAGGGGCCGCCGTCCTGGCCTGCACGTCGGGCCGAACGGGACTGGTTGCGCCAATTGTCGATCGTGTCATGGAGCTGCTCGTGTCCGTCGATGTCCGTGCGCGGCTCGTCCGCCAGCAGCATCCCGAGGTCGGGGGCGTTCTGGACGCGCAGCGGCATCTGGTTCAGAGCCCGCTGCGGGTCGGCGGCGAAGCGCAGCAGGATCGTCTTGATCAGAGAGGTGTGGTCAAACAGCTGTTTGCTCACTTGCCGCTTGACCCGAGGGCCGATCACGAGCGCCGGAACGCGCACG
This sequence comes from Solirubrobacteraceae bacterium, assembly GCA_035719985.1. GTDB lineage: Bacteria > Actinomycetota > Thermoleophilia > Solirubrobacterales > Solirubrobacteraceae > Palsa-744. The sequence goes on along the minus strand of DASTPN010000037.1, from coordinate 13,632 downwards.
CCGTAGGTCGCGTAGTTAGAGCCGTCCTCGACGGCAGGTGGCTGGACGTGGTCGTGAAAGCCACCGTGCTCGTCGTAGCAGAGCACGAATAGCGTGTCGGGCCAGTCGGGCGACCGGGTGAGCGCGTCGTAGAGCTCGAGCACGAGCGCCTGTCCGGCCATGATGTCCGCCGGCGGGTGGTCGTCGTCGGAGATGACGTTGAGCACATGCAGGTTGACGAAGTTCGGGTCGATCCAGGACACCTCTCGTAGCTTTCCGGCGGCCGCGTCATCGAGAAAGCTCGTGCGAGCGGTGATCGCCGACTCCGCGATCGCAGCCAGATCCTCGAGCAGCTTGCGGTCGAAGAATGCGAAGTTATCGCGCCGCAGATCAAAGCTGCGGTAGTGCGAGTCGGCGCCGCGCAAGGTCGCGGGATCGTCGGAGTACCAGCGCCACTGCGAGTCCTCGAGCTGTCGCGTGAAGGCGGGCACGTCGAAGATCGGCACGTCGAGCGTCTTGCCGGTGATCCAGTCGTAGAGCTCTTCGAACAGCCCGAGATGCACTTTCGGCCCTTCGCACCCAGCCAGTGAGTACAGCCGATTGGGCCAGGTGTCGCCGGGGATCGAGCTGTGCCAGGCATCGCAAACGCAATACTGGTGTGCGAGAAAGTCGTACACCGGAACGAATTCCTGCGTGTAGTAGCCCATCGGTAGGCGCTTCCACCGCTCGGGTGGTTTCTTCTGCTCGATGAAGTTCTTGACGAACCCGCCTTGCTTGACGCCGTGGAATTCCGCGATCTGCTCGGCGACGCATGCCGGCGAGTGGCAAGGGTCAAGGCTTTCGTCGTAGGGCTCGTCAGCCTTGTGGAAGGCCGTTTCGTCAGGCCCGTAGGCGTAGGGTGGATATTCGTTGCCTTCAGCGTCGAAGTTGGGCTGCGCGTTCTGTATCCCATCGACGCCTTCGATGCCGTCTGGTAACCCGAGGTATCCGAGCATCTGGTCAAACGAGCGGTTCTCCATCATCAACACGACGATGTGCTTTATCTGGGCGAGTGCGGAGTTCATGTGGTCACCTTCGAGTGTGTGAACCGCTGGACCATAACAAGTACTGAAAAATGGATGTTTTCCAATAGTTATCAACGGTGGGTCGCTAGCAAGCGTCACGCGCGCTCTGCAGCTAAACTGGCCGCGTGGCCAGTCCCGCCCAGAACGGATCAGCACCCGTGACTCTGCCGCGCGCCTGCATCATCGGCGCCGGCTCTTCTGGGATCGCAGCCGCCAAGGCGCTGCTCGACCGCGGGGTTCCGTTCGACTGCTTTGAGAAGTCAGACCAAGTCGGCGGCAACTGGGTGTTCGGCAACCGCAACGGGATGTCCGCCGCCTATCGGGACCTGTTCATCAACGTCTCGCGCGAGCGGATGGCCTACGCCGACTATCCGATGCCCAGCTCTTACCCCGACTTCCCGCACCACACGCACATCAAGGAGTACTTCGACAACTACGTAGATCACTTTGGCCTGCGCGAGCACATCGCCTTCGAGACTTCGGTCGAGCACGTCGAGAGACGGGACGATGGCGTCTGGGAGGTGACGATCGAAGCGGCTGCTGGCGGTGGGCGCGAGACCCGCGAATACGACGCGCTGATTGTCGCCAACGGCCATCACTGGGATGCGCGGTGGCCAGAACCTGCCTTTCCGGGTGCCGACACATTCGCCGGAACCCAACTGCATGCCCACTCCTATGTCGATAACTCGATCTTCGCCGGCAAGGACGTGGTCGTGCTCGGGATGGGCAACTCGGCGATGGACATCGCGGTCGAGTCCTCCTACGTCGCGGCTAACACCTACCTGTCCGCGCGCAAAGGTGCCTGGATCATCCCCAAGTACGTGTTCGGCAAGCCGGTCGATCAGCTTCCGAACAATCCGCGCGTACCGTTTGCGATCCGCCAACGGATGATCCACCAGACGATCAAGACGATCACCGGCCCACCTGAGCGCTACGGCTTGCCCAAACCCGATCACAAGTTCGGCGAGTCGCACCCGACGGTCTCAGGACGCATCCTCGACCGCATCGCTCACGGCACGATTGCACCGAAGCCGAACATCGCTTCGCTGGATGGTGAGACGGTGCGCTTTGTCGATGGCAGTGAGGTTCATGCGGACGTCGTTGTCTACTGCACCGGCTACAAGATCAGCTTCCCATTCTTCGACGAGGATTTCCTAGCGGCGCCCGATAACCACATCGAGCTGTTCCGGCGTGTCTTTCATCCCGATATCTCGGGCCTCTATTTCATTGGCCTGTTGCAGCCGCTGGGAGCGATCATGCCGCTCGCCGAGGCACAGAGTGCGTGGGTGGGGGACTATCTGCGTGGCGAGTACGAACTGCCTTCCCAGTCCGAGCTGCGCGCCGACGTCGCCCGAGATCAAGCGGCGATGCGCAAGCGCTACGTGGCTTCCAAGCGTCACACGATCCAGGTTGACTTCGATGACTACCTGTATGCGTTGAATGCGGAGCGTCGTGACGGGGCACAGAGGGCACGCGCACGTGGGTACACACCGTCGCTGTCAGTGCGGGCAGAGGCTGCGGCTGCGTAGTCTCCAGCTGGCCGTCGGCTGGCAGCGGTTCACGCTTCCGTAGAAGGGCGCAAAGTCCTGATTGCGATGCTCAGATCGCTAGCGTGGGCACTGTGACACAGACCTTCTGCCGACACAATCGCTTCATCCAGCGCTGTCCGATCTGTCGCGAGTCCGTGCCCGGGTATACGCCCCCGCGCGAGCCTGTCAAGCCCGGCCAGTCGCGCGCGCCTCGAAGTCGCGACACCGCCGTCGGCGCATCGAAGGCTCCCGGAACAGCGGGGGGCGGTCATCGTGCCGTCAGCAGCACCAGAAGTCGAGCCGCCAACGTGCGCGTGAGGCGCGAGCAGCGCTTCGTCGACGACGGCTATCACTGCGACTTGGTCGCGGGTCTTCGCTCCTCGCACGATGCTCGTCGGCTGATCGAGGAGATCGGCTTTGCCGGCGGGCGCCTGCTCGCTCTCACCGCGGCGCCGCCGGGCTTCTATGCGCAGGCCCGTGACTGTGAGGACATCGAGCAGGCCACATGGATGTGCTTTCTGGCCGCGTACCTCTCGCCGTTGCAAGGAGCTCAGCCGTTTGCGGGTGTGCGCCAGGCACTTTTGTGCGATTGGGCGTCGGGTGAGGTCCCCGACCTCGAGGAGGTGCCATTGGGGCCGCGAACATCCCATGAGCCTGTTCGTGGCGCGCAGACGATCCTCGCATACCGCCGTTTCGCCGAGAACGCGGGATCGCAGGAGCAGGCGTTCGCTGGAGTGCCGGAGTGGACGTCGCAACGGCGTTTTGAGCGGGCTTTCGAACGCCTCGCGCTGCCGGGCTTTGGCCGCACCGGCCGCTACGACCTGCTGGTGACGCTGGGACGGCTCGGCCTGTATGAGCTGAGAGCCGACTCGCTACACCTGAGCGTTCGTCCCGGAGCCAGGCCGCCGGCAGCTACGGGGACTGCCGCTGCCGGCGAGGAGGCGACGTTGGCCGCCGCCAAGCGCGTGTTCGGCATCGGTGACCCGATCCACATCGAGCGTCGAGCGGCCGCTCTGGCCGAGGCGATCTCCACGCCGTTGGAAGCACTTGACCTTGCGCTGTTCAACTGGGGCTTGCCGCCCGCGTCGCTGTCGCCCTCCGGGCAGGCCAAGGGTCCCGAGGATGAGCGGATAACGCTCGGTTTCGCCTCTGAGACGAACGACGCTCACGCTGTCGAGCGCGCAGCTGCTGCGCTCGAGCTCTAACTGAGTTTTTGCCGTCCACCCTGGGGCCTAGAGTCCTGGCTGTCATGTCCCGCTTTTCGCAAGACGAGGGAGCCGCCATGTCGCTCTGCTTCATAGAGCCTCACGACGCGATCCGAGTGATCGCGGACTCCGTCGGCCGCGAGGCCCGCCGGCAGTTGCTCGGCGAGGTCGTGCATGCGTGGGTCGACGACCTACCTGAACAGGAGCTGTCCTTCCATTACGCGAGAGCGATCGCCGACCTCGACGAGGATGACTTGCAGCTACTTGCCGCCTGGCACGCATCGCTTGAGGTCGGGCAGCCGATCGCCAACACCAACTTTCTCGAAGGCGTCTTTCAAAGCCTCGGAGAGAACCGCCGCGAGGCGCTGAAGATCGCGGCGGGTTTCCGCGGCGAGGAGGCCTTTGAGGCAGGTGTCACGGAGGAGCAGGCGCTCGACACAGTGCTCCCACACCTCTCGAGGGAGCGGGCGATCGAGTTGGCCTCGGAGTGCATCCAGCTGTATCAGTGGGATCGCCTCGGTTCGATGAACTAGCGCTCTGGTCGCTAGAGTCGGTCGCATGGATAGCGAAACGGTGGTTACGGTCGACGATGTGATGGACGCCCTGTCCAATGTGATCGACCCGGAGCTGGGCCTGGACTTCGTGGAGCTGGGGTTGATCTACGGGGTGGAGGTCAGCGGCGGGGACGTGCGCGTCACGTTCACGTTGACGACGCCAGGTTGCCCGATCGGCCCTCAGGTAACCGAACAGATCGAAGAGTTCGTCGGCGAGCTGGAAGGCGTGGCCAGCGTCGAATCGGAGATGGTGTTCACTCCGCCGTGGTCGCCGGAGAAGATGTCAGAGGACGCGAAGTTCGCCCTCGGTTACTGAAGCGCCGGCTTAGCTGACTTCGAGCGCCTTCGCGCTTTGGCTGGTTCGGCGCCGTTGGGGCTCTCAGCATCCTGCGCCTGGCGCTCACGCGCTATCTCGACCAGCGTAGCCAACTCCGATGCGATGCTCTCGCCGATCGACTCCAGGTCCGGCAGGGCGTCGAAGTCCCCGAGCAGGCCGAAGTTCATCTCGCCGTCGTAGGACATGATCGCGACCGCCAGCGCGTGGTTTTCGGGTAGGAAGGCCACCGGGAAGACGCGCTCCATCCTTCGTCCCAGCACATAAAGCGGGAACTGCGGGCCCGGGACGTTGGTGACGATCAAGTTGAACAGCCGTGTCGAGAAGTTCAATCGCGAGGCTTGCGCAAGGATGGTCGGCGGCGCGAAGTTCTGAGCGCTTGCGATCGCCTCCGCGCCGAGGGCCTGCTTGGACTCCTTGAGCCCGTCCATCGCATGGCGCACGAAACGCAGGCGCTGAAGTGGGTCGGCGATGTAGACGGGCAGCGGCCCGCGCATCACCGCGATGCGATTGCCGGTCTCGTGGCGCTCGCCCACCGTCCTGACCGAGACCGGCACGAGCGCTCGCATCTCCATTCCCTCGGTGCGCACGCCGCGATCTAATAGAAAGGCACGCAGTGCCCCCGTCACAACCGTCAGCACCACATCGTTGACGGTGCCACCGAGCACGTTCTTGACTAGCTTGAAGTCCTCGAGATTGGCGGCGATGCCGACGAACCGCCGATGTGGTCCAATCGGGACGTTCAGCGGAGTGGCGGGCGCCGGGTTCAAGCCGGCCCAGACGATCTCGCCGATCCCCTCGGCCGCCTCCCTCACGCGCTCGAGCGTTCGCTCAGGCCGTGTGAGAGCGCCCAGCGCCGTGCCGGCCACCTCGAGCCCGGCACGCACAGCTCCTCTCAGGCCAACCGCCACTAGCTCGCTCGTGTCCGGCTCGGAATGCGGCTTCCAGGCGCGCCCCGAATGACGCAGGGGCGGTGGTTCGGGCGAGACATCGAACAGAACCGTCGCCAGGTCGACGCCGGCGATTCCATCGATCAGCGAGTGGTGGGTCTTGGAGATGAGCGCAAAGCGTCCGCCTTCAAAGCCCTCGATCAGCCACATCTCCCACAGCGGCTTTGAGCGGTCGAGCGCCTGCGAGAAGATCCGCGCGGTCAAGTTGCGCAACTGTTCCCAGCTGCCCGGCGCCGGCAGCGCGGTGTGGCGGACGTGGAACTCCAGGTTGAAGTTGGGATCGTCAACCCACACGGGCCGTCCGCTGTCAAGCGCCGTGTAGGCGAGCTTGTGGCGGTAGCGCGGCACCAGGTGCAGTCGTCTGCGGATCTGCTCGAGGAAGTCCTCCATCGCCGGCGCCGGTCCTTCAAGCAGCGTCAGTCCGCCGATGTGCATATGCGAGCTGGCCCCCTCCTGGTGCAGGAAGGAGGCGTCTACAGCTGTGAGTCGGTCGAGGTGGCGCTGCGCCATCGGCCAAGGGTACCCTCTGCGGCGCCCACGGCCCTTTCGAGATAGGTCCTTACAATGGTTGCTGTGGCCAACACGGTGCAAAAGCTGTTGCTCGCGGCACCGCGCGGATACTGCGCCGGCGTCGATCGCGCCGTGCAGACGGTCGAACGCGCGCTCGAGCAGAATGGTGCGCCGGTGTACGTGCGCAAACAGATCGTGCACAACAAGCACGTGGTCGAGGATCTAGCGGCGCGCGGCGCCGTGTTCGTGGACGATGTGGGCGACATCCCGGAGGGCGCGCTGACGGTCTTCTCCGCCCACGGCGTCTCGCCAATGGTGCGCGAGGCGGCGCAGGCGCGCAACCTGCAGACAATCGACGCGACTTGTCCGCTGGTGACCAAGGTGCATCGCGAGGCCGTCAAGTTCGCCGAGGAGGACTACACGATCGTCTTGGTGGGCCATGCCGGCCACGAGGAGGTCGAAGGAACGACTGGAGAGGCCCCCGAGCGAATTGTTCTGGTTGAGAACGAGCAAGACGTCGACGCATTGGAGGTCGAGGATCCCGAGCGCGTCGCGTTCATCACGCAGACCACGCTGTCGGTAGATGAGACCAGTGCCATTGTCCAGCGTCTGCACGAGCGCTTCCCAAGCATCGTCGGTCCGCGCACCGATGACATTTGTTATGCGACCACCAACCGTCAGGCGGCCGTCAAGCAGATGGCGGGTGAATGCGACCTATTGCTGGTGATCGGATCGCGCAACTCGTCGAACTCGGTGCGCTTGGTCGAGGTATCGCGCGACTTTGGCACCGACGCTTACTTGATCGACAATGCCGGCGAGGTGCGCGAGGAGTGGCTGGCAGGCAAGCGCATCGTCGGCGTCAGCTCGGGTGCGAGTGCACCGGAGAACCTCGTAAGGGAACTGGTGGCATTCTTTGAGCAGCGTGGGGTAAACGATGTGCAGGAGTTCCACGTCGTGCGCGAGGACGTACGCTTCATGCTGCCCAAGCCCATCCGGGAAGCCGCGGCCGCGGCATCTTGAGCATCAGCGTCGCGGCTGCCGGACAGATTCGGCGTAAAGAATGAGCACGCTCGTCGTCTCAGACCTTCACCTTGGCGGATCCTCTGGCGCCGCTGTGTTGGAGCGCCCGGCCGCCCGCAAAGCGCTGTTTGAGGAGCTACGCGATGTCAAGCGTTTGGTGTTGTTGGGCGACGTGCTCGAGTTGCGCCACGGCCCTCGCCGCGAAGCGCTGGCGCGAGCGCGCCCGTTCTTCGAGGAGTTGGGGGAGGCGTTTGCCGGACGCGAGGTTGTGGTCCTCGCCGGCAATCACGACCACTCGCTGGTTGAGAGTTGGCTGCGTGCTCGCGAGGAGAACGGCGAAGCCGCTCCGCTTGGCCTCGAGCAGCGCTTCGAGGCTGGGCAGGCATCTTCGATGCTGGCAGCGATCGCGCAGTGGGCTGCGCCGGCGCGGGTGAGTGCTGCTTACCCTGGCCTGTGGTTGCGTGATGACGTCTATGCCACCCACGGCCACCAGCTCGACTGCCACCTGAGCGTCCCGACGATGGAGTGCCTTGGGATCGGGATGACCGCCCGCGCACTGCGGCGCCCGGTGAGCGAGTTCGCCACGCCCGCCGACTACGAGGCGGTGACAGCGCCGGTGTATGCGTGGATCGACGCCGTCGCACGCCAGGCGCCCACCGGAGCGGCGCTCAACGGCGAGTCAACCGTGAAGATGTGGCGGGCTCTTGGAGGCGACGGCGACAGCTCCAATGGCTCAGAGCGAGGCGATGCGGTTGAGTCCTCGGGCATCGCCGGCCTCGTGGCTCTGGGCCCTGCACTGCGCCGGCGCGCGATCGCCGGCGCGTTTCCGATCGCCGTCGCTGCTCTGAACCGTGTAGGTCTGGGCGCCTTCAAGGCCGACATCTCCGCTCCTGAGCTGCGGCGCGCGGGTCTGCGGGCGATGACCGAGGCTGCCGCTCGGCTAGGTCTGGGCGACGCGCACGTGATCTTCGGACACACGCATCGCGCCGGGCCGCTAAAGCGCGATGATCAGAGCGAGTGGCGAGGAGGTTCTGACGGGAGCGGCGCGCGGTTGATGAACACGGGCTGCTGGACCTATGACGCCTACTTCCTGCGTGGCGGTCCCAGTGAGAGCCCATATTGGCCGGGTGGGGCGGTGCTGGTCGAGGATGAGGGTCCCCCTGTGCTGAAGCGCCTACTCGACGAGCACAGCGCTGAGCAGCTCGCGCCGGCGCCTAAGCCAACCCTGGCGTAAAGCAGGTGCCCAGGCACTCGACGCTCGGGCCGATCCGCAGTTGCAGAGTTGCCGCGGTGTGGCGCTCGTGCTCGATCAACGAGTAGGCGCCCGCGTGTTCGACCTGGATGCCTGAGCCGTTGACATCGACGTAGCCCGGGTCGGCTCCTCCCGCGGTGGGGGCCAACACGGCCCACACGCCACCGGCTTCGTACTCACCCGAATAGGCCCCCTGTTGGTCGGGTGTTTGGATGCAAAGACGAGCGTCCGCTACATCCTCCGGGCGCATCGCCTGCAGCGGCTCCCGCTCGAGGCCGAGCAACTCCTGAATCGCCAGCTCGGTGTCGCGATAACCGCCCTCGCCGTAGTGATAGTCGAACAGTCGCGCGCGTCCGTCGAACAGGTAGCGAGCCGGCCACCCCTTGTTGTCGTACTCGCGCCAGACCTCGAATTCGCTGTCGATCAGAACTGGATGTTCGATCCGCAGCCGCTCGACGGCGTCGCGCACGGCTTGCTCTGAGCGTGAGCACTCAAAGCCCGGGCAGTGCACGCCGATGACACGCAGCCCGTGCTCGGAATAGCGCTCGTGCCAAGCCTTCACGTACGGCAGTGTGCGGATCGAGTTGGGACGGCAGAAGTCCCAGAACTCGACCAGCATCGGCCGGCCGCGCTGCAGGATGCTTTCCTTGCCGCCGGCGGCGTTCACCCACGGAAGCGTCGTGGGGAACAGCGGTGCAGCGATTGTGTCTACCGGAGCCCGCAACCGCGCGCCCTAGCCAATCGAGCCAACCATCTCCAGCTGAATCAGACGGTTGAGCTCGACGGCGTACTCCATCGGTAGCTCCTTGGTGACCGGCTCGATGAACCCGTTGACGATCATCGCGGCTGCCTCGTCCTCGGTGAAACCGCGCGAGCCCATGTAGAACAGCTGGTCGTCGGAGATGCGCCCGACCGTGGCCTCATGGGCGACGGCTACGTTCGGGTTCTGGATCTGGATGTCAGGCCAGGTGTCTGAGCGAGATTCTCCGTCCATCATCAACCCGTCGCACTGCACGCGCGCCTTGGACCCCTGTGAGTTGTTGCCCATCTTGACCAGCCCGCGGTAGCCCATGATGCCGCCGTCCTTGGAGATCGACTTGGCGAGGATGTTCGAGGTCGTGTTCGGCGCCAGGTGCACGACCTTGGCGCCGGTGTCCTTGTGCACCCCCTTGCCGGCGACGCCGACGTTGAGGTGGTCGGCGCGCGCCCCCTCGCCCATCAGGTAGGAGCCGGGGTAGAGCATCACGTACTTGGCGCCCATCGAGCCGCCGACCCACTCGACGGTCCCCTCGGCGTCGACGATGGCGCGCTTGGTGTTGAGGTTGTAGACGTCCTTGGACCAGTTCTGCACGGTCGTGTAGCGGGCCTTGGCCCCCTCGTGCACAAAGATCTCAACGACGGCCGAGTGCATCGAGTTGACGCTGTAGGTCTGGGCGGTGCACCCCTCGATGTAGTTCACGTCCGACCCTTCGTCGGCGATGATCAGCGTGTGCTCGAAGGTCCCCTCGCCGGCCCCCTCCATGCGGAAGTAGGCCTGCAGCGGCAAGTCCACCTTGACGCCCTTTGGCACGTACAGGAATGAGCCACCCGACCAAACCGCGCCGTGCAGCGCCGAGAACTTGTTGTCCTGCGGCGGCACGCACTTGTTCATGAAGTACTTCTGCACCAGGTCGGGATACTCGGTGATGGCGGTGTCCATCGAGCAGAAGAGGATGCCGAGCTTGGCGTACTCTTCCTTGAGCCCCTCATAGACGGGCTCCTGGCGCCAGACGCCGACGACGCCGGCGAGATGCTCGCGCTCGGCCTGGGGGATGCCGAGATCCTCGTAGGTTTTCTTCATCTCCTCCGGCACGTCGTCCCAAGAGTTAAAGCGACCGGCGGTAGGCGGCGAGTAGAGCACCAGCTCGTCCAGGTTCAGGCCGCTGAGGTCGGGCCCCCACGTCGGCACCGGCTTGCGTTCATAGATTTCAAGCGACTTGACGCGCTTCTCCGCCATCCAGGCGGGCTCGCCCTTGACCTTTGAGAGCTCGCGTACAACCTCACGAGAGATGCCCTGCTTGGCAAGCAGCTGCCCCTGCTCGTCCTCAACGATCGGGGACGGCTTGGCGATCTTCGTGTGGTCTAGCGTGGCCATAGGGCTCCCTTTGTGAATCCTGTGCTGTGGACTAGGAATTGTATCGAGACTGTGGCTTGTGCTCCGGTATCTCGATCTTGCGCCAGCGACGAGGTGAGGTCAGGAGCCAGGGCAGAGCCCTCAGAGACATTTGTCTGCGTGGTGCCATACGCTTCCAGAGTCTTATGCCAGACAAATCAATAAAGCCCGTACCGCTTATGCAACGCCACCCGTCGATGGGCTGGGTGGTTCTTCGCTTTCAGCTCGCAATCGACGCATATCGAGAAATGCTTAACGAGGGCATCCAAGACATCGAGTTGCTTGATGAGCGACGATTGGGTGCTAACGCGCTGGCCGCAGTCAAGACGCTACCAGAGGCGAACCGCCAAAAGCTCGAGGCGTTTCTCGAGCACCATGCCGATCCAGAGACGCCTTCGATAGATCCAGAGGACTCGGCGGTGCAGAAGGAGGTAGCTGCGATTTTCCGTGGCGACAGGTACGCCGCCCTCTCGTTCCTTCTTGGCGCGAGGGAAGCAATGGCAGGGCCGCGAAGGGCAGCCATCGTCCGAAACTCACTGCTCGTCATGGCGATAAGTGCATTTGAGGTTCTGCTCACGGGCCTTATTTCGAGGCGGTTCGTTGAGTATCCGGATGCTATGCAGGCCGATCAGAAGGAGTTCTCGCTGGAGGACGTTCGGGGTTTTCGCAGCGAGGAGGACGCCATCGATCTGCTTCTGTCGCGTCGAGTAACAAAGATCATGTACGGCAGTCTCGATGAGTGGAGCAAGTGGTTTGATGAGCGCGCCAACGCGGCCTTCCCTCCGCTCGCGATTGATTGGGACGGACTGCGGGAGGCATTCCAACGGCGACACGTGGTCATGCATAGTGGCGGTCGAGTCTCGAGCGAGTATCTGGCGAAGGTTCGTGCTTTCGAGTCACTGCCAGCCCTGGGGAGCCAGCTCAACGTTAACGACGAATACCTGCATCGAGTTCTCGATCAGCTCGACGCACTCGGTACCGGCGTAGCCGTTCTCGCTTGGGGAACGTGGCTGCCAGCCGAGCGTGAGGATGCAGCGAGGCGGCTTCTGCGGCGCACATACCAGACGATGCTCATGGATCACTGGAGTGTGACCGAGAAGTTGGCAGACCTAAGCGGGCGAGTTCGTTGTGCTGATGACACCGCCCACTCAATCAGATGCAATGGCTGGTTGAGTCGTGCGGAGCGCTTGGGCTACGAGTCGATTGCGGGCGAGGTGATGCCCTGGGACGCTTCGGCGCTCTCGGCTCGCTTCCGCCTCGTCAGGCATGTGTTGCTGCAGGAGTTGGAGGAGGCCCTAGCTCTTGTTCCCTCAATCTTGGCCGCGAAAGAGATTGCCCCGGGGGAGTTTCGCGAGTGGCCGATTCTACGGACGCTCCGCGAGCATCCGGGCTACGCTGGCGTGGCGGAGACACATCAAATCTAGTTTCCAGCACAGAATGCGGATAGGATGAGCACTATGGACCGATAAATGCCTTTGCGCCTCCGTGATTTGCGGTTGTCGCACCTTCCGTTGAGCGGCCATTCAGTTGGCCGACCGTTGGTGCTTTCAAGGCAAGGCGAGCTGTGGGCTTGGGGATGCTAAGCCGCGCTGGTCGGCCAGCTGTTATCGCCGGTGACGGCCCCCTTGACGACCTTCAGCCCGAGCAGCGCGCACTTACGGCGGGTGGCCGAGACTGGAATGCCGAGCAGATCGATCGCCCAGTCGGCATCGAGTGTGCCCACCTGCTCGATCGACATCCCGATCAACTCCTCGGAGGCGATCGAGGCCGCCGCTTGGGAGATCGCACAGCCGTGCCCGTTGAAGCGCAGGTCCTCGATGTGCCCGTCCTTGACGCGTATCTGCACTTCCAGCTCGTCGCCGCAAAGGGGATTGTGCTCGAGCGCGTCGAGGTCGTGTGGCTGCAGCTCCCCGAAGTTGCGGGGCCGCTTGTAGTGATCGAGGATGTAGTCGCGGTAGAGGTCGTCCATCACAGCCCGAACACTTCCCGCCCGGCAAGCAGGGCGTCGATCAGGGCGTCGACATCGCCGCGCTCGTTGTAGACCCCCAGGCTCGCCCGGGCCGTGGCTCCGACGCCGAGACGCGCCATCAACGGCTGCGCACAGTGGTGCCCGGCGCGGATGCAGGCGCCGCCGCGGTTTGCCAGCTCGGCAATGTCGTGCGGGTGCATCCCCTCGATCGTGAACGACACGATGCCACCTCGGTTATTGGCCTCCGGCGGCCCGACATAGCTGAGTCCAGGGACCTCGCGCAGACGTTCGAGCAGGTAGGCGGTCAGCTCGCGCTCGTGCTCGCGCACGCGCTCCATCCCAAGCACCGAGAGGTAGTCGACAGCGGCGCCGAGCCCTACCGCCTCGGCGATCGGCGGTGTGCCGGCCTCGAACTTGAAGGGCAGCTCGTTCCAGGTCGCCCCCTCGAAGCTGACCGAGGCGATCATGTCGCCGCCCGTCAAGAACGGCTGCATGCCATCGAGGATCTCCGCCCTGCCGTGCAGGACGCCGATCCCGGTCGGCCCGAGCGCCTTGTGCCCGGTCCAGGCGTAGAAGTCGGCGCCGAGCGCGCTGGCGTTTACAGGCATGTGCGGCACGGCCTGAGCGCCGTCCACAAGCGAGATCGCTCCGGCAGCGCGGATGCGCTCGGTCATTTGCGCCACCGGCACGATCGTGCCGAGCACGTTGGAGACGTGGGCGAAAGCAACAAGCTTGACGTCCCCGCGGGCTAGTTCGCGGTCGAGTTGCTCCAGCGACAGTTCGCCGCGATCGTCGACCTCCAGATAGCGCAGCTCCGCGCCGCTCTCGCGGCAGAGCTGCTGCCAGGGCACGATGTTGGCGTGATGCTCCATCTGTGTGCTCAGCACGGCGTCGCCGGCCCCCACGTTGGCGCGTCCCCATGCGTAGGCGACGAGGTTGATCGCCTCGGTGACGTTCTTGGTGAAAATCGTCATTCTTTGGTCCCAGCCGACGAAGGCAGCGACCTTGCCCCGTGCCTCGTCGTAGGCGGCGTCGGCCTCCTGCGCCAACGCATACACGCCGCGGTGCACGTTGGCGTTGCGCTCGCGGTAGTAGCTGTTCATCGCCTCGATCA
>DASTPN010000036.1:0-35787 GCA_035719985.1 Solirubrobacteraceae bacterium | reverse complement strand
CTTCCCTCGGAGGTAAAGCGTGGCATGCGCTTCGGGATCAGCTTCTACCTGATCGCGATGCTGTTCATTTTGTTCGACATCGAGGTCGTCTTCCTGTATCCGATCGCTGTACAGCTGAAGGCCTACGGCGGCTATGCGCTGGCCGAGACGATCACTTTCATCGCGTTGCTCTTCGTCGCCTTCGTGTATGTCTGGCGCAGAGGGGCACTGGAGTGGAGATAAAGCGCGAGCTGGTTGGTTCTCCGTTGCGCGTAGAGGGCCAGGACGCTCAGGAGCTGCTGCGCGGCAACGAGCTGACCGGCCGCAATGCGCCCGCACAGCTGGAGGGAGCGGAGCTCGAACGCTACGTCCATGAACGTGTGCTCACCACCACCTTGGAGAAGGCGGTCTCCTGGGGGCGCTCGAACTCGTTCTTCCCGCTCGCCTTCGGCCTTGCCTGCTGTGCGATGGAGCAGTTCCAGACCGCCGGCCCGCGCATGGATATCGCGCGCTTTGGGTTCGAGGCCTTCCGCGCCTCGCCGCGCCAGGCCGATCTGATCATCCTGGCGGGCAGGGTCTCGATCAAGATGGCACCGATCATCCGCCGCCTCTACGACCAGATGCTCGAGCCCAAGTGGGCGATCTCGATGGGCGCGTGCTGCAGCTCGATGGGCGTCTTCAACAACTACGCGCTGGTGCCGGCCGACAAGTTCCTGCCGATCGACGTGCACGTGCCCGGCTGCCCCCCGCGCCCAGAGGCGTTGATGCACGGGATTCTCAAGCTGCGCAAGATGGTCCAGGAGGATCCCGACGCTGGTTGGCGCGAGCGCTACAAAGCGCAGGGCACCGAGGAGACCCTTCCCGGTGCCTGACGCGACGGGACTGGAGCTGCTCGCCTCCGACCTGCGTGCGAGCGAGGGCATCGGCACCGAGGCGATTCTGGGCACGCTGCACTTCCGCGGCAGCGGAACGCTGGAAGTCGCACCGACGTCGATTCGCACGGTGCTAGCCGCGCTGCGCGAGCGCGGCTACGGCTTCCTGGCGAGCGTGCACGGCCTCGACTACTACCCCGAGGAGCCACGCCTGGGTGTGCATTACGAGCTGCTGGACATGAGCAGCGTCGACCGCGTGACGGTCAAGCTGCGAGTGAGCATCGACGCCCCCGAGGTCGACTCGGTCACGCCCGACGGACAGGACGGCAAGGGCTGGCCCACCGCCGATCACCAGGAGCGCGAGATATACGACATGTTCGGCGTGATCTTCCGCGGCCATCCCGACCTGCGGCGGATATTGATGCCCGAGGATTACGAGGGCCACCCGCAGCGGCGCGACTTCCCGGTCGGCGGCGAACCGGTGATCTTCACGTACAACGAGCACGACTCCACCGGAGTCCCGCGATGACGCCGTCCATCTCCGAGTACCGTCAACGCGAGCAGAGCATTACGCTCTCGGCGCTGCCAACCGAGGCCGGCGAGGGCGACACGCATGATGAGCTGCTGACGCTCAACTTCGGCCCGCACCATCCCGCCACGCACGGCGTGCTGCGGCTGCTCGTGACCCTGCAGGGGGAGGTCGTGCGCTCGATCAAGCCGGTGATCGGCTACGTGCACACCGGCATCGAGAAGACCGCTGAGGACAAGGCCTACTGGAAGGTGATCCCGGTAGTCGAGCGGATGGACTACCTGGCCTACTACTTCAACTCGATGGCCTACGTCGGCGCGGTCGAGACGCTGCTGGAGGTCGAGGTGCCCAAGCGCGCACAGTACCTGCGCGTGATCCACCTCGAGCTCAACCGGATCGCCTCGCATCTGATCTGGCTCGGCACGAGCGCGCTGGATCTCGGCGCGGTGTCGATCTTCCTGTACTGCCTGCGCGAGCGCGAGCTGATCCTCGACCTGTTCGAGATGTCCTCCGGAGCGCGCATGCACACGCGCTACTTCCAGGTCGGCGGCGTGATCGAGGACATCCCCGTCGGCTTTGCCGAGAAGGCGCGCGAGTTCTGCAAGGTGATGCCTGCTCGCACCGATCAATACCGCGCGATCCTCGACGCCAACCAGTTGATCCTGCAGCGCCTGCGCGGCACCTGCCCGCTCGACGCCGAGACGCTGCTTGGCCTGGGGGTCACCGGGCCGCTGCTGCGAGCTGCCGGCAACCCCTGGGACCTGCGTAAGGCCGCTCCCTACAGCTCTTATGAGGACTTCGACTTCAAGATCCCCGTCGGCACGGTGGGCGATAACTACGACCGTTTCGCTGTTCGGGTGGCGGAGATCTACGAGTCGGTCAAGATCATCGAACAGGCGCTTGATGGGTTGCCCGAGGGACCCCACATAACGGGCGACCGTAAGGTCGCCCTCCCCCCCAGACACGAGCTGGCGACATCGATGGAGGCGCTGATCCATCACTTCAAGCTCGTCACCGAGGGCTTCCGCGTCCCACCCGGTGAGGTCTACAACCCGATCGAAGGCCCGCGCGGCGAGCTTGCCTGCTTCGTGCGCTCAGACGGCTCCTCCAAGCCCGCGCGCGTGCACATGCGCGACTCCTCGTTCGTGAACCTGCAGGCGCTCTCGCAGATGGCCGAGGGCTCCTACATCGCCGACATGATCGCGACGCTGGCGATGCTCGACCCGATCTTGGGGGGCATCGACCGATGAGCGTGACTGAGCCAGTCGAGGTGCCGGCCGAGCTGCGCACAGAGATCGAGCGACATATGGCGCTGTATCCGGACAGCCGCTCGGCGGCGTTGCCAGCGCTCAAGGCCGCCCAGCGCGTGCACGGCTGGTGCTCGCCCGAGGCGCTCGAGCAGGTCGCCGCGGTGATGGGCGTGACGCCCGCCTATCTGGAGTCGGTAGCCAGCTTCTACGACATGCTGGAGACCGAACCGGTCGGCAAGCACAGCGTGTATGTCTGCACCAACATCTCCTGCTCGCTGCGTGGCGCCGACGAGCTGTTCGCCGCGATCAAGGACGCGGCGGGATCGGATACCGAGTTCAACGTCCGCCCATTCGAGTGCCTCGGCGCCTGCGACATCGCCCCGATGGCTTCTGTCGACGGTGTCTACGTAGGCCCGCTGTCGATAGACGATGTGCCGCGGCTGCTCGACGATCTGCGCGCCGACCGCCCTGTGCTCCCCGAAAAGCAGCTGTCCAAGCGCGCTTGCGCCGACGCCGAGGCAAACGCGTGAAGCTGCTGTTCAAGAACATCGACGAGCCGGGGCTGGCAACGCGCGAGGTGTATGAGCAGCGCGGCGGCTATGCCTCCTTGCGCAAGGCACTTGCGATGGAGCCCGAGGCGGTGCTGGCCGAGCTTGAAGCCTCCGGTCTGCGCGGGCGCGGCGGCGCCGGCTTCGCGATGGGCAAGAAGGTCTCGTTCCTGCCGAAGGGTTCGATCGACAAGTACCTGGTCTGTAACGCCGATGAGTCCGAGCCGGGAACCTTCAAGGACCGCGAACTGATGCAGAAGTCCCCGCATATGCTGATCGAGGGGATCGTGATCGCCTCCTACGCGGCCGGGGCCAACCGCTCCTTCATCTACATCCGTGGCGAGTATGTGCAGCAGGCTGACCTGCTCGATGCGGCGCTTGCCGAAGCACGCGACGCCGGCTACATCGGCGAGAACATCCTCGGCTCGGGGCACTCGCTCTCGCTGGTTGTGCACCGCGGCGCCGGCGCCTACATCTGCGGCGAGGAGACCGGCCTGCTCGATTCACTCGAAGGCAAGCGCGGCAACCCGCGCCTAAAGCCCCCCTTCCCCGCCAACCAGGGCCTCTACCAAGGGCCGACGCTCATCAACAACGTCGAGACGCTCGCCACCGTGCCGACCATCATCGACATGGGCGGGGCGCAGTACGCCGAGCTGGGAACGGAGACTTCCAAAGGCACCAAGCTGGTGTCGGTGTCCGGCCACGTTCAGCGTCCCGGCAACTACGAGATCGAGCTCGGCATCCCCTCGCGCGAGATCGTCTACGGCCTGGCCGGCGGACCACCGGAAGGCCGGCAGGTCAAGTGCTGGTTCCCGGGCGGCTCCTCCTCGCCGGTGCTGATCAAGGACGACCTCGACCTTCCCTACGACTTCGACTCGATGGCAAAAGCTGGCTCGATGCTCGGCTCCGGCGCGATCATCGTCGTCGATGACTCGACGCCGATCCTCGACGTCGCCCTGAAGGTCGCGAAGTTCTACCGCCACGAGTCCTGCGGCAAGTGCACCCCCTGCCGCGAGGGCACCAATTGGACCGTGAAGATGCTCGAACGCGTGCAGACTGGTGAGGCCACACCGATGGACCTGGAGATCATGGCCTCGGTGCAGGAGCACATCATCGGCAACTGCCTATGCGTGCTCGGCGACGCGATGGCGATGCCGATCGGCTCGCTGATCGCCAAGTTCCGCGGCGAGTTCGAAGCTCACATCGAGCAGGCTCGTGCAGCCAGTGGTCTGACTGTCGGCACGCCGGCGCCGGCACTGGCGGGAGGACTTGTGTAGATGCCTAGGCCGACCCCCCGCACAATCACCTTCACGATCGACGGCCGCGAGGTCCAGGCGCCGGAAAACTCGATGCTGGTCGACGCCGCCAAGCACGGCGACGTCGAGATCCCCGTCTTCTGTTACGAGCCTAAGCTCGGCAATCCCGTCGGCGCCTGCCGCATGTGCCTAGTCGAAATCGAGGGCATTCCCAAGCTGCAAACCGGTTGCTCCACGCCCGTCAAGGACGGCATGGTCGTCAATACGCAATCCCCGCGCGTGAAGACCGCGCAGCAGGCAGTGGTCGAGTTCCTGCTGATCAACCATCCGCTCGACTGCCCCGTCTGCGACAAGGGGGGCGAGTGCCCGCTGCAGGACATCACCTTCGGCTGGGGCAGCGGCATCTCTCGTTTCGTTGAGCCAAAGCGCCACTTCGTCAAGCCACTGGCGCTCTCGGAGAAGGTCGCGATCGACCGCGAGCGCTGCATCCTCTGCTATCGCTGCGTGCGCTTCTCCCAGGAGATCTCCGAGGACTACCAACTGGTACTGCTCGAGCGCGGAGCTCACTCCTACGTCGCCACCTTCGACGGGCGGCCATACGAGGCGCCGTTTAGCGGCAACATCGTCGAGCTGTGCCCGGTCGGCGCACTGACCTCGCGCGGCTACCGCTTTCGTGCGCGGCCGTGGGATGTCGAGGACTCCGGCACGATCTGCACGCTGTGCCCATCGCAGTGCAACGTCAAGCTGACCGTCCGCGACGAGCGCGTGATGCGCGTGCTGGCGCGCGATAACCCCGAAGTGGATGACGGCTGGCTGTGCGACCGCGGGCGCTTCGCCTATCCCAAGCTCGCCGAAGATCGCGTCACCGAGCCGATGATCCGCGACGGCGGCGAGCTGCGCGCTGTCTCCTGGGAGCGCGCTTTGGATGAGGCCGCCACGCTGCTCGCCCGCGCGGGAGCGCGCACCGGCGCGCTTGCCGGCGGCGGCGCCAGCAACGAGGAGGGGCTCGCACTGCATCACCTGATACGCGAGACGCTGGGCTCGCAGAACTTGGATTCGCGTGTCGCCGGCACGTTGCCGCTTGAGCTACACCGCGCGCTGGCCGAGCCGGCGCTACAGGCAAAAGTTCCCGACCTGGAGTTCGCACATGCCGTGCTCGTGCTCGACTGCGACCCGATCGCCGACGCGCCAATCCTCGACCTGAGGCTGCGCAAGGGCGTGCGCCGGCACGGGATGAAACTCGTGCCCGCCACACGTGAGCAGCTTCTAGACGAGGGCAAGCGCCGCGAGCTGATCGAGCAGTTGCGCGCCGCCGGTCCCGCCGCCGACGGCAGCGGCCTGGAGGTCGTCGTGCTCTGGCACGAGCGCCTCGGCGCCGGCCCCGACGGCGAGCGCGCTGTGCGGGCACTGCTCGACCTGGCCGCCACGTTGGAGCTAGCGTCTACCGAAGGCGCCGGCCTACTGGAAGTCCCCGCGCACGCCAACGGGCGCGGCCTGCGCGAAGCGGGCGTGCTGCCGAACGCCGGGCCGGGGCTGAGCGACGTCGACGAGGACGGGCTCGACGCGACCGGGATCGCCTCCGCCTTCGCGCAGGGGGAGCTGAGCTGCCTGTACCTGCTCGGTGTCGACCCGCCCGCAAACGCAGCCGGCGCCATCGTCGCCCACGCCGCCTTCCTCACCGATGCGCTGCGCGAGCAGGCCGACATCGTCTTCCCGGCGGAGGCCTATCCCGAAAAGGAAGGCACTGTCACTCATCCCGATGGAACCGTTCAGCGTGTACGCCGGGCGGTGCGCCACCTAGGTGAGATCCGCGACGAATCGCAGCTGCTCGGCGAGCTGAGCGAGCGCGTCGCCGCTCGCGTCGGACTGGCGGTCAGCGCATGATGAGCACCCTCGCCGTCGTCGGCTACTACGAAGAATGGTGGATCCAGATCATCAAGGCGATCGTGATCTTCGCGGTCGGGCTGCAGCTGGTGCCGCTGGTGCTGCTGGCCGAGCGCAAGCTGCTCGGGCGCTTCCAGGCGCGCTACGGGCCTAACCGCGTCGGGCCCTTCGGCGCGCTTCAACCACTGGCCGACATCGTCAAGCTGCTGACCAAGGAGCAGTTCCGGCCCAACACCGCCACCGGCTTCCTGTTCGCGCTGGCGCCGATCGTCTCGATCGTCACCGCCGTGGCCGCCTTCTCGATCATTCCCTTCGGCGACGTCCAGAACATCTTCGGCACACCGGTGGGGCTGTACGGCGTGGACGTGTCGATCGGTCCGCTGTACCTGTTCGCCTTCGGCGCGGTGGCCTTCTACGGGATCATGCTCGGCGGCTGGTCCTCGGGCTCGAAGTACTCCTTCCTCGGCGCCATGCGCGGGGCGGCGCAGCTGATCTCCTACGAGGTCTCCCAAGGGCTCGCACTCGTCGGCGTGATCTTCACCGCCGGCACGCTGTCGCTAACCGGGATCGTGCACGCCCAAGAAGGCATGTGGTACGTGATCCCCCAGTTCTTCGGTTTCCTGGTCTTCCTGGTGGCGGGCTTTGCCGAGACTAACCGCGCGCCGTTTGACCTGACCGAGGCCGATGCCGAGTTGGTCGGCGGCTACAACACCGAGTACGGCGGCGGCAAGTTCGCCTCCTACTACTTCGCCGAGTACCTGAATGTGCTGGTCGTCTCGGGGATCGTCACGACCGTCTTCCTCGGCGGCTGGCTGCTGCCGTTCGGCATCCATCCTCCCGGTTGGGTCGACCCGTTCGTGGTGCTGTTCAAGATGACCTTGATGACGTTCCTGTTCATCTGGGTGCGCGCCACGCTGCCGCGGCCGCGCTACGACCAGCTGATGAGCTTCGGCTGGAAGATCCTGCTGCCGCTGGCGACGCTCAACGCGCTAGCGACGGCGGTGCTAGTGGTGGTGACGCACTGATGACCTGGGACCCCGGAGAGGACGTGATCGAGGTCGTGCGCGCACCCGCACCAGGGCCGGCGCGCAGCACCTGGCGCGTCTTCGGCGAGACGCTGCGCGGACTGAAGACGACTTTCGGGCGGATGCTCGAGAAACCCGTGACGGTCGAGTACCCCGAGGAGAAGACGCCCGTCTATCCACGCTTTCGCGGCCGGCACAAGCTGCATCGCTTCGAGGACACCGGACTTGAGAAGTGCGTCGGCTGCTCGCTGTGCGCCGCTGCCTGCCCGGCCGATTGCATCCGCGTCGTCGCGGCGGAGAACACACCCGAGCATCGCGTCTCCGCGGGCGAGCGCTATGCCGAGATCTACGAGATCAACCTTTCGCGCTGCATCTTTTGCGGCTACTGCGAGGTCGCCTGCCCGTTTGACGCGATCACGATGGGACACGACTACGAGCTCTCTGACTACACCCGCGAGGACCTGATCTTCACCAAGGAGATGCTGCTGGCCGAGCCGCTGGAGCGCACACCGCTACGGAAAGAGGGCGAGTAGTGAGCTCGATCCTCTTCTTCATCGCGGCGATCGGGGTGATCGCGGGGGCGATCGGCGTCGTCACGTTCTCCAATCCCTTCTACAGCGTGCTGGCGCTGGTCGGACACCTGCTCTCGCTTGCCGTGCTGTTCCTGCTGCTGCGAGCGGAATTCGTCGCGGCGGCGCAGGTCGTCGTCTACGCCGGGGCCGTGATGGTGCTGTACGTGTTCGTGGTCGCCTACGTCGGCGGCGAGGAGCAGCCGCTCGACGGAGCACTCACGCGGCGGGCGCGCTCACGCGGCGCGGACGGACGTCGGCCCACGGCCGCACTGTTCGCCGGCGCGCTGCTGATCGAGCTGATGATCGCGCTGCTCGGCAGCGGACTGAAGGCCGTCGAAGGTAGCGGCGCGCCGTACTCGCCGGGACCGAAGGCGTTCGGCACGCCCGCCTACATCGGCGAACTGCTGCTGACCCGCTTTCTGCTCGTGTTCGAGGCCGCCTCGCTGCTGCTGCTGATCGCCGCCGTCGGCGGTGTCGTGCTGGCACGCCGACGCGGCGGGCTGGGCGAGGACGAAGAGGACCGGCTGACCCCGCTTGACATCCTGCGCCCGCGCGGCACTGGCACGATGACCGAGGGCGTCGAAGGGCTGGCGCTGGCCGGCGCGCGAGCCGCCGGCGACGAGAGCGCTGAGGAGACCTCCACACGCCCAGCCGCTGCAGGCGCGCCCGCGGCGCCTGGAGGTGGCTGGTGAGCATCGCCTGGTACCTGGCCGTCTCGGCCGTCGTCTTCTGTACGGGGGCGTTCGGCGTGATGACGCGACGCAACCCACTGGTCGTGCTGCTTTGCCTGGAGCTGATGCTCAACGGGGCGAACCTGTCACTGATCGCCTTCTCGCGCATGTGGGGCAACGGCGACGGACAGATCTTGGCGATCATCGTGATGACGGTCGCGGCCTGCGAGGTCTGCATCGGGCTGGGCATGATCGTGGCGATCCACCGTCGCCGTCTACCCATAGACGTTGACGAGCTGAGGGAGCTGCAGGGATGACCCGTCGCTCAGCAAAGGGGGGTGTTCAGTGAACACAACAACTTTCGGCTGGCTCGTTCTCGCCTTCCCACTGCTCGGCACGATCGTGATCGCCGCCGGCTTCAAGAAGCTGCCCGGCCGCAGCGCCGGCTGGATCGGCACCGCCGCGATCGGGCTGGCCTTCCTGGCCGCGCTGGGCGCGCTGATCTCGCTGCAAGGGCACAGCTCCGATCACCGCGAGCTCTCCTCGTCACTTTGGAACTACGCGAGCACCGTCGGCATCGACGCGCAGATGTCGATCCTGGTCGATCCGTTGAGCGTGTTCATGATCCTGATCGTCACCGGGATCTCCACCACGATCCACCTCTACTCCGTCTCCTACCTGGACGAAGACCGCGGCTTCGCTCGCTACTTCGCCTACCTGAACTTCTTCGTCTTCTCGATGTTGCTGCTGGTGCTGGCCGGCAACTTCCTGTTGCTGATCGTCGGCTGGGCGTTCGTGGGGGCCGCCTCCTACCTGCTGATCTCCTTCTGGTACCGGCGCAGCACCGCCACGCGCGCAGGGATCAAGGCGTTCGTGATCAACGTCGTCGGCGACGTCGGGCTCGTGCTCGGCACCTACTTTCTGTTCAAGCACACGGGGACGCTCGACTTCCTGAAGGCCTTCGAAGCCGCGCCGCACGTGTTCACCAGCGGCGAAGGCGACGTCGTCGCCGGCTGCCTGCTGTTGCTGGTCGGGGCGTTCGCCAAGTCGGCGCAGATCCCCCTGCACACCTGGCTCCCGGACGCGATGGAGGGGCCCACTCCAGTCAGCGCGCTGATCCACGCGGCCACGATGGTGACCGCCGGGGTCTACCTGATCGCGCGCATGCATCCCTTCTTCGAACTGGCGCCCGCTGCCCAGGACGTCGGCGCCGTGATCGGCTGCGCAACTCTGATTATCGCCGCGACGATTGCGCTGACCCAGACCGATATCAAGCGCGTGATCGCCTACTCGACGATGTCGCAGATCGGCTACATGATCATGGGGGTGTCGGTCGGCGCCTATGCGGCCGGGATGTTCCATCTGATGACCCACGCCTTCTTCAAGGCGCTGCTGTTCATGAGCGCCGGCTCGATCATCGGCGCGATGGGCGGCGAGCAGTCACTGGACCGGATGAAAGGGTTCAAGAAGGCGATGCCGTTCACGTTCGCCTGTTTTGTGATCGGCGGGCTGGCGCTGTCGGGGATACCGCCCTTCTCGGGGTTCTTCTCCAAGGACGAGATCTTGCTCGTCGTCGGCGAGCGTGGCGGCTGGCACTGGGCGCTGTATGTGATCGGCTACATCGGGGCCTTCCTGACGGCGATCTACACCTTCCGGATGATCTTCCGCGCCTTCTACGGCGATCCGGTACCGGAGGCCACGGAGCTTGAAGGAGGGCACCTGCATCACGCGGAGCAGCCCACCAATCCAGCCAATGGCGAAGTCGAGGACACCGACGTCGGCTTCCCCGGTCCACACCACGCGATTGCCGAGCGGGCGCTGCCCATGCGGATCGCTATGAGCATCCTTGCTGTCGGCGCCGTCGTCGCGGGATTCCTTCAGATGCCCGAAGTGGATGACGTGGTCACAAAATTCCTCGAACCGAGCTTCTATGGCTCGACGCTTTACACGGTGCACACGCGCGACGGGCTGCTCGTGTTCGGGCTGATCCTCGGCACGCTGCTGGGGCTGTCGGGGATCGCAGTGGCGTGGCGCCTGTGGGGACACCCGACGGAGATCCCGGCGCGACTGCGGGCACGCTTCGGCTGGGCCTACGCGCTCTCTCACAACAAGTGGTATTTCGACGAGCTGATCGACTTCGCGATCGTCGCGCCCGCCCGCGCAGCCGGCGCGTTTGCGACGAACACGTTCGAGCGTGTGTTCGTCGAGGGTGCGCTGATCGACGGCACCACCTCGATCGTCCGCGCCGGATCGGCCTCTGTGCGCGCAATCCAGACCGGACTGCTGCGCTATTACGCGGCCCTGCTGCTGCTCGGCGTCGCCGGGCTTGGCCTCTACTTCCTATTGCAGACGTGAGCTGCTGATGCCACCGCTTTCGATACTGATCTGGCTCCCAGCCGCCTGCGGTCTGCTCGGCGCGCTGGCCGGCCGCCGCGACGATCGACTGCCGGGAAACGCTGCTCTGGCGGGGAGCCTCGGCGCGCTCGGTTTGGCGATCGCGGCGTTGGTCCAATACGGGCCCGGCGCACGCGGACTGAAGGACGTCACCGATGTCGTCTGGATCTCAGAACTGGGGATCCACTACAAGCTCGGGCTGAGCGGACTGAACGTTGTGCTTGTCGGGATGACGACGCTGCTGTTCTTCGCAGCGATACTGGCCTCGAACTTGAGGGGTTCAGACAGCGGCGATGAAGGTGGGGACGAGGACGCCCCTGACGGGGTGTCCAGTCGTTCCTACCCTGCTCGACCCCGTCTCTTCTATTTCCACATGATGCTGGCCGAGTCGGCCGTGCTGGGGGCGTTCTTGGCGCAGGACCTGGCCCTGTTCGTCGCGTTCTTCGACCTGATGCTGATCCCCTTCTACTTCCTGATCGGTGTGTGGGGCGTTGGACCGGACCGCGTCAAAGCCACGATCAAGCTCGTCATCTACACGTTGGTCGGCTCGCTGCTGATGCTGGCCGCCGCAATCGCCACAGGGGTGCTGGCCGGGCAGCAGAACGGCGGGCACGTCACCTTTGTTCTCTCGCAGTTGCAAGGGCTTCCGCTCAGCAGCGGCTCGCAGGAGTGGATCTTCCTGTTCTTCGCGGCCGCCTTCCTGGTGAAGATGCCCGCCTTCCCGTTGCACGGCTGGATGCCGGACGGCTACCGGGCGATGCCCAGCGAGGTGCTGATGGTCTTCAGCGGCGTGCTCTCCAAGGTCGGGGCCTACGGATTCCTGGCGATCGTGCTTCCGCTGTTCCCGAAGGCGGCCGCGCACTTCCAGGTGCTGATGCTCGTGATCGCGCTGTGCTCGATCCTGTACGGCTCTGCCGTCGCCTTCACTCAGACCGACGCGCGCCTGATCGCCGGCTACTCCTCGGTGGCCCAGCTCGGCTTCATCACGCTCGGCGTGTTCGCGCTCAATCCTCAGGGGGCCCAGGGGGCGCTGCTGCAGATGGTCAATCACGGGCTAGTCGTCGCGCCTATCTTCTTCATCATCTCCCTGTTGGCGGCGCGGTCCGGTGGTTCGCAGGACATCCGCGATATGGGCGGCATCGCCTTCCGCGCGCCCGTGCTCGCGGCGGTCTTCCTGGTGGTCGCCCTCGCCACACTCGCCATCCCGGGGTCGGCCAACTTCGTCGGCGAGTTCCTGATCCTGCTCGGTGTCTTCAAAGCCAAGCTTGCGATCGCCATCATCGCCTTCACGGGGGTTGTGATGGCCAGCGTGTACGCGCTGCGACTATTCATCCGCGCGATGCACAACCGTGTCGGCGAGAAAGTCGACTCGCGCGAGATGACACTCAAGGACGGGCTGGTGCTGGTGCCGCTGCTGGCCGTGATCCTGTTCTTGGCGCTGTACCCGCAAGGGGCCCTGAAGCGCTCTGAAAGCTCGGCCACCACCTCGGTCGCCGCGGCCCATGCCGCTCTGCGCACGCTGAGCGCCAACGCGGCGCCGGTGGCCTCCGCGACCGAAGCGCCCCAGAGCAACGGCAGCGGTGAAAGCAGTGAAACCGGCGCCATCGAAACGGGCGGGGAAGGTAGCCGATGAGCAGCCTTCTCGCCACCGCACACCTCAAAGGCCCCCACGTCGACTTCGCGGCGCTCTCGCCGCTGATTTCCCTGCTCGGCGGCGCGATCGTCGTGTTGCTAGTCGGGCTGCTCGGCTCCCGTCGCATCCGGGAGCAGGTCGTCCCCGCGCTTGCCATCGTCGCGCTCGGCGCCGCGATCGGAACCTCGATCTGGCGCTGGAACACACCCGAGTCGGTCGTCGCCGGAGCGCTGCGGATCGACCGGCTGTCGCTCACACTGATCCTGATCCTCGCCGTCGGCGGCATCGCCGGCGTGCTGCTGGCTTGGCGCTCGCGCGCTGCGCAGGAAGCAGCGCATGGCGAGTTGCATGCGATGTTGCTGACGAGCATCGGTGGCATGGCGCTGCTGGTCGCCGCGCAAAACACCGTTGCGCTGTTCCTCGGTATCGAGCTTCTCTCGATACCGCTTTATGTCCTTTGCGCTACCGAAATGCGCAGCGAGCGCTCGCTCGAGTCTGGGCTGAAGTACCTGATCATAGGCTCGGTCGGCTCGGCCACGCTGCTGTACGGAATTGCACTGCTCTACGGCGCCACTGGCGCGACTAACTTCAGCGCTATTGCCGGCGCAATCTCCACGCACGGACTCGCTGAGAACGCGATGCTGCTGACCGGCATCGCACTCTGCGTAGCGGGGCTCGCCTTCAAGGCATCTGTCGCGCCCTTCCACCAGTGGACGCCCGACGTCTACGAGGGGGCGCCAACGCCGATCACCGCCTTCATGGCGGTCGCCACCAAGGTCGCCGCCATCGGCGTGCTGCTGCGACTGTTCGACGTCGCCCTGATCGAAGCCCACGCAAGCTGGGGACCCGCGCTTGCCGCGCTGGCGACGATCACGATCCTCGTGGGCAACGTCGGCGCGCTCGGGCAGTCGTCGTTGAAGCGGATGCTCGCCTACTCCTCGGTGGCTCAGGCCGGCTATATCCTCGCCGGCGTCGTCGTCGCCACCCAGCTAGGAGCGCAGGCGACCGTCTTCTATCTCGCCGTGTACCTGCCGATGAACATGGCCGCCTTCGCGGTGATCATCGCCCGCGAGCGCGAAACCGACCTCGGCGACAGCGTCGCCGCGCTGTCCGGCCTCGGCCGCGAGCGACCCTGGCTTGCCTGGCCGATGACGATCTCGATGTTGGCACTGGCCGGCATTCCCGCCACCGCCGGCTTCATCGGCAAGTTCTATTTGATCGATGCCGCGGTGGCCGGTGGGTACACGTGGCTGGGTGTGGTGATCGTCGTCGGCTCGATGATCTCGCTCGGCTACTACCTACCTGTGATCGCGACGATGTGGATGCGTTCGGCTTCTAAGCCGAGCCCGGTCGGGCCAGGCCTCCCACCGGCTGGTGCGATCCCGGTGATTGCCGGTGGCTCGCAGGAGCTGGACACAGAGAGCGACGAGGCGCCGGTCCTCGGCCGGATAAGTCAGCCCGAGGTGGCCTTCGTGGCGATCCTGGCCGCGACCACCACGATCGCCTTCGGCATCATCCCGCAGCCGCTGTTTAACCTCGTGCACGGGGTCGGCGGGGCGCTGGGCCTACTCTGAGAACGCGTCTCGATAGGTTGCCTGCCGGGCTCGCCGCGCCCACACACCGATCCGGTCCGCACCTGTCAGAAACACTGCACGCGGATGCGGCCGCTTTTCCTTGACCGTCGCTGGCACAGCAACTACTTTGCGCCAAACCGTACAAGCGTCGTAGGCGCTTCACATACATCGCCGCGGCCGCACGAGTGGGCAACAGCTAGCGCTTTGACCTCGCAAGCCCGCGCGAAACCTTGACTCGATCAAAGCGAGGATCGACATGAAGATTTCCTGGGCTCTATCGACAGCTCTGACCGCGCTCTGCGTGGCCGCAGCGACCGCGACTCCCGCGTTCGGTCTCGCGGAATGGTTACTCGAAGGCGCGAGTATCCCGGCAAGTTCGAAGGCTCATGTCGAATCCACGGGCACCATCTTACTTCGCGACATCAAAGAAAAATCACAGATCGAATGTCACCTCGCCGGCTTATGGGCCGTGTGGGAACACTTTGGCGAAATGACAGAAGCGACGATCTCCACCTGCAAAACGACGGAAGGGCCATGCAGCTCGCCCACGGCCTCTGCGCTCGACACCCCATGGTTATCCGAACTGACCTCAGTGGGCACTGAAGTCAAGAACAGCCTGTTAGCCGACGGCAAAGGCGAACCGGGGTGGCAGGTTAAATGCTTAGTCATCGGCATCGAACTGACCGACACCTGCAAGGGGGAAGCCTCCGCGCCGCTGGTCGAAAACACCGCCGAAAAAGACGTCTTATTCATCTTCAACCAGGCCGGCGTCGCCAGCTGCACGCTCGGAGGCGCCAGTCAGGGCGAAATCAAAGGCGAAGTGTTAGTGGTAGACACCGAAGGCTTAGCGCTCTCCGTCGCCGGTGCTGGCGAATCCCATGAATTCTTAAGCAGCGAAGGTCTCGGTCCCAACGAAGGCGCGCCGGCACTCGAATCCTGTAGCGAAGCGTCGGTCATCTGCGCCACCGGCGACCTCACCGAGAGGCAGACCGACATCGCCGTCGCTGGCCGCGGCCCCAACCTGGACGTGATCCGCACCTACAACTCGCTGCTGGCGGCCTCTGAGAGCGAAAGCGAACGCGGGCCGTTCGGCTATGGATGGACCGAGCCCTTCGGCGCATCGCTTACGATCAACGAAGGCGCGGGTACGGCGACCGTGCGCCAGGCGGACGGCAGCTCCGTCGTCTTTTATCTGAAAGAAGGCAAATACGCCCCCGGTTCGTGGGTCGAGGCAAAGCTGGTCAAAGAAGGCACCAACTACATCTACACCATGCCCGACCAGACAAAGCTCGAATTCAACAGCAGCGGGCAGCTCACGAGCGAAACGGACCGCAACGGCAACGCGCTCACGATGACCTATAACGCGAGCAAAGAGCTCGAATCGGTCAAAGACGGCGCCGGACGTAAACTGACGTTCGTCTACAACGCCGAAAAACTGGTGGAAAGCATAAAAGACCCGATGGGTCATACCGCCAAATACACCTACGCAGCCGGCAATCTCGCCAGCGTCACGCTGCCCGGGGAAGAAAAAGCGCGCTGGAAATTCGAATACAACGTTTCGCACGAGATCACCTTAATGACGGACGGCCGCGGTAACAGTGTGTTATTCGAATACGAAGCGTCCAACCGCGTAAGCGTCGTGCTGGACCCGCTGGAACGCGAACACAAATTCACGTACAAAACGGTCGAAGGCGGTACCGAAACGACGATCACCGAGCCGAACGGCTCGAAAACAGTCGACACCTTCAACGTCGCGGACGAGCCACTCAAAGTCATCCGTGCGTCGGGCACCGAACTGGCTGCCACGACAAGCTATCAGTACAACTTGTTCCTGCTGACCTTAAAGACCGACCCGGACGAACACAGCACCGAATACGCCTACGACAGCGAAGACAACCGGATCAGCGAAAAGGACGCCAACAGCAACGAAAGCAAAAAGAAATACAACGCTACACACGACGTAGAAACCGAAACAACCCCCAAGGGCGAGACGACCACGATCAAATATACCGCTCACGGCGACCCCGAAACAGTCGAACGCACGGTCGGCGCAAAAGTCGAGAAGACGACGTACAAATACGACGAACATGGGGATATGACCGAAGAAATCGATCCGCTCGAAGCGAAATCAAAATTCGAATACGACACGTACGGCGACCGGGAAGCCACGATCGACCCCGAAGGTGACAAGCGCACCTGGAAATTCAACGAAGACTCCCAGGAGACCTCTGAAGTCAGCCC
Organism: Solirubrobacteraceae bacterium; assembly: GCA_035719985.1. Lineage (GTDB taxonomy): Bacteria > Actinomycetota > Thermoleophilia > Solirubrobacterales > Solirubrobacteraceae > Palsa-744. Next base: position 19,359 of record DASTPN010000036.1, on the reverse strand, counting down.
GCGCGGGAACGTGTCGGGCGGCGAACCGCTCAAATTCACGACGACGACCGAACGTGACGAACAGGGTCGCGTGTTAAAGGTGACCGACCCTCTGGCCCACCATTCGGAATTCACGTACAACGGCGACGGCGAAGTTGAATCCGTCACGGACGGTGACGGCCACAAAACCACCTACGCATACAACGCGGACGGTGAGCGGACGGAAGTCAAAGAACCGAAAAGCACGACGAAAACGGGGTACGACAGCGAAGGTGCAGTCACGAGCCAGACCGACGGCAACCTGCACACCACCGAATACAAACGTAACGCACTCGAGGAGATCACTGAAGAAATCGACCCGCTTCTGCGCAAAACAAAGAAGAAATACGATGCCGTGGGCAACCTCAAGGAAGTCGAAGACGCCGAAGGCCGAATCACGACCTACAAATACGACCCCGGCAACAGGGCTACGGAAATCGTCTACTCCGAAGGCACTAAACCGACCGTCAAATACGAATACGACAAAGACGGCCACGTCACAAAGATGATTGACAGCACCGGCGAAACGACGTACACATACGACGAAGCCGACCGGCTGACCGAAACCAAAGACGCCCATGGGGACAAAGTCAAATACGAATACAACCTGGACGATGAGCTGACCAAGATCACCTACCCCAACGGCGAATCGGTTACTCGTGGATACGACAAAGCTGGGCGCCTCAACGAAATTAAAGATTGGTTAGGCAACGTGACGAAATTTACTTACAGTGCCGACTCGGAGCTCGAACACACCGTCTTTCCGGCGGAATCCGGCAACGAAGACAAGTATTTCTACGACGAAGCCGATCAGATGAGCGAAGTGAAGATGCTAAAGGGCGCCGAAACGCTTGCTTCGCTCGTATACACGCGCGACAAAGTCGGCGTCTTGGAAAAGACTGTCAGTAAAGGCCTTCCGGGCGCGGAAACTACGGAATACGTCAACGACGAAGACAACCGACTGACGAAAGCCGGCGCGACCGCATACGAATACGATGCGGCCGACCAGGCCACAAAAATCGCCGGGGCAGCGTACACCTACGACGCCAGCGGTCAGATCGAAAAAGGCGGCGAAACCACTTACACCTATGACAAAGTGGGCGGGCGCACGAAAGCCAAACGTGCCGGCATCCCCGAAACGACGTACGAATACAACCAGGCCGGGGTGCTGACCGGTATCAAACGCGCGCACGAAGGCGAAACGAGCGAAATCAACGATTCGTTTACCTACGACGGCAACAAGCTGCGTATGAGCCAGACGATCAACGGCACGACTAGCCACCTGGCGTGGGACCCGAGCGAATCCACGCCGCTGCTGCTCAGCGACGAAACCAACAACTACATCTACGGTCCATCGGGGATTCCGGTGGAGCAGATCTCGAGCTCCGGCACCGTGCTCTACCTGCATCACGACCAGCAGGGCTCGACCCGCCTGCTCACCGGCACGACGGGCAAAAATGAAGGCGCCTACACGTACGGACCGTATGGCGCAACCGAAGGGCACACCGGAACAGCTGTCACGCCGCTTGGATATGACGGGCAGTACCGCAACGAAGACACGGGATTCATATACCTGCGCGCTCGTGAGTACGACCCGGCAAGCGATCAGTTCTTGGAGGTCGACCCCGATGTCGCCGAGACCCATCAGCGCTACAGCTATGCCGACGACAGCCCCCTCAACGCTGGCGACCCTAGCGGCCTCAGCACCAATGGGGGGTGCGTGCAACTCTTCTTTAACCTGCCCAACTTCATGGGCGGTGGGATGTGGTGTCGCATATCGGACGGCAGGCGATGGGGGTCGACGTTGTCGGTCAGCGGCAGCATCGGGTACACCGAGCAGCTCAAGAACATGCTGATAAACGTGGCCCAAGAGTCCTCGGCGGCGCGTACGCTGGGCAGCGGGATCAGCGGCGGCGTCCGCGGCGCCTACCAATGGACCAACGCCAACAACATCCCCGAACTGGATGGCCCATCGGAGATCTGGCAGGTGTCGGTCGGCTGGGGGTTCGGGTGGGTGGGCATTTCAGGCGCTTACAGCGAAGGCCGCAAACCTGGCGGCGGCATTAGCCGCACGGTCGGCCTGGGAGCGAGCCTGAGTTTGCCCAGCGCGGGACCCAACCGTAGCTACGGCGGCGGGCTGGCGCGGACGTGGGTGCTGTGAGCAGGCCCTCGGCGGCAGCGCGAACCGTGGCCGCCGTCAAGCCGCTTGCGCGGCGTGTTCGGCCGCCCGCAGCTGCCGCTCCACCAGATCTAGCCCCGCGTCCCAGAAGCCTGGGTCGGCCAGATCCACACCGACGATCCGGCCCAGATCCTCCGGTGAACGCGAGCCACCCGCGGCCAGCATCTCCAGATAACGAGGCACCAGTTCCTCACCACGCTGCTCGTACTGTTGGTAAACCGACAGCGCAAGCAGCTGCCCATACGCGTACGCGTACACATAACCTGGCGAGCCGATGAAGTGCGGGATGTAGGACCACCACGAACGGTATCCCTCGGTGATCTGCACCGAGTCGCCGAACATCTCCTCTTGGCTCTCGAACCACAGCTCGCCGAAACGCTCGACCGACAGCTCGCCCTGCTCGCGCCGAGCCGTGTGAACTAGGTCCTCGAAGCGATTCATCGCCACCTGCCGGAAGACCGTCGCTAGGGCACCCTCGATGTTCTCGGCAAGCAGCGCCAGGCGCGAGGACGGCGAGGAGTCCTCCTCCAGCAACCGCCCGAACACGATCGTCTCGCCGAACACCGACGCCGTCTCGGCCAGCGTCAGCGGCGTGCCTTGATGGAACACTCCCTGCTCGGCCGCCAGCGCGAAGTGCACGCCGTGGCCGAGCTCGTGCGCGAGCGTGAGAACATCGCGACGGCGCGAGGTGTAGTTGAGCATCACGTACGGGTGCACGGAGGGAACAGCCGAAGCACAGAAGGCTCCCCCGCGCTTGGCCGGTCGTACCGGCGCGTCGATGTAGCGCTCGTCGAAGAAGCGCTTGGCGACGTTGCCCAGCGCAGGCGAGAACGAGGAGTAGCAGTCGAGCACGATCTCGCGCGCCTGCGAGTAGGAGTAGGTGACCTCATCCTCGGTCACCGCCGCCATGCGGTCGTAGTCGGCCAACTTCTCCACGCCCAGCAGCCTCGCCTTCAGGCGGTACCAGCGACGCGGCAACTCGTAGCGAGCGCGCACCGCCTCGACCAGGGCCGCCACCGACTCGTCGCTGGCCTCGTTTGAGAGGTTGCGCGACGCCAGCCAGCTCGGATAGCGGCGCAGGCGATCGTCGATCGCCTTGTCGGCGAGCAGCGTGTTGAACAGGTACGCGCGCGTGCGCAGTCCCGGCGCCAGCGCCGAGGTCACCGCCTCAGCGGTCGAGCGCCGCAACTCCCGATCTGGCAGCGCCAGGCGGCTGAGGGCGACATCCAGCGCCACCTTCTCCTCAGGCAGGTTGACCTCGATCGCCGAAGTCAGCTCGTCGAACAAGCGCGACCATGCGTTCGAACCGGTGACTGCCTTCTCGGCGAGGATCTTCTCCTCAGCTTCTGTGAGCAGGTGCTCGCGATAGCGGCGGGCGGTGCGCAGGTAGTGAGCACTGAAGGTAAGCCGCTTGTCATCAAGCAGCCGATCGACCTGCTCGTCGGAGATCGCCGCCCACTCCAACTCAAAGAACAACAGCGTCGTCTCAATCTCGGTGCCACGTTCCTGCACCTCCTGCATCAGGGCGCCTGCTGCTGGATCGGCCGTGTCCACCGAGAAGCACAAGCCGGCGTAGGTGCCGGCGCGCCCGACCAGTTCCTGGATCTCGCCCAGCTCGCGCATGGCGACGGCCAGGGCCTCGCTGTCGAGGTCAGCCAGCTTGCCAACGTAGCGTTGCGCAAACGCCTGGGCCCGCTCGAGCGCCTGCGCCAGTTGAGCGCGAGCGCCATCGGCACCCTGCCCGTCAACGAGCGGGTCGAGCTTCCAGGCAGCTGCCTGAAGCTCTGCGTCGGTCGACTCGGCGGCTGCCTCGGTGGTCATCGTCCCGGCAGCTTAGCTTGCGCTACTCGCTTGCCAGCGCTTGCAGCAGGTCGATCCGCGCCGCCCGCCGCGCCGGTATCTGAGCGGCGAGCAGGCCCGCCAGCGCGGCGATCAGCAGCAGGATCACAAGCGTGCCGAGAGGTATCGACTGCACGAAGCCAGAGCCCGACAGGGCGAACGTCGTCACCAGCACGGCGCCGACGACACCTATCGCGAGACCCAACACGCCCCCGATCAGGGCCGTGATCACCGACTCGTAGCGGATCATCTGTCGTACCTGCCGGCGCGAGGTGCCGATCGCGCGCATCATGCCCAACTCGCGTGTGCGCTCATAGATCGAGAGCACCAGCGTGTTGACGATCCCGAACAGCGACACGATCACCGAAAGAGCGAGCAGCACGTAGATCAAGGTCAACAACGTGTTGACCTGTTCTGACTGTTCCTGCTTGAACTGCGCAGCAGTGCGCGACTTAGTCTGCGGGAAGGCGCTCGCAAGCACGCGGTCGATTCGTGGCTGCATGGTCGCGTTGCCGGCCCCGGGCACGTACTTGACGAAATCGAAGGCATCTTCGCGCTGCCCGAACTGGGCGCGGGCCAGCGAGCGCGAGATCGTCAGGTTGCCAAGCAGGCGTGCCCTGTCCTTGACGATCCCGGTGATGTTCAGGCGCACGTGGCGTTCGCTGGGCGTCAGCAGCACGATCGTCTTACCGACGCTGAGATGGTTCTTTTTGGCGTAGCCTTCCGCCGCCAGCACACCGGTCGAGCCAAGCGCCAACAGGGTGGCATCCGAGCCGTGCTTCCATTCGACCTTGTAGAGACGACTGAAGCTGACCGGTTCGACGGCTGTGACGGTCGCGTTTTCTTTCGAGCCAATGGGCCTGCCGACAGTAAAGGCGACCGCCGTCACGCCGGCAACGCCGGGCACCCGGCGCACGGTCGGCGCCACCAGTGCCGGTATCCCCGTTTCGCGACCGTTCGGCTGCGAGTTCTCGATGATCAGGTCACCCGCGAACGTACTGCCAATCGCCTGGTTGATCGTCGCCTTGGTGCCGTCAGCGAGCACCGCCACGAACGTGACCAGCGCCAGACCCACCATCAGCGCCGCCGCGGTGACCATGGTGCGACCGGGCTGGCGCATCGCGTTCTCGCGCGCGAGTCTGCCTGTGATCCCGCGCCACACCACGAGCGCTCCGACGAGCCGTGCCATCGCAGGGACGACCCGGTAGCGACGGCCGCGGGCGCGCTGGCGCAGGCGCACCGACGTCAGCACGACGCCGAGCACGAGCAGGATCAGGATCGTCAGGAAGCTGTCTTTGGCGATCAGCGCCGCCACCAACCGCAGGCCGATCAGCAGCAGGAGAATCGGAACGGCGTAGCGACCGCGCGTGATCGGCTTGCGCGGCGGGATCTCGACACCCTCGCGCAGCGCGGCGATCGGCGGCACGCGCGTTGCCCGCAGCGCCGGCGCCAGGCCGGCGATCAAAGTGACGACGGTGCCAACCAGCAGCGAGACGATGATCGTTCGCGTCTGCAGCACCGTGCCGCTGTCTGGCAGATCGGCGCCAAGACTCTTGAACAGCTGGTCGAGCGCCGGCGCTAGCGCGATCCCGCCCAGCAAACCCAGCACCGAGCCGCCTATGCCCAGCAGCAGGCCTTCGTAGACAACCATGCGCAGCAGCTGACCGCGGCCCGCGCCAAGCGTTCGTAGCAAGCCAAACTCGCGTGTTCGCTGCGCGACTGTGATCGAGAACGTGTTGAAGATGATGAACGCGCCCACGAACAGCGCCACATAGGCAAATACCAGCAGGAATGTGCGCAGGAAGCTGAGGTTTTCTTCGAGGTCCGAGGTCTCCTTGGCCGCCTCCTGAGCGCCGGTACGGACTTCGACGGTGGCCGGCAGAGCGACGCGAATGCGCCCGCGCAGTTCGTTTGGCGTCACACCGGTACCGGCCGCAACGTCGATCTGGTCGTAGTGGCCCGGCTCGCCGGTGATCAGCTGCGCCTGCGCCGGGATCAATATCGCGGTGGCGGCGCCGCCGAACGATTGGCCGCCGGCGAACTTGACGATGCCAACGATCGTGTAACGGTGAGCGATGGCGGCGCCCGCCACTAGCACCTGGCGACCGAGCTTCAGGCCGTTGCGTTCGGCCGTCGCCTGATCGATGGCAACCTCCGCCGCGCTGCGCGGGAAGCGGCCGGACACCGGCGTAAAGGACTCAAAGCGCGGCGGAACCTCGGTTGTGACGAAGGCAGGCGCGTGGCCACCGGTCAGCGATTTGCGATTGGTGTCAAGCAGCGCCGCCGGGCTGAAGATCGAGCCGGTCGCCTGCGCCACGCCGGGGACTGTTCGCACTCGCGCGACTAGCGCTTCGTCGATCGGCGACACTTCCGAGCGCACATTGCTACCGAGCCGCTGAGCGGGGGTGATGACCACGTCGTGACCCTTGTTGGCGGTCTGGAAGATCCCGGCGAACGAGTTGTTGATCGTGTCGGTGAGGATGTAGGTGCCGGCCATCAGCGCGACGCCGAGAGCGATCGCTACCGCCGTTAGGACCACTCGAAGCTTGCGCTGGGCAAAACCGCGCAACAACAGCGCGAGCATCAGCCGACCGACTTCATCAGCTCGAGCGCCTGCTCGACGCTTGCCGCCTCTCCGTCGTGCACGATGCGGCCGTCGGCGAGCATCAACAAGCGGTCGGCGAACGACGCCGCGTGAGCGTCATGGGTGACCATCACGACTGTCTGGGCGAACTCGTCGACGGCCTGGCGCAGCAACTCGAGCACGTCGCCGGATGCCTTGGAGTCGAGGTTGCCAGTCGGCTCGTCGGCGAACACCACAGCCGGGCGCGAAATCAGCGCGCGGGCCACGGCAACGCGCTGCTGCTGACCTCCGGACATCTCAGCCGGACGATGGCGCAGGCGATCGCGGATGCCAATCGTGTCGATCAAGCCCTCGAACCAGTCGCGGTCGGGCTTGCGGCCGGCGATCGACAACGGCAGCAGGATGTTCTCCTCGGCGCTCAGCACCGGCAGCAGATTGAAAGTCTGGAAGATGAAGCCGACGCGGTCGCGGCGCAGCTGTGTGAGTTTGCGGTCGTCCAGCCCGGTCAGCTCCACGCCGTCCAATTTCACCGAGCCGGAGGTGGGACGATCGAGACCGGCCAAAATGTGCATCAGCGTGGACTTGCCCGAACCAGACGGGCCCATGATCGCCGCGAAGCGACCCTTGGGGAAGTCCACGCTCACGTCGACGAGCGCGTCCACTGCCGCCTGACCTTCGCCGTAGCGGCGAGAGACATCGCGCGCGTCTACGATCGCCTGCGAGGAGTCGCTGCTGTCAGGGACATTCACGTAGCCCGAGTGTAGAGAGAGTAGAGCCCGATCGGACGCACGACGGCGACGGCTGGAGCTGCCGGTAGCATCGCCCGCCAGCATGCACGAGACCTCCCCGAGCGTCTTTCTGATCGCCCGGCCCTCGATCGATCTGGAGGGGATGCGTGGCTATCTGCAGGCGGTCGGCGGTGAGTCCTGGCTCGCGGGCCGGCTCGACGCGGACGACGCCGCCGACGCCAATGACATGCCGGCGGCAGAGCTGCTCGTTGAGTTCGCTGGGCGCGCCTGCTACCGCAGCTGGAAGCCGGGGCTAAACGCGAACGTCTCGCACGTGCGCGCAGACCGCGGCGAGTACTTCTCAAACATCCTCGCGAGCGGTCACGGAAGCGTGCTCGAGCACGCCAGCTGGACATTCGCCCTGCACGATGTCAGCCGCGCGTTCACGCATGAGCTGGTCAGGCATCGTGCCGGTACGGCCGCAAGCCAAGAGAGCCTGCGCTACGTGCGCCTGACCGACATCGGCTTCCGCGTGCCGCCGGCACTGGAGCCGATGCGAGCACAGGTGCTGAGCGTTATCGAGCAGTTGGAGGAGCTACAGCTGAGCGCGGCACATACGCTCGGGCTCGACGATGACGGGGTGCCTTTCTCGGTCAAGAAGGAGGCCACCTCGGCGCTGCGCCGGCTCGCTCCGATCGGCCTCTCCACCGACATCGTCTGGAGCGCCAACGCACGCACGCTGCGTCATGTGATCGAGCTACGCACCAGCGCCGGGGCCGAGGAGGAGATGCGGCTCGTATTTGACCTGATCGCGCGCGTTATGCGCTGCGAGGCGCCCCTACTGTTCGGGGACTTCGCCCGCGGTCAGGACGGCGCCTGGATTCCCGAGCACCGCAAGGTCTGAGCGCTTAGAGGGTCTTTTCAAGCATCCATCGTGCGCGTGCGCCAAGCGCCCAGCGCAAGGAACACGACGATCCAGCCGACAAGCACGATCAAGGCCGTCCCACCCGCCATCGAGACGGTTGCGCCGTGGCCTCCGCCGGTGTCAACAGGACTGAAGTGCGCAATCGCCTGGCTCAACAACCCATCGCGGACACTGCCCAAGCCTTCAATATTGGCCAGCACCGGGCTTGCGACCACCAACCAAGCGATCAAGGCGATAATCGCTCCCGGCTTGGAGGTGGTGAGTGCCGCGAAGCCGACCGCGACCGCGCACATCATGCCCGTCGAGAGCAGGAAGAAGCCAAGGCCGTTGATGATCAGCGAGCCGCTAGGGGTCAGCAAGCCGGAGGCGAAGGCGAAGGTCCCGATCAACAGGATTGCGTAAGCGCCCAGCATCATCGCGAACGTCACCGCAAGGGCGGCCGGCACGCGCGAGGCGAACAGCGCAACGCGCGAGCGACCGGTTACGACGAGGTCTCGAAAGACGCCGGCCGCGGAGTCTCCGGTCCCGGCCTCGACACCGATGAGCAAGGCCGCCAGCGGACCGAAAAGCAACGCGATCACGCGCAATCCATCGGAGAAATTGTGCAGACCGCCAGCCGGCCCGTACTTGCCCGGATTGCTGGCATGCTCGATCACCGCCGCGATGAAATAGATCAATATTGGCGCTAGCGCCAATACCAGCGACCAGATCAAGATGCCGCGTTTCTTGCGCAGCTTGAGAATGTCCGCGCCCGTCATCTGCGCGGCGAGAGTGGCGTTCATACCGCCACCTCCTCCTCCGTGGTCGTCGAGTCGCTCAGTCGGGATGTGACCTCCAGGAATCGCTTCTCCAGGCTCTGGCGCACCGGCTCCAGGCGCGAGACGGCAAGCCCGGCGCCCACGAGCGCGGCGTTGACCGCTGCCGCGCCCTCGGTCGATGACATCTCGGCGATCTCGCTCAAGGTGACGCGCAGACCCTCATCCGAGCGCTGGGCCTGCCGCGTCAGACTGCTCGCGTCCAACACCTCCAATGCGCGCACCGGATCGTTCACGCCGATGATCAGCTCGTGGCCCGTGCCCCCTTCGGCCAGGTCGGCAATCGCTCCCTGCATCAAGATCTTGCCTCGGTCCACGATCGCCGCGTGGTCGCAGATCTTCTCGACCTCATCGAGCAGGTGCGAGGAAATGAAAACGGTCCGTCCCTCATGCTCGACCATCGTGCGAATCATTTCGCGGAACTCCTGGATGCCGCCGGGGTCCAGACCGTTTGTCGGCTCATCAAGGATCAACAGCAGCGGGTCTGCGAGTAGACAGCGCGCCACGCCCAGGCGCTGACGCATACCGAGCGAATACTTCTTGACCTTCTCGTCGGCGCGCTCTGAGAGGCCAACCCGGCGCAGAGCCGGAACGATGCGCTCGTGGGTCTCGGGACCGCGCACGGCAGCGACGATCCGTAGGTTCTCACGGCCCGTCAGTTGAGGATGGAAGCGCGGCTCCTCAACGATCGCCCCAACCCGAGCCAACGCTTCGGAGCGCTCGGAGGGAACGGGACTCCCAAGCACGCGCATGCTCCCCGCGCTCGCATGGGTTAGCCCCAGCAGCATCCGGATCATCGTGGTCTTGCCTGCGCCGTTGGGGCCAAGGAACCCGAAGGCGCTGCCCCGGGGGACCTGCAGGTCGACGCTATCGATCGCTGCGCGCGACCCGAAGCGCTTGGTCAAGCCGGTAGTTTGGATTGCGGCATCCTCTGGAGTCTCCATCGGCCGTGAGGCTACCCGACCGTCAATCGGCCTGCGCCTGTAGCTCTGCCAAGCGCCCAGCCGAGTGTGTGAAGATCGCGCAATCGCCTTGCGTCCTCCCAGGCCTTTAAGTAGCGTTCTAATCTACAGAACTCTCCCCGCTACCCAACCAGGAGCAGACGAATGCCCAGACTAAAGCTAGGCAAGCTTGCCGCCACCGAGGATCCCAACGATCTGATGTTTGCGAAGTACGTAGAAGTAAGCAAACTGCCCGCGCTACCGCCTGAATTCGGCCATGACGCGCTGATCCCACCGTTAGGGTGGGGAATGTTGGGCAATGATGAATGGGGCGATTGCGCATGGGCCGGACCGGCCCACGAGACGATGCTGCTGACCACGGAGGCCGGCAACCCCGTGCCATTCAGCGCCGAGGGCGTGCTCAGCGACTATTCGGCAGGTACGGGCTTCAATCCCAACGCCGGGCCGTCGGGTAGCAATCCGACCGACAAGGGCTCACAGGTCAGGGATGTTCTCAGCTACCGCCGCAAGACCGGCATCATCGACGCGCAGAGCAAACGCCACAAGATTGGTGCTTTCATCAAACTGCAGCCGGGGAACATCGAACACATCCTGCAGGCGCTTCATATCTTCCAGGTAGTGGGGATCGGGATCGAGTTCCCCGAGTTCGCAATGGAACAGTTCAACCACGGTGAGCCGTGGGACGTGGTCCCAAACGCTCCCGCCCCCGAGGGCGGACACTATGTGTGTGCGGTCGGCAAGCACGCGAACATCGACATCGTGACCTGGGGGGCCCTGCAACAGATGACAGTCGCCTTCTTCGAGAAATATTGCGATGAGGCGTGGACCTACATATCCGACGAGGCGCTCAAAGATGGGCGCAACATCGAAGGGTTCGACCAGGAACAACTCGCGGCCGACCTCAAGGCAGTTGAAAAATAGCTGCGCGGCCAGGGAGGGCGGTCAGTCCTCCTGGGCCTGCAGTTCCTTTACCCGCTCCTGCAGTTGAGCAGTGACAGTCGGGTCACGCAGTGTGGTGACATCGCCAAGCGCCCGTCCCTCGGCGATGTCACGCAGCAACCGTCGCATGATCTTGCCCGAGCGCGTCTTGGGCAGATCGTCCGACCAGATGATGCGCTTCGGGCGCGCGAACTTGCCGATGCGCTCGGCGACCGTGTCGCGGATGCTCGCCATCTCGGCGTCATCGCCTTGCAAGTCGCCTTGAAGCGTGACGAACGCCACGATCGCCTGGCCGGACTGCTCGTCGTGCTGGCCGATCACCGCGGCCTCGGCGACGTCGGGATGCGCAACGATCGCCGACTCCACCTCGGCGGTGGAGAGACGGTGACCGGAGACGTTGACCACGTCATCGATGCGGCCAATGACCCAGACGTAGCCGTCGGAGTCGACCCGGGCAGCGTCGCCGACGACATAGGTCTCCCGCCCGTAGCGCTCGAAGTAGGTGCTGATGAAGCGATCCTCCTCCTTGTAGAGCGTACGCAGCATCGACGGCCACGGTTTGGTCAGCACAAGCAGTCCCTGGCCTTCGCTGATCGGCTCACCGCTTGACTCGGCGCGAACCTCCGCCTCGATCCCTGGAAACGGCTGCGTAGCAGAGCCCGGCTTTGTCGCGGTGATCCCCGGCAGCGGCGTGATCATGATCGCGGCGGTCTCCGTCTGCCACCAGGTATCGACGATCGGGCAGCGTTCCCCGCCAATCACCTTGTGGTACCAAAGCCAGGCCTTGGGATTGATCGGCTCACCGACCGAGCCGAGCAGACGCAGCGAGGACAGGTCGTGCTTTGCCGGCCACTCGGCGCCCCACTTGATGCACGCCCTGATCGCCGTCGGCGCGCAGTAGAGAATGCTGACTTTGTAGCGCTCGATCAGCTCCCACCAGATTCCCTTGTTGGGGTAATCGGGAGCCCCCTCCCACATCACCTGCGTCGCGCCGTTGGCAAGCGGCCCGTAGACGATGTAAGAGTGACCGGTCACCCATCCGACGTCGGCCGCGCACCAGTACACGTCCGCGTCCGGCTTCAAATCAAAGACATACTTGTGCGTGGTGCTGACCCCTGTCAGATAGCCACCGGTGGTGTGCAGGATGCCCTTGGGCTTGGCGGTCGAGCCCGATGTGTAGAGGATGAACAGCGGATGCTCGGCGTCCAATGGCTCGGCCGGACACTCGGCCTCGGCGGCCGCAAGGATCTCGTCGTAATAGACGTCCCGGCCGTTTTGCATCTGACAAGGAGTTCCCTTGCTGCGCACGACGACGATCCGCTCGAGCGTCGCCAGGTCAGCCATGACCTCGTCGACGCGATCCTTGACAGCGGCGGTCTTGCCCTTGCGTGCGGCACCGTCGACTGTAATCAAAGCCTTGGCCTGTGAGAACTCCATGCGCTCACGCACCGCCTCGGCGGAGAAACCGCCGAAGACGACGTTGTGTGGAGCGCCGATGCGCGCGCACGCCAGCATCGCAACAACCACCTCGGGGATCATCGGCAAGTAGATGCCGACGACGTCGCCCTTGGCGATGCCCTGTGCCTTCAGGGCGTTGGCGAAGCGCTTGACCTCCGCCAGCATCTCGGCGTAGGTGATGTCGCGTCGCTCCCCGTCCTCACCGCACCAATGCAGCGCGACTCGATCGCCACGACCGGCCGCGACATGGCGGTCGAGGCAGTTGTGGGAGGCATTGATCTTGCCCCCCACAAACCACTTGTAAAACGGCGGCCGCGAATCGTCCAGCACGCGCTCCCATGGAGCAAACCAGTCAAGCGCCTGAGCCTGCTTGGCCCACCATGCTTGCGGGTCGCGCGCAGCCTCCTCATAGATCGCCGGATCGCTGAGCAGCGCGTGCTCGCGGAAGGACGCGGGAGGCGCGAAGCGCTCCACCTCGAGCATGCGGGCCAGCTCGTCGTCGAGCGCATGTGTGTCAGTCGCCATTCGTTAAGCCTCCCTTTGTCCCTCGTTGAGCGCTTGACTGTACCGGTGCTTCGAATCGACCTCAGCGTCCACCCAGCGGGATCAGCGGCATCACCGTTCGCCCGAACGTCGAATTGACGACAGCGGCAAACGATGCGTACCACGCCACCGCGGCGGTTGCCAACCCTAGGTAGCCGCCCCAGTGTGTGACCGTCGTGTGCGAGCCGACCGCTCCGATCGCCAACAGAACGAACGTCACCGTCAGCAGGATGAACACGAGCAGCACTGCCGCGTTCACGCGCAAGGCGGCAACCGTCATGTAGGCCGTGAAGATCGCCCATGCCCACAGGTAAACACCGACAGAGTGGCCGACGTTGCCGCCGATGCTCTTGGCGTAGAACACCTCCAGCGCCCAGAAGGAGATCCAGAAAGCGCCGAACGAGGAGAAGGCGACCGCGCCGAAGGTATTGCCGGTACGGAACTCCCACATACCGGCCAACAGCTGGACGATGCCTCCGTACACCAGGGCCAAGCCGAGCACCACCGGTACGCCCTTTTCGTTGACGAGATTTGCGTTGAACATCGACAGCACGAACGTCGTCATTGCGAACGCCGCCAGCCCGAGCGGCGCCGGATTGGCCGGCGACCAACTACTGGCTAGCGGGCGCTCGGCGACCGCCGGCGGACTCGCACCCTGTGCCGGGTGGTGATGAATCGACGCGGCCTCCATAGGAGCCTCCCTTCAAGCCGCGCACTCGGCGCGACTTAACGCTTGTAAAACGCCTGCGATCACGGGCTTAACGGCCCGCGCATGCGTTTTAATTATTCCCGCGCAGAGCCCTCACCAATCGCTGTATGTGCGGCCGTTACACGGTACGCAGCGCTTCCGGCGACTCGGGCGAGCTCAGCTGCGTTTGCGCCGCTTGCGCCGCGACCCGCCGCCGGCCGGTGTCGGCGCCGGCGCGATGTCTGCGCCTGCGATCGCGGACTGCCCAGCCTTGTTATCCGCCTGCTGGCGAGCGGCGCGCGTCTCGGCCTGAGTGGGCCAAGGACGAGCTTCCCCGGCAGCCCATGCGGGCGGGTCACCGTTTGGCCAGCGCTCCATCAGCAGGATGCCAACAGCCACCAGCCAGAAGGTCGGAATCAGTTGCAAGGTAGCGGTCGCGAAGAACGGCAAGAACAGCAGGCCCGACACAGCACCGAGCATCCCCACCCAGCGCGGGAGCAAACCCGCGCGCATGGCGCCGACGGAGACAGCGATCGTTCCTACGGCCAACGCGAGCGCGGCGATCAGGCCAAGCAAACCCAGGGTCACGCCAACCGAGCCGCTTCCGAGCAATGCCTTTTCGACAGCTTTGCTGCTGAAGTCAGTCCCGTTGGTGAATTTGTGCGCCTCGATCGAGAGCGCGATCTCGTGGATTAGATTCAGCGACGCATAGCCGATCCCGCCGATCAGGACCAGCGGACGCGCGGCCGGCCAGGCCGCGGGACGACGAAAGCGTGTGCAATCGGCCAAGAACAACAGCACCAGCGTGAGCGCGGCGACAGAGATCGCCGTTAGGACGCTGCCGGCGATCAGGCCGAAGGCATGGTGATCGATGTACTTGACCTCGGCGGCCCTCGGTGAGACCGCCGGTGTGGCTTCGCCGCGCAGCGCCGGTTCAATGCCCTGCACGATGCCCACGGTTGGTAGTTCTTTGAGCGCGGCGTTGAGGATGATCCCGCTAAGTAGGTAGAGCACCCCACCCGCGACTGCCGGCACAGCCAAGCGTGCACGACGTGCGCTCTCAAGCGCGGTGCGCTCCTTGATCTCAGCCGTGGCCATCGGCGGGCAGTCTATGCGAGGGCCGCAGAAAGGGGCGAGCGCAGGCGACTGGAGAACAGCTCCCGCTCGCTACGATAAGCGCATGGAGGGCAGTGGCTTCGGCGACCTATTCGGCGATCCAGACGAGTTGCAGCGGCGAATCGCACAGTTCGCCGAGCAGATGCAGGGACAGCAGTCGCTGGCCTGGGCCGATAACGCGATCAAGCTTGCTGTCGATATGACCGTCGCGGCCGTCAACCGGATCAACCTCCAGGGAGACGCAGAGGCTCAGGCGCAGCAGATCAGAAGCGTGATGGCCGTCGTCTTCCCCGAGGCCGTCACACTCGTGCGCGAGGCGCGCGCGGGCCTGCAGTAGCGCGGCAGCGCGCCCTGGTCAGAGCGCCACTAAGAAGGTCTTCTAAGGGACCGTAGCCTCGACGCCACGTTCATCGCGACGCTCCTGCTCGCGCGAGGCACGCCCGGCCGCAATCACTTCTTTGAAGGAGCGGAAGCGGAAGATCACGATGATCGCGCCAAGCCCGAGCATCGCGGTGAAGAAGGCGATCGCGATCTGCTGGCCGACCGAGTAGGCCGCCACTACTGCGGTCGGGGCGCTGGCCGCAAATACCTTGACGAGCAGCGCCTGCTGGACCCCCGCTCCACCGGGCGTGAACGGGACCGCGCCGGCGACCTGGCCCACGCCGAAGACCAGCAGCACATTCACAACCGAGCCGCCGACGCGGAAAGCGTCGAGCAGGAACCAGAAGGCGATGAAGCGACATACCCAGGCCACCGCTTGCCAGGCCGCCACTTCGCGCAGATAGCGGCGTCGGTCGGTCAGGATCGTAAGGCCCTGGCGGATCCTGGCCCAAAACGCCTTCGCACGCACGGACAGCAGCGCGAACGCGACCAGCGCGAGTACGCCAAGCAGCGTGATCAAGAACAGCGTGAAGCGGAAGTGACTGGCCAGGTAGGAGATGTCAAACGAGTTCAGCTTGGAGAAGTCCGGCGGCTTAGGAAAGACGCCCTGACTGAAGGCGAAGATCAGCACAAAGACGCCCACGCAGACATCGAAGATCGACTCCACGAAGAACGCCGACGCGACAGTCGGGTAGGAAGAGCCGGGAATCGAGCTGCGTGTCAAGAACAGCTTGATGATGTCTCCCCCGCGTGCGGGCACAACATTGTTGAAGCCGACCGCCGCAACGTAAGCACCCCAGATCCGCCGCCATTGGAAGCTGACCGCCGGGTAGGCGGCGCGCAGGCTGTGGAAGAACGCCCGCGAGCGCAGAGTCAGGTTCAGGCCGAAGAAGATCAGGCCGAGGACCAGCGCACCCCAATGGACCGCCGCCAGGTCAGAGAAGAACTGGCCCGCAGCTTCGACGAAGGAATCGAAGCTGTGGGCTATCGAACTGCTGGCAGGGAAGGCCGGCAAGGAGCGCAGGGAATTGGGTGCGACGGCAGCCACACACCCAGCCTACGGTCAGAAGTCCTCGTCCTCCTCTTCGGGCTCGATGCCTTCCTCGTCGAGATCGACGTCGAGATCGTCGGCATCGAGCTCATCGGCGTCGTCCCAGTCCTCCTCGTCGAATTCGTGCTCAGGCACCTCAAGCGTGGCACTTGCAAGCATGGGGTCGCTCCTTCTCGGCCTTACATGGTCGGTCTTGCCTTCATACCCAGCGGGCGCGCGGATGAGTCAGTGGGTCTCAGTCTTCGCGAGCGGCCGCACACAGATTACGCAAACTTGCATAACGCTAGTTTGCATAATGATCATTATGCACTTTGGTATGGTACAGCAGGATGGGTCGCCCAGACGTCAATCCGTTTCGGTACGGCGCACTCGCGTTGGATGAGGCCTTCACCGACCGCGAGCGCGAGACGACCGAGCTAAAGAGCGACGCAATGAACGGACAAGACGTCGTCTTGTTTGCCCCTCGTCGCTACGGCAAGTCCTCGCTGATGTGGCGGGTGTCCCAGGAACTGGTCACCGAGCGCGCGCTGGTGGCGCACGTCAACCTGATGACGACGCCGACGCTTACGCAGTTCGCCGAGAAGCTCGCTCAGACCATCCACGAGGACATCGCCTCACCGCTGTTTCGCGCGAAGGAGCGGCTGCGTGTGTTTCAGGGCCTACGCATTCGGCCCACCGTGACCGTCGACCCTGAGGATGGGTCGCTCAGCTTCAGCTTCGATTCTTCTCCCCGCGTCGAGGACATTCGCGCAACGCTGGAGCGACTGCTTGAACTGCCTGGACAGCTCGCCGGTGAGCGCAAACGACAGGTCGTATTGATTCTCGACGAGTTCCAGGAGGTAGTCGAGATAGACGCGAGCCTTCCCCGTCTGATGCGATCTGTATTCCAGCAACAGCCAGAGGTGGCGCATCTCTATCTCGGCAGCAAGCGCCACATGATGCAGCGAATTTTCAACAACGAGAACGAACCGTTTTGGCGTAGCGCCAAGCAGATGGAACTGGACGTGATCGAACCAAAGCGGTTCGCCGACTACATCGCTCACCAGTTCAAGCGCACGAGCAGAACTATCGCCGGCGGCGCGATCGAGGCTGTCCTAGACACGACCCATGGGCACCCGTACGCCACCCAGGAGTTGTGCTATTTCCTGTGGCAGGACACGCCCGCTGGGACCGAAGCACGCACCCAACAGGTCCAGGAAGCGATCGTGCGGGTGCTCAACTCAGAGCACGCCCACTTCAGCCTGGTTTGGGAGAGCGCCTCAACACACCAGCGCCTACTACTCAGAGCGCTGGCCGTGGAGCCCGGGCGGCCCTTGACGGCCGACTACCGCCGCCGCCACAGCCTGCCGGGGGCATCCAGCGTGCAACGCGCACTCGGAGCACTCGATAGAGCCGAACTGGTAGGGCGCCGCGGCAGCGAAGCATGGATCAACGAGCCATTTCTGGCCCAGTGGCTAGTACTGAACGAGGGCTAGCCGGATGGCGTCAGGCGCCGCGTTACGCAAGCCTGCGTAACGCAAACTTGCGTAACGCATCCTACGAAGAGCCCAGCGCGACAATCACGACCGGCGAGCTGGTCGGCTGAGTGCTGCCTCCACGCGGCTCGGCCGTCACCATCACCCGCCGCACAGCGGCAAGATCGCCGGGCACGTTCACTGAGGCGCCACCGGAACGACTGACGCCAAACAGCGCGTTGGTCGCGATCGGAGCGCCGCGTTCGCGCGCGAGCCAAACCTCGTAGATCTTGCCGCGAGGAGGCTGGTTCATGCCGTGGACCACCAGTTCGGCGTGCGTGTCGGTCTGCCGCAGCGCCGCGCCGGCCCCGGGCGAACCAGCGACCAGTTGGGCGACGGTGACGTGTGTGACCGGGTGAGTCGTCCCCGAGCTAAACAGGACGACGCCTACCGCCACACCCACACCCACCGCCAGCGCGACACCGAGCAACTGCGGTACACGCAGCCGCCGACGCTCGCGACGAGGCTCGGGACGGTCGGCGCTGGGGCCCGCCGCCTGCAGCAACTCGGCCTCGCGACGAACGCTCACCATCACGCGCTCGCGCAACTGCACCGGAGCCCGCAACTTGGGGACGCTCGCCGGCAACGAGTCGGCAACCGTCTGCAGCTTCGCCAGGTCGGCCCGGCACTGTGAGCATTCAGACAGATGCGTGCCATAGCGATCGGCTTCCTCGGGCTCAAGCGCCGAGAGAACGTAGGCGGCGGCCTGCATGCGCTCGGGGCACTCATAGTCGCGCTCGGAGCGACTCATGCGATTGCCCCCTCGGGCTCGATCCGATTTCGCATCTTCTCCAAGCCCAAACGCATCCTGCCCTTGACGGTTCCAATTGGGAGCTTGAGCATCTCAGCAATCTCAGTATGGGTGAAGCCGCCGAAGTAGGCCAGCTCGATCACCTGAAGCTGCTCGGCGGGAAGCTGATCGAGCACCGCCCTCATCACCTCGGCCTGATCGCGGCGAATCACCTCGGCGTCGGTGCGCTCGGGAGCCGGCACCTGCTCCTGTAGGGCGTCGTCGCTGACGTCGCGGCTTGTGCGCACACCGTCGCGGCGCAGCGCATCAACGGCGCGGTGGTGTGTGATCCCAAGTATCCAGGTGCGGACGCTGCCACGCGAGCGGTCATAGCGAGGAGCCGTCCGCCACAGCGAAAGCAGCGCCTCCTGCACGACATCCTCGGCCAGCGAGCGCCGGCCGACCATGCGGTAAGCAAGCGAGAAGGCTGCGTCGACGTGACGCTCGAGCACGATCTCGAACGCCGACGCGTCGTTTTGACAGACCAGATCCATCAACTCCTCGTCGGCGAGCCGCCGCAGCTTGGCCGGAGTGCTGATGTCCAGTTGACGGAGGGGTTTTGGCATCTGTCGAGCTGTTCGCGCGTAGCGGACCGGTGGATCAGTCGGCGTGCTCTACGTGCAAGTTTCGCAGCGCGGGCGATCTGTCCGAATCCGCGAGAACCGACTGATCCACCAACGAATGCGCTGCGAAGGACGGTGACCTGGTTCAAAACAGCAAAGGAGCAAGACATGGGGCTCGACAATCCAATTCACATCGCTTTCCTGTTGATCGTCCTGCTGCTCGTGTTCGGCGCCAAGCGCCTCCCCGAGCTTGGGCATTCACTGGG
>DASTPN010000035.1:0-2604 GCA_035719985.1 Solirubrobacteraceae bacterium | reverse complement strand
GAGGTAATTGAAGTCGCAGATATCTTCACGAGTCGCGGTGATCAGCTCGAGCGAGCAGGTGGCTTCCCGCCCCACGCCGACCGGTACGAGCAGGCGGGCGTGGATCTGATTTCGGCCCTCGGGCACCGCCCGGTCCGGCGGCACGCGGCCCACGAGGCGTGAGGTGGGCGCCCTCCTAGGTCTGATGCTCGGCACGGGCTTTCTGCTCATCTGGCGCAGCGGCTCGCGCGCACCAACACGGCGATCGTCGTTGAGCATTGGCTGGCACCGCCGCCGTACGGATCTGCTCCGCCAAGCTGGTGTCGAGGGCGTGGGATCGACCCAGCTACTTGGCGTGCAGGTGCTTTGCGCCGCGTTGGCGGGCCTGGTCGTGCTGTTGCTGACCGCTGCGCTCGCTGTCGCCACATGTTTCGCCGGCTTCGCCTTCGTAGCTCCAATCGCGGTGCTGCGCGGAATGCGGCGACGTCGCATGGCAGCGCTGCGCGAGTTGTGGCCGGAGGCCGTTGACAATCTGGCCTCGGCGGTCCGCGCCGGCATGTCGCTCCCGGAGGGACTTTCTGCGCTCTCGTCACGCGGCCCGGCGCCCCTTCGCCCGGCGTTTGCTCGGTTCGGCGCGGCCTATCGAGCGAGTGGCCGGTTCGGCCCGTGCCTCGACGCGCTCAGGGACGACCTGGCCGATCCGGTAGGCGACCGAGTGTGCGAGACGATGCGCCTCGCCCGCGAGGTCGGCGGCAGCGATCTCGGCATGGTGCTGCGAACGCTGTCGGAACTACTGCGCGCAGATGCGAGGACGCGCTCGGAGCTGGAGACCAGACAAGGCTGGGTCGTCAACGCCGCGCGGCTAGCCGTTGCCGCCCCGTGGATCGTTCTGTTGCTCCTCGGTACCCAGTCGACGACATTGCAGGCGTACAACTCGACCGGCGGCGTGGTTCTGCTCGGTGTTGGCGCAGTCGTGTGCATTGTTGCGTATCGCGTCATGCTGCGGATCGGCCAATTGCCTGAGGAGCGGCGGGTATTGCGGTGAACCCTGTCCTGCTCGGTGGACTGCTCGGGCTCATGCTGGCCGTCGGCGTGATCATCGCCGTACGTGCGTGCCCGCCGATGCGCCCGATCAGGTTGGCCGATCGCGTGGCGCCGTACCTCGGAGATACGCCGGCGCCATCGAAGCTGCTGGCCCGACCGACAGCGACATCCGCACCGTTTACCGTGCTGCGGCGGTTGTTCGGGCCGGCGCTCGGCGATGCTGTCGGTCTGCTCGATCGAGTCGTTGGTGGCCGAGCGTCAGTACGACGCCGCCTGGCAGGGTTGAGTTCCCGCATGACGGTCGAGGAGTTTCGCCTCGAGCAGGTGGTGTGGGGAACGCTAGCCATGATCGCGAGTGCTCTCCTTGTCGTTGGCGTTGGTGTGCTGCGTGGCGACGTCAACGTCCTGCTGGCGATAGGCGCCGCCATTATCGGATTGATCACCGGGATCCTTGCTCGCGATTGGGCACAGTCGAGACAGCTGAGGCGGCGTGAGGCAGCAATGCTCGCCGAATTCCCCGTCGTTGCGGACCTGCTCGCATTGGCCGTGGTAGCTGGCGAGGCACCGGGCAATGCATTGACGAGAGTTTCGCAGCTGACCGGCGGCGAGCTCGCGCGAGACATCGACCTGGCCCTGTCCGAGGTCCGATCGGGAGCACCGATTACTCGAGCCCTAACGACGTTGTCCGACCGGACGACACTGGAGGCATTCGCCCGATTCCTGCAAGGACTCGTGGTCGCGATCGAGCGTGGCACTCCCATGGCGGACGTGTTGCGCGCCCAAGCCGCTGACGTCCGCGAGGCCAGCAAGCGCGCACTTCTCGAGGCGGGCGGACGCAAAGAAATTTCCATGATGGTTCCCGTCGTATTTCTTCTGTTGCCAATCACAGTGCTTTTTGCTCTCTATCCCGGCCTGGTAACGCTCGTCTCACTCACCCGTTGATCTCGGAGGTTCAGCATGTCGGTAGACCTGCTCGCCGCATGGGTACGGCTCACCTACGCGCGAGTGCGCGGTGAGGATCCCGAGCGGGGCGATGTCCCCGGCTGGGTAATGGTGACGATCATGACCGCCGGATTGGTCGTCGTCATTTTCGCGCTCTTCCGCGACAAGATCACAAGTGCGATCAGTGACGCCATCGACTCCGTGACCGGTAAGACCGGCGGGTAGCAGTGCGCGACGCGCTGCTCGTGCGCGTTCGAATGCTCGCCGGGGGCAGCGGACGCGACAGAGGCGCCGCGGTCGCGGAGTTCGCCATGATCTCCGTTCTGCTTGTTTTCTTGCTGTTCTCGGTATTGCAGGTCGCAGTGTTCTGCTACGTGCGCAATATCGTGGCCGCGAGCGCGGCGGACGGTGCTCGCTTCGCTGCGGCTGCCGGCGTCGACTATGCGCGTGGCGGATTTCGGGCTAGCGATCTCGTCGGCAAGGGTCTTACTCAAGCCGTGGCACGGGATGTGCCGTGCGCAGGTCGTCCGGGAGCGGATGCGACGTCTGGGCTGCCGCTCGTCGTCGTGCGATGCGCGGGGCATATCCGGTCTGTCTTCCTGCCTATCGGCTCGTTGTTGCGGATTGACGTCACGTCCA
>DASTPN010000034.1:0-3356 GCA_035719985.1 Solirubrobacteraceae bacterium | reverse complement strand
AAAACAGCAAACAGCATCAGTCCGAGAATACGGAAATGCTTCATAAGTACCATCTATCCTTCCCCCCGCTGGAGACCTGTCTGAGCAAATCCCCACACGAGGCTTGAATTTAGCCAGAGCCGCAACTCGTCCTGAGGTCAGAGAGCGTGAAGCCCTAGCCTTCGTTAGCAACAGTTAGATCTTGTCGAGAATCAACGCAATAGACACCTGACTTGATCTGTGTTCGTGACGATGCACACAACCGCTACCTACCGCCGTACGCATCGTTTTGGCGCGTAACGTCATCTCCCGGACACGCCAACGTCCGGTTGCGCAAGCATTTCACACCGTCCCCCCCATTGTCAAGAGAAAAGCTCTGAAATGTTTCTATTGCGTTTGCCGTGGTCTGATGGGTTCTGCATCTGACTAGTGTGGCGTGCGGTAGAGGACGCGGGCGTCTTTACCCTAGCCGTGATCAGCAAATAGCTATCGTCTCCTAGATCACGTTCAAGAACGCGATCTAGACGACTCGCCCAACCTCACCAGTGCTGCCTACTTGAACATCGAGTAGGCGGAATCGGCGATATGTTGGGTCGGGAACCGTCCAGCATCACAACCAACTGCCAGATGGGGAGCTAGGAACAGCATGAGATACGCAAACATCACAGCACTCACTCTGCTGACATCGGTATTCGCGGCCTCGGGATGCGGGGGAGGCTCGTCGGGATCCACGTCCGCGTCCGCGCCGCCTCCGCGGACGGCGAGCATCGCGGCAAGCACGCAGGCCACAACACCGCCGGCAGCCGGCCAGATGAGCCGCGCGGCCCTGATCGCCCGTGCCGACCCGATCTGCGCGCACGTCAACAAGGTCCTGGCGGCCACCTCCTTGCGAAGTAAGGTCGACTACGAGAAACAGCTTCCGGGCGTCATTTCGTCCGAGCAAGCGGCGGCCGAGAAGCTTGCGAAGCTCCGACCGCCCGCCGAACTGGCAAGCGACTGGAGTCAAATCGTCGACGCGCTACGAACGATCGCGACCGTGACGACGAAGATCGACCAAGCGGCGATCGCCGGGCAGCACGAAAACGCAATCCACTCGCTGCTGATTTCCGGGCAGAACGCACGTTTGCAGGCGATGCGCACAGCTCGCAGCGACGGCTTTCACGACTGTGCCCAGTTGGGGTGATCGATTTCCGTGTGGAGCGGTGGAGGTGTCTCTGACCAGCCGGCTTGGTCATGGCAGATCGTGATCGAGCACCTCGTCGATCCGCCATTCCTCACCTTCACGGGCGAGATACATCTCACGCAGCGGTGAGGGACCGAAGCGAAGCACAATCCGCGCGTCGCGTCCGTCGACGCGCGCGCGGACGATCGACAGCCGCGGCGCGAACAACCGCAGCTGGCGACGATAGTGCGCGAGCAGCTCGTTCATCACCGTCGTGCAGGTCCGCCCGCGCGCGAAAGCCGGCCCGGGAGGCCTGCCGAGCGTTTCGGCGACCGAGCCGGCCAGCTGGCGATAGGTCAGCCCGCAGGCCACCGCGCCCTCCCCTGCCGCGACGGCGGGATAGTAGCGCTCGAGCAGCGCGTGGATCGAGCGGAGCTCAGCGGCGCTTGCCGGACGGCCGAAGTCGCTGATTTCGACATCGTCCGAGTCAAAATAGCCGCTACCGCCGTCCGCGTCGTTGTCTCTGTCCTTGGGACCGCGAAGATCGTCGTCGTCCGCGTCGCTCGAGACCGGACCCGTTCCGTCGTCGCTGTCGTAATCGATCGGCGCAAGCAGCGACGCCCGCACCTGTGCGCCGTCCTTCTGTGCGGTCCGTCGCGGCGTATCTGAGCCACAGGCGGCGAGCAGAAGCCATAGTGCGGCCACGGCCGTCGCTGCCAGACTTGGATACAGACTATGTCCGCGAAGGCTATGAAGCATCTTCCCTCCCTATCGGACGTTGACGAAGCTATCGCCAACGATGTCAGGCAGATAGAATCGCGTCAATGGCTAGGCGCGCGCTTGTCAAAAACAAGTCGTATCTGACGATCGCGATCATGACAACGCTGCTGGTACCGCTCGGGGCATGCTCCGGCGACACGACCGGCAAGAGCTCGTCGAGCAGCGCGGCAGCCGCGCTGATCCGCGAATACACCCGCATCGACTCCGATCGCGACAACGACGTCGGCGCCCCTCAGGACGACACGAGCACCGCCGCGGAGCTGAGCCCCGGCCAGCCCCCGCCGAGCGGAGAAGCGCGAGCGATCGCTACTCTACTGCACCGGTATTATACGGCCGCACTGGCCGATAACGGGACGGCAGCCTGTTCTATGATTGCCTCTAGCCTTGCCGAATCTATGGCCGAAGATTACGGGCGCGGCTCAGACGGGCCTTCCTACCTCAGCACGGGGACGACCTGCCAGAGCGTGATGACGTTGCTGTTCGAGCATCTTCACCCGGTGCTCGCGCTCGAGGCACCCAGGCTCGAAGTGGCGCAATTGCGGCTCGTCAGGCACCACGGGATCGCGATCCTACGCTTCGGCACTGCACTGGAGCGCCAGTTGCCCGTGCGCCGCGAAGGCGGGCAATGGCGAGTGCAGGCTTTGCTCGACAGCGACCTGCCGTGAGGGCGTTGCTCAGATTGGCCACGCCCGTGCTGCTAGGTGCGCTGGCAGGATGCGGATCGAGCTCGAGCGCGCCGGTATCCGATCGCTCAGCAGACGCCAACCGCGCCAGGACCGCGGCGGCTCTGGCGGCGCCGCAGCCACGGGTGCCCGACACCAACGACCTCGACGACGACCCGACCAGCAACGACGACAGCTTCATCCTCGCCTTCGGCAAGGTCGCCGACGCCGTCCAACGGCGCTCACTTGCGGCGTTCGTCAAGCGCTATTACCATGTGGCCGCTCGGGGAAGCGGTAGCGACGGCTGCTCGATGCTGCTCGCTACGACCGCCGAAGCGATCGCCGAAGAAGCGCCCCCGCGCCCGGGCGCCCAGACAGGCAACTGCGCCGGAGCGCTGGCGAGACTGTTCGCACAGAACCGAAGGGCACTCGCGGCGGAGGTACCGTCACTGCGGGTGCGGTTCGTGCGCATCAACGAGCCGGTGGCGTTAGTAGTGATGAACTTCGCGACCACCCCGGAACTGCGCACGATCGTGCTCGCCCGCGAAGGGTCTGCGTGGAAGGTCAAGCAGCCGCTCGACGGTGGCATGCCCTAGCTCGCCGTCCGGCGAATCAGTCCATCCCATGGCGACGTCGTCGAGGTCATGACGAATCCTTCGCAGCATCCCTCGAAGGACTGGCTCGACTTCGCCGTGACGAGCCGCGCGCGCTCCAAGATTCGCGGCCATTTGCGACAAGAGCAGCGCGATCGATCCCTGAAGCTCGGGCGCGAA
>DASTPN010000033.1:0-3605 GCA_035719985.1 Solirubrobacteraceae bacterium | reverse complement strand
CGTTCGCGTTCAGTCTGGCGCGCCCCGAAGGCCAGCAGTACCTCTCCAAGCTGAGCACCGTGCTGCCACCCGGGCTGGTCGGCAAGATCACCGCGATCAAAC
The DNA here is from genome assembly GCA_035719985.1 of Solirubrobacteraceae bacterium. Classification (GTDB taxonomy): domain Bacteria; phylum Actinomycetota; class Thermoleophilia; order Solirubrobacterales; family Solirubrobacteraceae; genus Palsa-744. The sequence goes on along the minus strand of DASTPN010000033.1, from coordinate 3,503 downwards.
CGCTGTGCGGCGAACCGCAGGCGGCAAGCGGCGAATGCCCGGCCAGCAGTGAAATCGGCACTGCGTCGGTGACCGTCGGCTCCGGTTCCACTCCGCTCGGCCTTACGGGGCGCGCCTATCTGACAGGGCCTTACGGCGGTCAACCGTACGGACTGTCGGTCGTCGTTCCCGCCGAAAAAATTGGCCCCTACGACTACGGCAAGATCGTCACCCGCGCTTCGGTGGGTGTAGAACCCTTCAGCGCCCGCATCGTCGTCTCGAGCCAGCTGCCGACGGTTGTCGGCGGCGCGCCGATCCGGTTGCGCTCGCTGTCGGTCAACGTCACGCGGCCTGGGTTCATGCTCAATCCGACCAACTGCGGCGCGCTGTCGCTGGAAAGCAATCTGACCTCGACCTTCGGCACCAGCGCCGGCGTGTCGACTCCATTCCAGGCCAGCGGCTGCTCATCGCTCCCGTTCGGGGCGAAACTGACCGCCTCGACCAAAGCGAAAACCAACCGCACTATCGGCGCCGCGCTGAAAACGAAGATCGTCTTTCCCAAGGGCCTGCAGTCGAACATTAAGTCCGTGTTCGTGCAGCTGCCAAAGCAACTGCCGGCGAGAGTCAGCACGCTCAACCTGGCCTGCCGTGAGGCGACGTTCAACGCCAACCCGTTCAGCTGCCCGCCGGGCTCCTATGTGGGCACGGTCGTGGCCTCCACACCCGTGCTGCCCGACAAGCTGATCGGCTCGGCCGTGTTCGTCTCGCACGGCGGCGCCGCCTTCCCCGACCTCGATCTGTTGCTCAGTGGCGATGGCGTACACGTGATCCTCGTCGGACACACCAACATCGTCAAAAGCATCACAAGCTCAGACTTCGCCTCGCTGCCGGACGTGCCGGTCTCAAGCGTCGAACTGAAGCTGCCGCAGGGCAAGAAATCGGCGCTTGGTGCCGTCGGCAATCTGTGCAAGAAGCCGCTGCTGATGCCGACTACGCTCACCGGCCAGAACGGCAAGGTCCTCAAACGCACGACGCGGATCGCCGTGGCCGGCTGCCCGCACAAGCGCAAGCGGAGTCACCACCATCGACGCCGCCACTCCAGCCATAAGCACGCCGCCCACAAACGAGGTTAGGCCCGTGAGTCAGCGGATCATCGCGCCTGCGCGTTAGATTGGAGGCGATGGCTTCTGTCTCGACCAATCGAGTGGACCCGCCGACGCTTGGCCGGCAGGACGGCGCGGAGTCAAATGGCGTGCTCGCCGGCCTGCGCCGGCTGACCCGGCTCGCCGAAGCGCCCGGTGGCGAACATGCCGTCTACGCGGGACTGGCGCGCGAGCTGATGAGCGTGTTGGGAGCCGAGGAGGTGCACGTCCACGAGCTTCTCGCCCGTGAGGGGCAGGACGTCGTTGTCGTGCATCTACAGCGCGGCGACGGGCGGCTCAGTTATCTGCAGAGCGCGCAGGAGCGTCCGCCGGGGGTGGGTTGGGCGCAGCGCAGCGGTCGCTCGTTCCTTGCGATTGGCCCGCGCGAGCTAAGCGCCAGCGTGCCACGCCTGGCAAGCGGCGCTCCGGCCGGCGGGCAGGCTCCCAGCTGCGCGCTGATCGTCCCGCTAGCGCTCGCGGGAGAGATCGAGACGGTAGTCGTTCTAGTGCGCCGAGCCAGCCGGCCTTACGAGGAGCCCGCACTCGAGCAGGCCGAGACGCTCGTGGATCACGCCGCCACTGTGCTGGCGCTCGCTCGTGCACGCTCGGAAGCGGGCACGGACTCGGTCGCGGGCTGCATGAATCACCGCGCGATGCGCCTACGTCTGACCGAGGAGATCGGGCGTGCACAGCGCTCGCGCGGGCAGCTCTCGTGTGCGATTGTCGATCTCGACGACTTCAAGCTCGTCAACGACCGCTTTGGACACCTGGTCGGCGACACGGTTCTGCGCCAGTCGGCTCATGCATTGATGGGCGAGTTCAGGGCCTTTGACCGGGTCGCCCGCTATGGCGGGGATGAGTTCGTCGTGATCTTGCCGAGCGCCGATCTCGACAGCGCCGTGGTAGCCGGCGAGCGCGCACTCGAGCGGGTGCGTGCTGTGAACCTGCCCGACGGCTCGGCGGTGTCCGCCTCGATGGGTGTCGCTCAGTGGAGCGAGGCGATGAGCGTGGATGAGCTGCTGAGCGCCTGTGACGCCGCGCTGCTCAGGGGTAAGCGCAACGGCAAGGGTGGTGTCACCGGGGCTTGGGCCTACGACCCCGAGCGATCCCGGACATCGGCTGTGCTCGCCCGGCCGCCCGAGGGCGAGACGGTGCATGCGAGCGATCGGCGCATCGTTCCGCTACCCCCCAGGAGCGCGTGAGCGTCGTGGCCGGCGACAGCTTCGGCACCAAGGGCACGCTCGAGGTGGGCGGGGTCGAGTACGAGGTCTTCCGTCTCGACGCCTTGCGGGAGCGCTTTGATATCGCGCGGCTGCCGTTCTCGTTGAAGGTGCTGCTGGAGAATCTGCTGCGCACCGAGGGCAACGGCTCGGTCTCGGCGCAAGACATCGAAGCGCTCGCGGGCTGGGACGCGAAAGCCGAGCCCGGCATCGAGATCGCCTTCACGCCCGCCCGCGTGCTGATGCAGGACTTCACCGGCGTGCCCGCGATTGTGGACCTGGCGGCGATGCGCGACGCGATGGCTGTGATGGGCGGCGATCCAAACAAGATCAACCCGCTGGTGCCGGCCGAGCTGGTAATCGACCACTCGGTGCAGGTCGACGCATTTGGCACCCGCGACGCCTTCCGCATCAACGCCGAGCGCGAGTTCGAACGAAACCAGGAGCGCTATTCGTTCCTGCGCTGGGGACAGGGGGCCTTCGACGGCTTTGCGGTCGTGCCTCCGGACACGGGCATCGTGCACCAGGTCAACCTTGAGTACCTGGCGCGCGTGGTGTTCTCGACCGACGAGGCCGCCGGCGACAGCGGTTCTCAGGGAGGCCTGCCGCAGGCCTATCCGGACACGCTGGTCGGCACCGACTCGCACACGACGATGGTGGGCGGCCTCGGCGTGCTCGGCTGGGGTGTCGGTGGAATCGAGGCCGAGGCGGCGATGCTTGGTCAGCCGATGTCGATGCTGATCCCGCAAGTGCTCGGCTTCAAGCTCTCTGGCACGCTTCCGGAGGGCGCGACCGCCACCGACCTGGTGCTGACGGTGACCGAGATGCTGCGCGCTCGCGGCGTGGTGGGCAAGTTCGTGGAGTTCTACGGCGCCGGCCTGGCAGGGCTGCCGATAGCCGACCGAGCGACGATCGGCAACATGTCGCCCGAGTTCGGCTCGACCTGCGCGATCTTCCCCATCGACGCCGAGACGCTGCGCTACCTGGAGCTCTCGGGCCGGCCGCTGGAGCGGATCGCGCTGGTCGAGGCTTACGCGCGCGAGCAGGGTTTGTGGCACGACGAGGACTCCCCGGAGCCAGTTTTCTCCGATCTGATCGAGCTCGATCTCGGTGAGGTCGTGCCGAGCATCGCCGGTCCGAAGCGCCCACAGGAACGGGATTC
>DASTPN010000032.1:0-5074 GCA_035719985.1 Solirubrobacteraceae bacterium | reverse complement strand
CGCCGTCGGCGTGATGCTCACCTCGTTCGGCATGTTCTGGGGCGCCGAGGGCGCCGGTGCTGCCTGGCCTGGCGACGATGTGGCGCTGCTAGCGATCGTGCCCGCGGTGCTGTTGTGCTCGATGGCAATGACCCGCACGTTGCGGGCGTGGCCCGCGCCTGTGGCCGTTGCCGAGCGGGCGGCTGGCGCCGAGCAGGGGTAGGACGTATGAGTCGGGTGCGGTCGCTGCTGGTGGGGATCTGGGAGTTCGTCGTCGGCGACGACTGGCGCACCGCGCTCGGCGTAGTCGTGTCGCTTGGTGCGGTGGCGTTGCTGGCGGCGGCGGGTATATACGCCTGGTGGCTGATGCCTCCCGCGGTGATGCTGCTGCTTGCGCTCTCGCTCAGGCGGGCGGTGCGGGCCTGAGCTGCCGAGGATCGACCAGGGTGAGGCCCGCCTACTCGAGGTCTGGCCAGTCGAGCGTGTCGTCCAGTTCGTCGGCGCCGAGCTCGATCAGTCGGCTGCGCGCGATCGGCTCGTATCGCCCGTTGATCAGCCCCAGCCACTCGACCGAGCGCTGCTCCGGGTCGACGATCAGCGCCTCGTCGACGCCGTGCTCGGCGTAGAACGGCAGCTTCTCCCAGCTCTCGTCGTTTGGCGAGACCACCTCGACGACGAGCGCCGCAGTGGCGTGCCAGACCCCATGCGCGCCGGGGCGGTGCAGCGAGCAGTCGGGCACGCGGAAGTTATGTTCCCCCTCGCCGAGGTTGCTTTGGCCGATCAGCTCGAGGCCGGCCTTCCTGGCGCTCGGTCCGAGTTGCTCCATCAATTGAGCTTCGATACTCCCATGCGCGTGGCTTGGCGCAGGAACCATGTGCAGCACCCCCTCCCAGATCTCATCCATGCGATCGAGCCCTGAGCGCTTGCGGCGCTCGAGGATCGGCTCCAGGCCCGCGGTCATCGGATCCAGGACGAGTGTGCGCACCCCTCCAGCATACTGTGACAGCGCGATCAATGTAGACAAAACGCTACAGCACCGTCCGGCGGAAAATGGGGCCGCCGCACGTTCCGGATGAGTCCCAACGGTCCGAGCTGTGGTTGTGCGACGCTCAGCCGCGCTGGCGGCCGCGGCGGTCGCGCTCAGGCAGTGCTATCGCGGTGATGTCGACTTCCTGCACCGTGGAGAGCACAGCGTCGAGCGCCACCCCTGAGAGCGTCTCGTGCTCGACCAGCGCTTGCGCTGTCTCCCTGACTGTGTCCCAGTTAGAGCGCAGCGTGTGCTCGGCGAGTATCTCGGCGTCCTCGACGATCCGCTCCACCTCGTTGTCGATCAGGTTGAGCGTCTCGGGCCCGATCGAGCCCAGGTCTTGCAGCGAGGCGCCGAGGAACACCTCGCCGCCGGGCTCGCCGATCGTGACGTGTCCGAGCTGCGAGCTCATGCCGTAGCTGGTGACCATCTTGCGCGCCAGCTTGGTGGCGGCGTGCAGATCGTCGCTGGAGCCGGTGGACTCCTCGCCGAACTCCAGCAGCTCGCCAGCGGTGCCCGCCAGGATGGCGACCAGGTGACGTTCGAGGTCTGAGCGGCGGTGCATAACGGCGTCTCGGTCGGTGAGCATGTGCGCCGCGGTGCCGAGCTGGCGCCCGCGCGCGACGATCGAGAGCTTCTGAGCGCTGACGACCTGGCCGATCGCGCGCGTGGCGACGGCGTGGCTGGCCTCGTGGATGGCGATCGTCCAGCGCTCGTCCTCGGTCAGCACGTGCTTCTTGGCAGGCCCGGCGACGACGCGATCGATCGCCTCCTCGAGCGTGCGTTGATCGACCTCGGTCTCGCCTTCGCGCACTGTCAAGAGCGCCGCCTCGTTGACGACATTGGCAAGCTCAGCGCCGGAGAACCCAGGGCAGAGCTTGGCGATCTCGAACAGGTCGACATCGGCGGTGAATCTACGCCCGCGCCCGTGCAGGGTGAGGATCTCAAAGCGCCCGTGCACGTCAGGGTTGTCGACCACGACCTGGCGGTCGAAGCGGCCAGGCCGCAGAAGGGCGGGGTCAAGGATGTCCGGGCGGTTGGTGGCGCCCATCACGACCACGCCCGCGTCGCCGCCGAATCCGTCCATCTCCACCAAGAGCTGGTTGAGCGTCTGCTCGCGCTCGTCGTTGCCCTGCCCGACACCGGCGCCGCGCTTGCGCCCGGCGGCATCGAGCTCGTCGATGAAGACGATCGCCGGCGCCATGCGTCGGGCCTTGGCGAACAGGTCGCGGATGCGTGCGGCACCGACGCCGACGAGCGACTCGACGAACTCGGCGCCTGAGGCTGAGAAGAAGACGGCGTTGGCCTCGCCGGCGGTTGCGCGTGCCAGCAGCGTCTTGCCGGTGCCCGGCGGCCCGACCAGCAGTACGCCCTTCGGGGCGGCCGCCCCGGCGGAGAGGTACTTGGAGGGATCGTCCAGGAAATCTCGGATCTCCTGCAGCTCGGCGACGGCCTCGCCGGCGCCGGCGACCGAGGCGAAAGTAATCGGTGAGGCATTCTTCTTGCTCTTGCGCTTGCCGATCCCCTTGAAGTTTGAGAAGGAAGCGATGCCGCCGGAGCCGTCCTTTGTCTGACGTGTGAAGAACGCAAACAGGCAGACGAGCAGCAGGATCGGGATCAGAAATTGCACCACGATCTGGCGGGCAGGCTTGCTCGATTGCGGATCGACTGACACCTGTGCGCCGCCCTTGCGCAGGATGTTGAGGATTTCAAGCGTGGCCGCATCTGAGGCGGGATAGTCGGCGTAGACCTGAAGCCCAGTGTCAGTCTGGACGACAACCTGGTGGTCGTGGTCCAGCAACACGGCCGAGCGGACGCGTTGGGAGTTGGCAAGCGTCGTGATGTTGGTGAGCGCGACCTGCTGCCCCTCGCCCTGGGGTCGCAAGGAGCCGAGTAGGGCAAAGAAGGCGATTGCCAGGGCGACGGAGGCGAGCAGCAGAAAGCTCGAGAGCGGGTCGCTGGTGACTGCACGCCCGGCGCGACTGGCGGTTTCGGTTGCGCGTTGGAGGCCCAGTTGGGCGCGCGATTGTTTACGGCGCTGGGCGGTGAGGCGGGGATTGCTCATGCGTAGGCGGCAACAATGACGCCCTCGCCGATACAGATGTGAACATTCCGAGAAAGATTCGTTGACGCGGGCGTCAACAAACGAGTTGTTTAGGGAAAGCGTCCTTGCCTATGCGGCCGGGGCAAGCCTGCGCGAGCGCTTGGCCGTGGCCGGCGCTGTGCTGGGCCGCCGCCGGGACGTCGATCCGACCGCCGCGCCGACGGTTGCCAACCCAGGCAGGCAAACGCCACCCTGCTCGTAGTCGCGAAGCTCGCCGTAGCGCTTGAGGCGGCTTACGGTAGAGGCGACGACTGTGCGCTTGAGGCCGGTTGTACGGGCAATCTCCGCCGGTGTTATGCCGGGGCGCTCACCGACTAATTCGAGGATCAGTCGCTTGTTGGCGCCCTTGGCCGCACGCGGGGAGACGGCTGAGTGAGCTTGCTCGCCGCGCGTGCGCAGCGCCCGCGCCCGCTCGGAGCTGCCCCCGATCGAGCGACGCTCGATCACGGCGAGCACCTCGCGCAGACGCTCGGCCTCTTCGATCAGTGGCTCGATCTCGCGCAACCGACGCTCCGCGGTGCGGCGGATCTCGTCGAGCATCGGCGCGCCGATCGCGGCTTGAACGTCGATGTCGGCAATCTCCATGAGCGCATTATGACGTAAACGACGGATGATTGTGACGGGACTGGGGCAGCCGACAACAGAATGAACACAAGTGACCTGTCGTGTCAGCGTGAACAGCGGCTGGGTTCGCCCGTTTCAGGGCAGTTGAGCAACGTGGCTCCCGTCGGCCGTCCGCGGCGATCGAGCCCCTGTATACGCAATGGAGGATCCGGTTCGCCGATCGGCCGCGCCAATATCGCGACGTACCAGCGCTCGTCGCCGCCCATGCCGGTGGCACGGGCGGCGTTCCTCGACAGGGCGCGTGTTCGTGCACGGATTGTCCTCGCCGAGCCGCCGTCGGCGCGAACGGAGATCGACCGGATCGTCGCGCCGGCGAGGCCAAACAGGAAGCGTCCGCTCGGGCTGAGCGCACTGTCCGCGCTCAAAGAATGGCGGCCCAGCGCCGCCGAGCAGCGGGAGGACTCTGTGTCACCCACCTCCAGCACGCGGCACTGTTCGCTGCCGCGACTGTAGGCGCGCAACGACCAGCGTTCGTCGCCAACGGCCCCCGTAGCGAGCGTGGCGAAGGCGCTCTGGCGTACCGACGCCGGGTCGGGTGCGCCAGAGCCGGCGAGAAGTCGCCCGGCGCCAAACGCGCTCGCGCCGACCAGCGAGAGCAGCGCCAGCAGCGCCAATGAACGTCGCGCGACGCGGCCGCCGGCGGGTGACACGCGGCGTCGTCGGGTATGGCGATCATCCTTGGGATCACCCTTGAAGTGAGAGCTGCTTTGGTCGGCTGTTGTCCTCTCTGCGCGCATTGAGTGGGCTCGTTGGCGCGCGGCCGCGGCATGGCGTGCGTGCCTCCTGACGTCGCGCTCGAGCGCGTGAAGAAACGGCAGTTCGGAGTCATAGCGGCCCTCATCGCCCTCCAGCGCGGTCTCATGCTCGCCGCTCATCCCTGCCTCCAGGCCCGGTGCTCGCGGCTCAGCGCGATGTTCAAGCTGCGCAGGCCACGTGAGACGCGCGCCCTGGCCGTGTCGGCGGTGGTCCTCATGCTGCGCGCTATCTCCTCGTATGGAAGGTCGTCGAGCACGCGTAAGCGCACCGCTTCGCGCTGGTCAAAGGGCAGCTCTGACAGTCGCTGGGCGACGGCTTCGCGCAGCTCGGCGATGCCGGCCAACTCCTCGACTCGCTCGATCTCGCGGTCGGAGAGGGCGATGCGACCGCGACCCAGCCGACGGATCCGTGCGTCATCGCCCTGCTCGCGTCGGCGCTGGTCGCCCAGCGTGTTGCGGGCAATGCTCCACAACCAGCCGGAGAGCTCCTCGTCTGTTTGCCCACGGAAACTGGGGCCGCCAGCGATCGCCGAGGCAAACGTTTCCGCGAGCAGGTCTCGAGCGAGCTCGGGCTCGTGGACGCGG
>DASTPN010000031.1:0-14001 GCA_035719985.1 Solirubrobacteraceae bacterium | reverse complement strand
ATCCGCGCGGAGGGGACGCCAAGCGCTTCCCACAGCCCGATCGCCTCCTGGTCGGGACCGAGGCCAAGGCCCTCGTCGCCCTCGAACACGGTTACCCAGATGTCTTGCGGTGCGAAGCCGAACACGTCCAGCGAAAGCTCCCAGGCGAACGCGATCGCCTCGGCCTTGAAGTAGTCACCAATCGAGAAGTTGCCGAGCATCTCAAAGAAGGTGAGGTGGCGCGAGGTGTTGCCGACGTTGGCGATGTCGATCGTGCGAAAGCACTTCTGACAGTCGGTTAGTCGCGGCGCCGGCGGAGTTTCCTGGCCAAGGAAGTAGGGCTTGAGTGGGTGCATGCCCGCGACGGTCAGCAGCGCCGAGGGATCGTGCGCGGACGGGACCAGTGACGCCGAGGGTATGCGCTTGTGACCGCGCTCCTCAAAGAAGGCGAGGTAGCGCTCGCGGATCTCGTCGGTCTTCATCGAGCGAATCTTAGGCTCACGGCGCTCGTGCCAGCCGGACCGGCGCGTTCAGGCCCACCGTCAGGCAATAGTTCCGTATCCCACCACTTGGTCGCCCGCGTACAGGCAGGCCATCTGACCGGGAGCGGTGCGCTCGTGCGGGTCGGGCGTCAGCACGTCCAACCGTGGGTGGACGCCCGCCTCTGTCACGCCGTCGATGTGACAGGACACGCGGCGACCGCGATAGCGGACCTTGACGGCGTCGACGCAAATCCCGTCGCGATGCAATGTCACGTCGCGCACGCGAAAGCGGTTGGTACGCAGCCGCTCCCGCGGACCAACGGTGATCGTGTTCGCACGCGCGTCGGTAGCGATCACGTACAACGGCTGTCCGCCACCGATGCCGAGCCCGTGGCGCTGTCCGATCGTGACTGTGTGAACGCCGCGATGCCGACCGAGCACACGACCGTCGCCGTCGAGGATCTCGCCTGGCCGATCGCCCAGATCGCCGTGGCGAGCGAGGAACGCGCCGTGGCTGGTGCCTGCCAGGAAACAGAGGTCTTGCGAGTCAGGCCGTTTGGCGACCGCCAGCCCGGCTTGCTCGGCCAGCTCGCGCACCAGCGGCTTAGTCAGCGAGCCGAGCGGGAAGCGCATCCGCGCAAGCGAGTCGGGCGCAAGCGCCGCCAGCGCATAGCTCTGGTCCTTGTTCTCGTCGACCGCGGTGCACAGCAGTCCGTCCTGTACCCGAGCGTAGTGTCCAGTGGCAAGCGCCTGTGCCCCCAGTCGCTCGGCCAGGTCGAGCATCGCGTCCAGTCGCACTTCGCCGTTGCAGCGCACGCAGGGATTCGGCGTTAGCCCCTCCGCGTGCTCTGATAGCCACGGTGTGACTACCCCGGCACGGAACTCCTCGCGCAGGTCGATCGAGAAGTGTGGCAGCCCAAGCCGGTGAGCCAACTCCCGCGCTGAGCGCACCGCCTGAGCAGAGCAGCAGGAGCGCTCGCCGTCGTTTTCGGGATCGGCCCATAGCTCGAGTGTTACCGCCACGGTTTCCGTCCCCTCTTCAGTGACTAGCAGCGCGGCAACCGCAGAATCAACGCCGCCGCTCATCGCCACCAGCGTGCGCGAGGCCGTGGCCTGAAGCTGTGCTTGCTCACGCGCCGCGGCGCCAAGAGCGCGCGCCAGCGCGTCTGCCGCCAGCTCAGCCGCGTGGCGCTTGGCCGAGCTCAGACCGCCCAACTCGGCTTCGATCTCCTGGACGCCCACCCGGGCGGCGTCTAGCAGCGGCCTGTCAAGCACGAGCGCGACGGTCGCGCTACCGGCGGCGATCGCCGCGCCACAGCCGCTGGCGTCAAAGCCCGCGTCGCGCACCCGACCCTCAGAGCTGGCCAGGTCCACTCGCAGCGAGATACGGATGAGATCGCCGCATGCCGCGCCGCCGGCCGCGCCCGTGTGGGCGCCCTCAGGAGTGTGGCCACGCCGCAGCGGACGCTGCAAGTGTGTGGAGAAAGCCTCGACGCCCATACTGCGTCGAGTGTACGGCTAGCTGTAAGACCCGAGCAGCTAGCTCGTGGCGCGCTGTGCTTCGTGGATCAGTTGCTTGAGCGCAAACGTATCGGTCAAGCCCGAGAGCGTGCTGACCACGCCGCGGCGATTGACGATCAGGATCGTCGGGGTCTGGTAGACGTGCACCACTTCGGTAAGCGAGCCGAACTCACCAACTTGATTGGGGGCTGCGACGTGCAGCGCGAGGCTGCCTTTGGATGAGCTGACCAGCGCCTGCGTTTCGACGCGCACCTCACGACTGACGCTCGATTTCGAGTCCCAGAACAACAGCAGCACGGTCTTTCCCTGCGCCACCTCGTGTTCGACCGCGACCTGAGCTGCGGGCCGGCCGGCGGTCGCGTGCTTGACGGCGGCCGCGTGCCTGGCCTTGGCGCGTCTGGCTTCGACGGCCACCTCATGAGCGCGCACGGCGGCGGCACTCTGGACGGCGCGTGAATGAGCGACTGCATTTGCAGACGAGTCAGAAGACGCTTCCTGGGAGGCTTCGCGCGAGTGCTGTTGCAGTTCCTGCGCGTTGCGCTGAGAGGTGGCAACAGCGCCGTGCGCTTTTGCGATCGCGCGCGTCAGCCCTTCCACGCCGGGGGCGGCGCCGTGGTAAATCGGAGTGGGTTTGGCGGCGGCTCTCGCCTCGGCCTGGGCGTTTGGAGCGGTGGCGGGCGCAGGCGCCGTTCCGGTCGACTCTTTGCCGCCAGGAGCATGCCCGTGCAGAGCAACGACCCACACGAGGCCGAGTAGCGCAACCGCCAACAGCGCGATCTGAAATGGACGCGAGACTTGAGTCACAACTCTCATGTCGGCACAAACGCCTCACGAGTTGAACGCCGTGGCCGATCTCGACAGGCCCTAGAGGCAATCCGTCGACAATTCCTAGAGCTCGCGCAGCCCTCGTAGGGCGGCATGAACCACCGTGTCGGTCTGGAGCGTCTCCTGGCCGCCGTCCTGCATGTCCTTCAAAACGGTCCCGTCGGCACCAACGATCGCCATGTAGCGCGCCCCCGCCCGGTCGGCTTGGCGCATCTGCCCCTTTAGCGACCGACCAGCCATCTCCATGTAGGCGCGAAGCCCAGCCGATCGCGCCTCGCCGAGTATCCCGAAGGCGGCGCGGGAGAGCTCAGGACGCGCCAAATCCCCCTCCCCAATATCCAGCCCTATATACAGGTCGACGCTGGCGGACCCCGCCGCCGTCGCGGTGCCCGCAAGCAGGATCCGCTCAATCCCCGCCGCCCAGCCCATTCCCGGCGTGGGCGGGCCGCCGAGCTGTTGCACCAGCCCGTCGTAGCGCCCGCCGCCACCAACGCCGCTCTGGGCGCCGAGCGCGTCGCTTGAGAACTCGAACACCGTACGGGTGTAGTAGTCCAAGCCGCGCACAAGCGTTGGATCGATCTCGTAGTGAACGCCAGCGCGGTCGAGCAGCGCCCGCACCTCGGCGAAGTGCTCGGCGTCCTCGGGGTCAAGCTCGTCGAGCAATCGCGGCGCCTCGCGCATGACCGCAACGGTGCCCTCGTGGGCCGAATCAAACGCACGCAGCGGGTTCAGGTCGATGCGCTCGCGCACCTCCTCGGCCAGCGCTGCTTCGTTGACACGCAGGTGCGCTTGCAGCCGCTCGCGGTAGCGAGCGCGGCCCTCGGCGCCTCCCAGGCTTGAGAGCCGCAGACGCACCTCGCCCACCCCCATCTCCTCGAGCAGCGCCCCGAGCAACACAATCGACTCAGCGTCAACGGCCGGATCGTCCGAGCCAAGCGCCTCGGCGCCGACCTGCCAGAACTGCCGGAAGCGGCCCTGTTGCGCGCGCTCGTAGCGAAAGAAGCTCGACAGGTACCAGAGCTTCACCGGCTGCGCGGCCTTGTGCATGCCGTGCTGGACGTAGGCGCGGCAGACCGGCGCCGTGCCCTCCGGTCGCAGCGTCAGCGAGCGGCCCGAGCCGTCGGTGAACGTGTACATCTCCTTGGAGACGATGTCGGTGGAGGCGCCAACCCCGCGCGCGAACAGCTCGGTTGCCTCAAACGCAGGCGTCTCGATCCGTTCATAGCCTGCGCCCTCCAGGATCGCGCGTGCCTTGCCCTCCAGGACCGTGCGGGCGGCAGCGCCCTCGCCGAGAACGTCGTAGGTGCCGCGCGGGGCCTTAAGCTGCTCGCCGCTCACGCGAGCGCCGCTGCCCGCAGCTCTGCCAGGAACGGATTGGTTTGAAGCTCCTGGCCGAGTGTCGTCGTCCCCATGTGTCCCGGGTGGACCTGGCTCTCGGCGGGAAAGCGCCGAATCAGCTCGGCGATCGAGCGCTCGAGCGTCGCCCAGTCGCCGCCGGGCAGGTCCACGCGACCGACCGAGCCCTGGAAGAGGACGTCGCCGGAGAGCAGCACCGCCGGCCCACCGGCGCCTGAGATCGCATAGGTCACATGGCCAGGACTGTGCCCCGGAGTGAAAACCACCTCTATGTCCATCCCGGCGAGCTCAAGCCGCTCACCACCCTTGACGGTCTTCTCTGCCTGCCAGCTCTCAAACGGCCCGAAGCCGGGCATCGTCCATTTCATGATGTCGGCAAGCACCGGAACCTCAATCTCCGGGCAGTAGACGGGAGCGCCGGTGGCGCGAGCGATCGGAGCGACGGCGCCGATGTGGTCGAAGTGGCAGTGGGTGATCAGGATCGCCTCGACCTGCACGCCCAGGTCCTCCGCCGCGTCGAGTAGCCGCTGAGGCTCCTCGCCCGGGTCGATCAGCAGCGCACTGGTCGCCTCCGCATCCGAGCGCACGAAGTAGGCGTTCTCTTGGATCGGCCCAACGCTGAAACAGCGCACGTCAAGCGGTGCGTCCTGGCTCACGCCTTGCTCCCGGTGCGCTTGGCCTTGCTCGCCTGCCTGCGTCTGAACAGCCACAGATCGGTGTAGTAGCTGATTGGCACATAGGCGATCAGCACGATCGGAAACAGCGCGATGGCCTGATTGGGATGCTTGAGTTTGAGTAGCAGCAAGCTGACGAGCAGCATCAGCACCGCGGCGGCCATCGCACGATAGAAAGCGCCGGGCCACGTCGGTGGCCTGTCCGCGCGCGGAATCTGCTTCTGGCGATCCTTTGGCGAAGTCGCCTTACCGCTCTTCTCATCGGCGGTCGGCTTGCGCCCGGTGCGCCCGCGCGACTCCACCATCCCGGCCGCGTTGCCACGGTGCTTGGTCTGCCGCTTGCGCCTGGTTTGCGCCATCTCTGTTCCTCGCTGCCGTTCGCCCGATTATCCCGCGCACCGTGATTCGGCGGCCGGTACTAGAACCCTAGTGCGTTCTCGATCAGACGCGCCTCAGGATCCCCGCCACGCCAGGGTATCTCCGCAGGGAAGTGATCGAGCGCCGCGCGCGGAGCCAGCCCGACGAGCTCGACACGGGCGACGTCGGCGTGCCTGGCGACGGCTTCCACGACATATCGCAGCGGCGCCTCCAGCGGCCGCTCGACATTGGTTGAGACCTGAGCGATGCCATCGGATCGAAGCTCGACGCCGATCGCTCGCAGCCCTGGCAGCCCCTGTGCTCCGCCCTCGCGGATTAGGGCGGCGATGCGCCGCGCGTCCTGCACGCTCGCCGGCGCCGCAAGCTCGAGATTGAAGGCGATAAGCGGCTCGCGCGCTGCCACAAGCGTCGCGCCGGCCGTGGGGTGCAATCGGGGTGGCCCGAAGTCCGGACGCAGCTCGCCGTTACTAAGCCGCGCCGCCAGGCCGCTCACACCGCCGCGGCGCAGGTCGGCTCGCGGCCGCCCTTGTGCCAACTGGCCATAGAGCAGCACGGGTACGCCCAGCTCGCCGATCTCGTGCGAGAGCACGAGCGCCTCCGCACAAGCGGCACCGCGCTGGGCGATGTCGATGTAGACGATCGGCGCCACATCCAGCGCCCCTACGTGCGGATGCTCGCCGCGCTCGCGCGCCAGCGATCCGTGCATCACGTCGATACACCCGACCGCGACTCGCGCCCCCGCGAGCACGGCTGTCGAGAGCTCACCTTGCGTGCCGGCCAGCGTGAACACTGAGCGGTGGTGGTCGGGGTCGGCGTGAGTGTCAAGCAGGCGTACAACATGCGCGGCGGCAAGCGCCCGCCCGATCGCGTCGACGACGCCACGGTCACGCCCCTCGGATACGTTGGGCACCGCGAGCAGCGGCGTGGCGGGCGAGAGGTTCATAGCGGGAGACAGTCGCTGCGAGCCTGCCAGAAGCTAGACTCCGTCGTCCCGCCGGAGTAGCTCAGCTGGTTAGAGCAGCGGAATCATAATCCGCGTGTCGGGGGTTCGAGTCCCTCCTCCGGCATAGCGAATGGCCTGCAAATGCAGTGGTTTGCAGAGTATCACGGCGGCGGTGGATTTCCCCAGAGATTTCCCTATGGGGCACCGAAAGGGCACAGGCCGAGGCGTCCTCACGCACGGTCACACTTGGGTGGGTGAAGATCGGCGCACAGATAGCGGCTGTCCGGGCGAGCCAGGGTGCTCGCGCAATTGAGCAGCAGATGCTCAACGAGGCGTTCACCGGTACGCCGGCGCCCACGACCTCTCCCGGCGTCAACGCGACGAAGCAGTTGGAACTAGCCGGTGGAGCGATCGTGTTCCACAAGCCCTTCTCGGGGGTCCATGTCGCCAACGCGATTGCCTACGGGCAGACCGACGAGACGCCACCGCTGCACGAGGCGGTCAGCTGGCGGCTCGCGGCGGCGCTCGGGCCGCCGTGGGATGAGATCGTCGTGCCGTGTGTGCTACGCGAGTACGCTGGCCAGGATGGCTCGCTCTCGCTACGAGCGATTGGCTGGCCACGCGATACGGCGCCGACCTTGAACCCGACCTGGTGCCTGCCCGCGGCGTTCTTCGACTCGCTGATCGCGCAGCAGGACCGTCACGACGGGAACTGGCGCTGGGACGGCAATCAGCTGACTCTGATCGATCACGGCTACACCTTCGCGCTGCCACGAGCCATCCTCAACTACTCCGACTTCGTGGCTTCTCGCCACGGGCACGGCGCCGCAAGTCTGCTCACGGAGGAGCGCGACGCGCTCACCAGCCTGCTCAGCAACTCCGACCTGCTCGGAATGGCGCGGTTCCTCCCGCCTGCCCGCGCGCAGGCACTGGCGGACAGGGCACAGCTCATGCTGCAAAGAGGCGAGATCCTGCGTCCCGGCGAATTCTGAGATGCCCGCCATGCGCTCGGTAAGCCATGGTAGTATCTTAACTCAAGAGGTCAACCTGAGCACTCGATACCGAAGGGGAGTCTTCCGATGATCCAAGTCAACTTCACGACCTTCGAGCGCGACCCAGACACCAAAGAGTGGATCGAGGTGCCTGTCGCGCAGCTGCTCGCCGATGGCGACGACGTGAGCATCAGCGGGCTGCACGCCGACTGGATCAACCCCGACCTCGCGACCGTCGACCCCGAGACCGGGGAGCGCATCACACGAGCTGATGGCGCCGAGCGCTGGGCACGACTGCTGCCCTTCGGCTACCGCAACGGAGACCTCCACGTCAAGGTCACCAAGGTCGCCGCGATCGAGCCGGTCGTCGCCAGTTTCCGCTACTCCACCGCCGCCTGAGCTCATGCCGCGAACTGCGGTATCCGAGGTCCACGCGAAGGTCGTCGGTCGTGAGCTCAAAGACACCCGCCAAACGCTCGGGCTCACCCAGGCCGAGGTCGCCGAGAGCCTCGGGGTCTCCCCTTCCTACATTTCCGCCGTCGAAGCCGGCCGTCGCAACCTCACGCTCGGCCAGTTGGTCAACATCGCCAACGCGATGCGACTCGGGATCGTCATCTCGTTCATCCGCCCTGATGGCACGCCAGTCCGCGTCGATCAACAATGACACTACAAAAGACGTCGAAGGTGCGAGCAGCGGACCCCTTAAGAACACAAGCCCGGTCTCCCAGGGCTTGTCTCAAGACGGGCCGTAGATTCACCTGAACAGGTGTACGACCCAAGAGCAATGTAGCGACTCAGGGAGCAGCTTCGATCTGACGAACGGTACAGGCCCGGCGCGCGCGCAATCGCCATCGCACTTCCACTCTGCGCGGTCCTTTGCTGCCGCCCGCCACTTGCTACGGCTGACGAAGCCCTATGGGTGCTGTCTGGCGGCCTGCCGGCAAACGCTCGCATTTAATGCCTGACGTCGCCCTTCGGGCTCTCGCAATTCGTCCTGAGCAAGAGCACGACTGGCGTCTAGGGACGCGCTCGGATCCACGCAAAAACAGTACTATCGCCCGCCGCCGCAACGACTTCCCAACCCATTGGAAGGTTGCCAAAGGTTCTGACTGAAGGCCAACATCGAGTGCGCTTAGACAGGTGCCAATAATCTGAGCGGGTGCGAGTTGTGGAATATAGATCGGGTACGATCCGAGGGTTCGCTTGGCGCTTCAGCGTATGCGCCAGCATTTCACGACACGAAGGGACGGATATGGAGCTCAAAGGGTGCGGTGTGATGAGGCCGTTCGCGCTGATCGTGATCGCCAGCGTGACGGCGATGGTATTGGGGCTGGGGTGGGGTGCGCGTGCTTATGCCGTACAGGGCAACTTTTCGTGTGAAAATACTGGATCGCTCGAATCCGCCAGTGGCTCCAACAACCTCGCCTGTGGCTATCAAGCGCTCCACTTCGACACCACGGGATACGAAAATGTCGCGATCGGCGCATACGCGCTGGACTTCAACACCGAAGGCCACCAAAACATGGCGAGCGGCTCCAGCGCACTTACCCTGAACACAACCGGCGAACTCAACACCGCAGCCGGCGCATATGCGCTACATGACAACTCCACCGGCTTCCAGAACACGGCGACCGGGGCGTATGCGCTTTATGAAATCGGCACTGGCCACGGCAACGTGGCGACCGGCGCGTATGCGCTCGGGAAGAGCGCCACCGCATATGCAAGCGCCGCGTTCGGCACGTTTGCGCTATTCCGCGACACCACTGGATCAGGTAACACTGCAGTCGGTTTCGAAGCGCTCGAAGCCGATACCACTGGCTCCGCCAACGTCGCGATCGGGAGTGGCGCTGGGCGGAGTCTGAGTACCGGGTCGAAAAACATCGACATCGCCAACCCGGGCGTGGCAAACGAGTCGAGCACGATCCGCGTCGGACAGGAAGGTACGCAGACCATGGCTTTCATGGCGGGGATATACCCCACACACCTAACGGGATGCTTTGTTCAGGTCACGCCGACGGGACAGCTCGGGTGCAACCCTACGGCCCCAGAAGGGATCGAAGGGAAGCCTGGTGCCGAAGGCAGAGAAGGGAAGGAAGGAAGGACGGGGGCCGAAGGCAAGCAGGGCGAACGAGGTGAACAGGGCAAGGAAGGACCCTCCGGCAAGGAAGGCAAAGAAGGCAAAGTGTCCGCTAAAGGTCTGAAGATATGCGTGCAGGACAAAGCAGGCGGGAGCATCAAGCTTCCGCCCTGCAAGAAAGGGTACAAGAAGAAGGAAGTCGCCGAACTCTGACCGAACCCACCACCGCAGCACAAACGCTGAGGACCGCGCGCTCTGGCGAGTAGCTAGGTGGAGAACCTGGAATAGTGACCTGTGTCTACGTGCACCGACGACTCTTGGGCTTGTGCTTCGGAGCGTCTGAGTGAGGGCCGCCGAGGCGACCGAAATGGACGAGCCGCGAGCGTGATAGCGTCGGAGCACTTCAGGATTGTGAAGTTGAGCCGCTTGGGGTCCGCGTGCTGGCCGGTTGCGCTCGTCGCCTGCGCGCCGCGGAGCGGGCAGCGCGTTTTGACCGGAGCCGTCAGCGCATCGAGGGGCACCATGATGGGCTTTCAACGGCTTGGTGGATGGTGCGTGAGTCGATGCAGTAGATTACGCGCAGTCGCCTGGTATCGACAGTTGGAGTATGTATATGTTTGGTAGGGAGCCGCACGCTGCGGCGGTTATGGGGTTGGGTCTCATATGGGCGGCGGCGCTCGTTGTCTTGGCCTACGCCGTGATCGCTCTGGCTGGCTCGCCGTTGGCGTTGGCATACGTGGAAGCGCCGTACGTTCGTTGCTACCAAAGCCAGCGGGCGGTCGAAGTCGAAGCGCGCAATATGCCGCTGGAACCTGCCAGCGGCATTACCGTACCGGTAGGCAGTCCCGCCGTCTTCTCGGGAGAATCGAATCACGCGCTGACATTCAATATGGCGGCATCGGATGCCCTTCTTTCCAGCCCGGACATTGACAGTGGTGTGGGCACGCAGTCGGGCGCCTTCTATAGGTTCGCGTCCACCAAGGCCACTGTCGCGCGCCGGACTATCTACTGGACGGCATCGTTTACGGTTACGTCGGAAGGCTGCGAAAGCCCATCAACGTTCACGACGCCTGCTCGCACGCTGATCGTTGGGCCCACTGAAGCAGAATTGGCTGCGGCTAAGAAGCAGCAGGAAGAAGCGGCCGTGAAACAGAAGGAGCGGGAAGAAAGAGCGGCTGCAGGGAGTGTGCTTCTCGACAGCGCCATCGTCGTCAAGAACGGCCGTGCCGCAGCAGTCACGCTCACGTGCTCGGATGTGGCGACCTGTCTAGGGAAGCTGACGCTCGCAACTACCGTGCCAAGCGGTAAAGGAAGAGATAGGCATACCAAGGTCGAGAGAATCGGGGGTGTCAGTTTTTCGATTGCGGCCGGCAAGCGAGCGATAGTCCGCGTTCCCGTCTATAAGATTGGGCGCGCGCTGATGGGTGCCCAACATGGACAGCTCAGTGCAACCTTGACAATCATTAGGGTGTCTCCTCTACCGCAACAGACACAAACACTGCATCTCCGCTTGGAGCGGCGGAAAGCAAGGAAGGTCGAGGCCGGTTGAGTGCGGTTGTGCACGCCGCCGAGCTGGGATAGCCAGATGTATTGCATGAGTCAGGAGATGCTGGTCATGGCAACCGGTGTCAGCAGCAGCACCTTCGTCTCCTCGAGCGTATTCCGCTTGGAGCGCGAGTCTCCAGGAGAGCTCGTGCAGCTGTTCGAAGCGCAGCTCGCTCGTCGATTTGACGTCGCCGGGGAAAGGAGGCGTCCGGTTCCGACCGGACGAGATGCCCCCTCTGGACGAATTGCGAGAGCCAAGCTCGCGCCTCCGTATACGGTGGCCCCGTTCAACCAGAAGTAGGACCTTAGGTCCACATCAAGTGAATCGCATCGGTCTATGCCGAGGCCTACGAGCTGGTCTCTGCGTAGAGCCGCTGTACCTCCTGTAGCCACTTCGCCGGGATCTCTTCCTCCAGGCGCTCAAGGAACGTCGCCTGTGAACCCTCGGACAGCGACCAAATCAGCGGCACCTTCTCGGGAATGCTGTGCGGATCAAGCGCCCGAGCGATCTGATCCGCAAGGGCCGGCCGGGGCGAGTAGGCCATGTACTGTTCGGTCGTGCTCAGCCGGTCGTGACGCATGAGCGCTTGGACGGTCCTGATGTCGGCGCCGTTGCGCGCCAACGTGGTGCCGAACGAGTGCCGCAGGTTGTACATCTTGATCGGCTTCAGACCGGCCTCCCGCACGGCGACCTTGAAGGCGTCGCGCAGCGGCCGTTCGGACGCCGGCGAGTCCCAAGTCAACTCGCTCACGACACAAAGTCCTGGTCGCCCGTCGCGTACCTCCTGCGCTTGAGCTGAGCCAACGCACGGGTCAAGCGAGGAGTCATTGGGATCGCCTCCGAGTCGGACGTCTTGGTGGTGTCCATCTCGTTGCGCACCCAGTTGTCGTAGGGCCGCATCACACCCGTCTGGAAGTCGACGGCGCCCCACCGCAGTCCCAGCGCCTCTCCCGGCAGGCGAAGTCCCGCGTGGGCGCCGCACAGCCAGAACGCTTCCTCGAACACACCCGGGGCCTGTCGGAGGAGCTGATCGATCTCGTCCGGGTCGTAGAAGTCGTCGCGACGTAGGATGCGCTCGTGATCGTGGCGTTTGCTCGCACGCTTGACCGTCGCCAGCGGGTTCGCCTCAAGCCAGCCCTCGCGTACGGCGTAGTCGAGCGACGCGGCGAGGATGTCGCGATAGGTGTTGCGCGTCTGCGCAGCCGCTGGAGTCACGAGCATCCAGGGCTTCGCCTTCCGCCGCTTGACGATCCAGCCTTCACTCTGGAGCAGCGTCGCCGTGGCTCGTGATACGCGTCGCGGGCGCTGAGCATCGAGCGGAACGACGCGATAGCACCCGCGACGCCGGTGCTTCCATGTACCGGGCAGATCGTCGGCAAGTCGCACCGCCTCGTCCTTTGTCGCCACTTCGACTGCCTGACTCTCGGGCGGTTGAGCGGTCAGCGCTCGATCGTGAGTTGCTGGACGTTCTTGCCTTCTGCCAGCGCTTCGCGCGCCTTCTTCTCGCTCAACACGCGATAGGCCTTGAAGTCGGCGAAGTACGCGCGCAGACGACCGTCCGCGAGCGCGCGCACCGGCGTGTCAGCGCCGAGGTCGCGGTAGAGGCGCTCGAACATGTCCTCATAGCCGGCGATCGTCGATTGCTTCAGCCCCCTCTCTCCCTTGCGCTCCGCCAACCAGCCTTCGACCGCCTGCTGGAGCGTGCGTTCGGCCGCCTGATCGACCTCCGCAGCAGCGCGGAGCTCCTCGAGGATCGTCTCTAGACGTACCTGCGCCTCCTTGGGCGTCAGATATTCAGAGCTCGGCTTGGGACCATGTCCAGTCCGCCAGATGACAGCGCCGCGCACGGTTCTCCTGCCGGAGTCCCGAACATGGGCGGGACCAAGGCAGCGGCCTCCCTTCTTATCGTTGCGGTCGCGCCAGAACGCCCAGAAGGAGCGTGTGCGGCCGTTTTTGTCGGTCTTGACTTGCAGGTGGCCCGTGGGCCGTTTCAGTTGGCTCATGACGGTATAGACCTCCAGCGACTCGGAGCGGCCAACGAGTTGCGAGGAGGAGCAGGGATTTCCCCAGGTTTTCCCTAGAGGGCCGGGCCGGCTCGCAAATAGGCCATATTTCTTGGGCTAAGATGCGCTTAGCAGAGCCAATTCCGGGGAGCCGGGAAGGGATCATAATCCGCGTGTCGGGGGTTCGAGTCCCTCCTCCGGCATGTTGCGATTGTCCTGCAATTGGCGGGTTTAGTCGCTACGTGTTCAGCTACCGCGTTGGTGGCTGCACTACCGGGATGACGTATCGGAACGTGCTGCATCGCCCCCCGACGCTTGCTTCTCTGCTGTTTTCTGGCGGCGTACGCTGACCGTTCCCGCGTGGGTGCGCAGTGAGGGGTCGCGCCTGCTTGCCAGCACACTCGCCAATGCCGTGACTGTCAGAATGACCGCGATCACGGCTAGCGACACGCCGGTCGATATCTCAGGGACACTGCCATTCTCGGTGTGCGCATAGTGAAGGATCAGCTTCGCGCCGATGAAGGCGAGTATCACCGCAAGGCCGCTTGACAGGTACACCAGTCGGTCGAGCACTCCCGCCACCAAGAAGAACAGAGCGCGCAGTCCAAGCAGCGCGAACGCGTTGGCGCACAACACGATGTAGGCGTGCTGCGTCACGCCGAAGACCGCTGGGATCGAGTCAAACGCGAACAACAGGTCCGTACTGCCGATCGCTACCAGCACGAGCAGCAGCGGCGTCAGCATTAGCCGTCCTTTCACGTGGGTCACGAGCTTGCTGCCGCGATAGTCGCCCGTGAAGGGGAGCGTCCTCTTCGCAAGCGCGATCAGCGGGTTGTCATCGACAGTCGGATCCTGGTCTCGGTGGCGGAACATCTGGATCGCCGTGAACAGCAGCGCCACGCCAAAGACGAGCAGCATCAGCGAGAACAGATCTAGCAAGGCTGCGCCCAGCAGAATGAAAGCAGCGCGCAGCACGAGCGCGAACGCAATGCCGATCGTGAGCGCGTTGCGTTGCAACTCCGCCGGGACGGCGAGTGCGCTCATGATGATCACGAACACGAACAGGTTGTCGATCGAGAGGCTCTTCTCCACCACATAACCCGCGAAGTACTGTCCGCCGGCATCCCATCCTGCGATCCAGCCGAACGCCACACCAAACAGGACCGCCACGCCGATGTAGAAGACCGACCAGACGACGGCCCCTCGCATCCCGACAGAACGCCGA
>DASTPN010000030.1:0-11614 GCA_035719985.1 Solirubrobacteraceae bacterium | reverse complement strand
GGCCAGCTCTCCATGTTCGAGCTCCGCGACCGCGCGCACGATCTGCTGGCCGTAGGTGAGCAGCCTGTAGCGGTCCAGCGTCTCGTAATAGTCCCGAAGGACCGTGCCGAAGAGATCGGGCAGGTTGGCGGGGTCAAGCAGCTCGTTCTCGACGATGTCCACGCCCTTCAGGAACGCCGCGATCGAAGCGAACAGCCGGTTGCCTTCGTCAAGTTGCCTGACGCCGAGCCTGTTGGCCTCGCGGGACAGGAACGCGGTCAGCTGATTCTCATCGAGGACATCATATGTCTCGTAGTGCCCGACGTGCTGTTGAAGCAGCCGAAAGCAGTAAGCGTGGATCGTCCCCACGAAGAGGCGGTTGAGACGGTCGAGCGCGCCGCCGCCGAGACGCTGCTCGACTCGCTCCACGATTCGCTCCTTCAGCTCGCGCGCGGCGCGCTCGGTAAAAGTGAAAGCGACAATCGATTCGGCCAGAGCCCCATCCGCGAGCAGCTCAACAATCCGCTGAGCGACGACCTCGGTCTTCCCAGATCCCGCACCTGCGATGATCTGCACGTGCCCGCCACGGAAGCGGACAGCCTCGAGGGCGTCGCCCTCGAGGACTGGCACAGGCTTGCCAGCTCGCACTGCCATCGGCGCAGTCTATATATCCGGCTCTTCCAAACTTCCGGACATCCTGCGGCGCAGCAGCTCTGCCGTCACACGCAGGCGGCGACCAGCATCGCCTTGGTGATCTTTGCCAAATCTCGGTCACCGATGACATACGGCGGCATCGTGTAGATCAGATCGCGAAACGGCCGCAGCCAAACCCCCTGCTCGGCGGCAGCGACCGTTGCGGCGGCAACATCGACCTCGTGCTTCGCCTGCACGACCCCGATCGCGCCGAGCACTCGCACATCCGCCACCCCAGGCAACTCCCGGGCCGGCGCAAGCCCCTCACGCAAGCCGCGCTCGATCCGAGCGACGTCCTCGCGCCATCTGTTCTCCGCAAGCAGATCGAGCGAAGCCAGCGCCACCGAGCATGCCAGCGGATTGGCCATGAAAGTCGGCCCATGCATCAGCGCCCCACCTTCGCCTGCGGAGATCGCCTCAGCGACAGCCGGCGTGCATAGTGTCGCCGCCAAAGTCATATATCCCCCCGTCAGCGCCTTGCCGACGCACATCACGTCAGGCAAGATTCCCGCGTGTTCGCCGGCGAACATGGCGCCCGTACGCCCAAAGCCAGTGGCAATCTCATCGAGGATCAACAGCAGGCCGTGCTCGTCGCACAACCGCCGCAGCAAAGCCACGCAAGCAGGCGAGTGAAAGCGCATGCCGCCCGCGCCTTGGACGACCGGCTCCACGATCACCGCAGCCAGCTCGTGCGCGTGAGCGGCGAGCAGACCGACAACGTGCTTGGCCCAGTCGGTGTCCAGCGGCACGTCAAACCTGTCCGGCGGACGGTCGGCGAAGACGTGCTCGGGCAAGACGCCCGTAAACAGCGAGTGCATACCCCCGACCGGGTCGCACACCGCCATCGCGCCAAAGGTATCCCCGTGATAGCCGCCGCGCACCGTGAACAGCCGCGTGCGCCCCGGCCGGCCCAGCGCGCGCTGGTACTGCAACGCCATCTTGATTGCCACCTCGACCGATACCGAGCCCGAGTCGGCGAAGAACACCCGCTCCAACCCGGCGGGCGCGATCTCCACCAGCCGCTCGGCGAGCAGTATCGCCGGCTCATGCGTCAGGCCGCCGAACATCACATGCGCCATCCGCCCCAACTGCTCGCGCAGTGCCGCATCTAGGCGCGGGTGGCGATAGCCGTGGATGGCACACCACCAAGAAGACATCCCGTCGATCAGTTCGCGACCGTCGGCCAGCCGCAAACGCACGCCGTCAGCCGAGACGACAGGCAGCGACGCCTGCGCTGCCGGCAACGACGCGTACGGGTGCCAGACGCGCTCGCGATCGATCGCGAGCAGCTCCTGCCAATCCGTCAGGGGATCAGTCCTCGTAGAGGGTGAAGTCGCGCTTGCGCGCCCCGCACACCGGGCAGAACCAGGTGTCGGGGATGTCCTCAAAGGCGGTCCCGGCGGGGATGCCGCCGTCAGGATCGCCCTCCTCGGGATCGTAGATGTAGCCGCAGGACTCGCAGATCCAGCGCTGCAGTGTCTGGGTGGTGCTCATGCGGCAAAGATTACCGGCCGGTAGGGTCAAGGGATGGGGAACTCGCCGTCCAGCGGCCGGGAGCAGCCTGCGCTTGGAGAGCCTGGCCAGGGCCTGAACCTCGGGCAGGAGACGCCGCCACGTCAAGCCGCAACCGTGATCCTGCTGCGCGGCGGCACGAGCACACTGGAAGTACTGCTGGTCAAGCGCACCGAGCAGGCCCGCTTCATGGGCGGGGTCTGGGTGTTTCCGGGTGGCGCCGTGGACAGTGCCGACGGCGGCGAGGCCGACGGAGCCGGACGCGCACACCGCGTCGCAGCCGTCCGCGAGTTGCTCGAGGAGGCTCAGGTCGCAATCTCTGACCCGAGCGGACTGGTCGAGTTTTCGCGGTGGATAACCCCGGCGCAGGTGAGCGTGCGCTTTGACACCCGCTTCTTCCTGGCAGAGCTTCCCGACGGTCAGGAGCCGAAGGTCGACGGGCAGGAGTGCGTCGACCAGGGCTGGTTCACGCCGCAGGGCGCGCTCGATGCCCATACCCGCGAGGAGATAGCGCTGGTCTTCCCAACGATCAAGCATCTTGAGCAGCTCGGCGCGTTCGCGACCGTCGAGGAGCTGTTGAATTACGCGAGCGGACGCAAGGTGCTGCCGGTGCAGCCAAAGGTCTGGTTTGACGGCGAGGTGGCGCGCGTGCTACTCCCGGGCGAGCCCGGATATGACGACTGATCTCGACGCTAGGGCGCCTGCCTGCCGATCACGTGCGTCACCGCGTTGATCAACGCCAAGTGCGTGAACGCCTGCGGGTAATTGCCGAGATGACGGCCGCTTGCGGCCTCTAGCTCCTCGGCATACAGGCCCAGCTCAGAGGAGTAGCCGAGTAGGCGCTCGCACAGGCGCTTGGCCTCCACGTGCTCGCCGATCTCACACAGCGCCGAGACCAGCCAAAACGAGCAGATCAGGAAGGTGCCCTCCTCCCCGCTCTGGCCGTCGTCGGTCTCATCGGTGCGATAGCG
Organism: Solirubrobacteraceae bacterium; assembly: GCA_035719985.1. Classification (GTDB taxonomy): domain Bacteria; phylum Actinomycetota; class Thermoleophilia; order Solirubrobacterales; family Solirubrobacteraceae; genus Palsa-744. The sequence goes on along the minus strand of DASTPN010000030.1, from coordinate 8,459 downwards.
CAACACGAGGCCGTTCTGGCTGAGCTCGTCGCGGATCGCCATCACGGTCGCGCGCACGCGTTCGTCCTCGGGCGGCAGGAAGCGCATCAACACGATCAACAGGTTGGAGGCGTCGAGCGCGTCCGTGTCGTAGTGCTGACGGAAGACTCCCCGGGCATCGACGCCGCGCTGCAGTATGTCGGCCTTGATCTCCTCGGCCAGGTCCTGCCAATGCTTTGCCTGGCGATCGTGGCCACGCCGTTCGCCCAGACGCGCGCCGCGGTCGGCCGCAACCCAGCACATCAGCTTTGAGGAGACGTAATGGCGCGGCTGCCCGCGCGCCTCCCAAATCCCCTGATCGGGTTCGCGCCAGACACGGCAGGCGCACTCGACCTGATCGGCGAGCACGGGCCACAGCCGCTCGGGGATGTGATCGCGTTGCTTTGAGTGCAGGTAGACCGAATCGAGCACAGCGCCGTAGACGTCGTTCTGGCGTTGGTTAAAGGCGCCGTTGCCGACCCTTACAGGACGAGCACCCTCGTAGCCCTTGAGGTGATCGAGCGTTGACTCGTGCAGGTCCTTCTGGCCCTTGATCCCGTACATGATCTGAAGCGACCCATCCTCGTTTCGCTCCATGTCGGCGACGTACTGGATGAAGTCGTCGGCCTCCCAGTCAAGGTCGAGCGCGTGCAGCGCCCACAGCGTGAAGGAGGCGTCGCGCATCCAGCAGTAGCGGTAGTCCCAGTTGCGCGAGCCGCGCGGTGTCTCAGGCAGCGAGGTCGTCGGCGCCGCCACCAACGCACCGGTGGGCATGAACGTGAGGCCCTTGAGCGTGAGTGCCGAGCGCTGCAAGTGCGCTCGCCAGGGGTGATCGGGATAATTGCCTTCGGCCAGCCAGGTGCGCCAAAAGTGGCTCGTGCGCTCAATCCTTGCCTCGGCCTGCTCGACGCTGCGCGGACCGCGCAGCTCATCGGTCCAGGAGATGGCGCAGAAGCGCTTCTCCCCCTCGCTCATCGTGTGGCGCGAATGGGCACGGTTGCCCTCGATGCCCATGCGCGTGTCGCTGAAGAGGCGAAACGCAACCTTGCCGTCGCTGGCGTCGAGCGCCTGGCCGTACTCGTCTTCGATGTGGGTCCACTCGGCGACGGTGGCACCGAAATCGAGCATCGGCTCGCACACCATCTCCACCTGCACCTGACCCTGGATGCACTCGACCACACGCACCAGCAGATGATCGGCGTCATAGTCGGTCGGCGGACGCGTGTGGCTGGTGTCGCGATCCTCGTCGTGCCAGTCGGAGATCGTCAGCGCGTCAAGCACCCGCAGCCAGCCCTGCGGCGTCATCCAAGTGGTCTCGATCACATTCGTGCCGGGCACATAGCGCCTGCCGACGGGGACATAGACGCCGTAGGGCCCGACGCGGAAGGAACCGGCGCCGCGGTCGAGCATCGCCGCGAACACCGATGAGGAATCAAAGTGCGGCAGGCACATCCACTCGACCGAGCCATCGGATGCCACCAGCGCACCGGTATGGCAGTCAGTCAGAAAACCGTAGTCGGCGATCGGCGGGAACGGCGAGTCCAGTGGTGGGGTGTTGATAACAGCCATCAGCCGTCACTGCGTTCCACGTCGTCTGCAAGCAATCCTTCTTCAGAGAGCTTGTCCAGGTGCGCTTGCAGAGTAATCGTCGCGGCAAATCGCAGCTGCTCGGGCACCTCTGACCAGGCCGCGTCGAGTAGCTCACCGGTCGTTCGGCGACCTTCATCCAAGGCGGCCAGAAGACGCCGCTCGCGGTCGAGGCGATGCTCCATGTACTGGGAGATCCGCTCACGGGGCTCCCAGATCGCCGGGCCGTGCCCAGGGCACAGCACTTCGAGCTTGAGCGTGCTCAGGCGCTCGAGCGCGTCTAGATAACCGGCCAGCGCTCCCGGGTCGGGGGCGATGAAGACGCTGCCCTCACCGAGCACAGCGTCGCCGGTGAAGCAGACATCGTCCATGACGAAGGCAAAGTGATCGTGCGAATGCCCAGGGGCATACAGGGCCTGCAGGGGACCGAAGCGCACACCGTCGCGCAGTTGAACGTCCGAGCTCGGCCGAGTCGCCGCAAGCGGCGCCGGAAAGCTTTCGAGCAAAGAGTCGAGCGCGCCGACATGATCGGCGTGCTCGTGTGTGATCGCGATGCCGCCGAGGCCACCGCGCCGTGCGACCTCGGCCAGCAGCGCCTCGGTGTGCTCGGCCAGATCCGGCCCGGGGTCGATCACCCAGGTCGGAGCGCATCCCACCAGCCAGCTATTGGTGCCCGAGAGCGTCAGCGGACCGGGGTTGGGGGCGCGCAGGCGCAGCACGCCGAGCGGCTCCAGACGTTCGGCCTCTGAGCCCGCGGAGCTCTGCTCGTCCATGAGCGGAAGTTAGCCGAGCGCGAGTATGGCCGGCGAGCGAGCGACGCCAAGTAAGCGATCTTGGCACCAGTCACAGCGTCCCATCAGTGCGAATTGCATACGATTGTCTGTGTGTCGATCGGGGCGCCACAGCACTCAAGCGGGGCGCCGCAACGGTCGAAGGTAACGTTATGCGACAAAGGGAATCCGGATCCTGGCTGTGCCCAACAGAGCTCGATCGCAGCCGCGTCGTCGATGCCAGCCGGCGCGTGCGCACCATCCGTCTGGTCGGGATCTCGACCGTCGGCGTGGCGCTGCTTGCCACCGGACCGTGGGTGGGCTGGTGGGTGCTGATCCCGTTCGCGCTGGTCGCCGTCAACCTGATCACGGTCGAGCGGCGTCTGACCACCAGCGCCCGCCCGGAGCGAGTAAGCGCGTGGGCGATCATGACGACGCTGATGGCGCTCAGCATCGGAGTGGCGCTCAGCGGCGGACCGGACAGCCCGGCGCTGCCCTGGATGGTGCTGCCGGCCGGCATCGCCGCGGCGCGCTTTCGCCCTCAGGTCGTGATAGCCGCCCTGACGATGACCGTGCTTGCGATCCTGCTCGCCACTGTCGCCGCGCATCCGAAGGCAACCATTGACGACCCGGTCGACGTGATCGCGACGCTAGCACTGCTGGTGGGCGTCGTTTCGATCGTGTGGGCGCTACAGGCAGCCGAGCTTCATCACCGCGACGAGGCGATCCTCGACCCGTTGACCGGGCTACTCAACCGCAACGCGCTGCTGCCGCGCTTCATCGAGCTATCCCACCAGGCTCGCGTCGCCGACCATCCGGTCTGCATGCTGCTGTGCGACGTCGACGGTTTCAAGTCGATCAACGACGAGTACGGACACGACCGCGGCGACGCAGTGTTGCGCGACATCGCCTATGAGCTGCGCAAGCGGCTGCGCTCATTCGAGCTCATCTACCGCCTCGGCGGTGAGGAGTTCCTGATCATCCTTCCCGGCCTCGGCGCCGTCGGCGGGCTGCAGATCGCTGAGCGGTTGCGGCTGGGGGTGCAGGAGGCTCAGCCGACGGGAATCCGCACGACCATCTCACTGGGGCTCAGCGCCGGCTGTGGCGAGCAGGTTGAGTACGAGTCGCTGTTCAAGGCCGCCGATGAGGCGCTCTATGAAGCCAAGCGCGCAGGACGCAACCGCGTCGAGTGCGCTCCGAACAGCTCCAGTGCCAACGAAGTGCGGGCGAGCATGCTCGACGATGCGTTTCTCGCCACGCTGGTCGGGTAGCCAGCGGGACACCCGTAGAGGGGCCAATCGTAGCGGCGCACCGCTACTTCAGCGTCGATCGCTTGTTTCATGATGTAACAAGCAAGGAGAGGTGATCTGGATGCAAAAAGCACACGATCGTAGGCGTGCACTGTTGGCGCTGGCGGCTCTCGCTACGAGCGCTCTCGCGTTCACCGGCGCCGCTCAAGCAGCTCCGCAGGTGTCGGTCAAAGCGAAGATCGTGCCGATCCCGGTCAACCCGAACTCGCCGAAAAAGACTTATCCGAAAACGGGCAATCTGCTCGGCGCGCCCGCGGCGCTGGAAACGCAGATGACGCTCAAAGGCAGCGAATACTTCGGCGGGCCGTCGCCGATCACGAGCGTGGTCGCCTATCTGCCCAACGGCACCAAGCTGAACCCGAAAGCGTTCTCGATCTGTTCGAGCTCGATCCTCGCCAGCCACGAAGTGCAGAACTGTCCGAAGAAGTCGATCGCCAGCCCGCTCGGCGAAGTAAAGGGGATGGTCAGCTTCGGGTCCTCGCGCGTGTTCGAGAAAGCGACCGTGCAGGCGTTCTTCAGCGCCGGCGGCAAGCTCAGCTTCTTTGCCGAAGGCCGCGAACCGGCGTTGCTCGAAGTGCTCACCAGCGGTGGCTTCACGACCGCAGCCAAGCCGTTTGGCCCGAAGCTGTCGGTGGCCGTGCCGCTGGTGCTGACGGTGCCAGAAGCGCCATACGCCTCCGAGACATCGATCAAGATCAAGATCGGCGCCGCCTACATGAAGGGTAAAAAACTGATCTCCTACGGAACCGTCCCGAAGACCTGCTCGAAAGGCGGCTTCCCGGGCAAGGTGGAAATGAAATTCCTGAGCGGTGAGTCGGTGACCAGCACGATCAAGGTTCCCTGCCCGAAGAAATAGAAATAGAGATTCCTTCGGCCACAAAGGCGCCGCGCACGGCATCGAGTGCGGGCGCGGCGCCCATCAGGGCCTTGACGTTCTCTGACCGGTATGCCCGACCAACGGCGTCGCACAAGAGCCACGCCGATTCGGTGTCGGCATCGGTAACGTCCCGGAGGTCGAGCACGAGTTCGCTGCCGAGCGAGTTGACAGCGCCCAGCTTGACTTCGAGGTCGACAAGAGTCGGGTAGTCAAGCGATCCGACCACCGCGACGGTCGTGCACTCGCCGACGCTGGTCACCTTCACGCCGGCGCGTCTAGCAGAGCCGTCCGCCAACGGGCGGCCTTCGCGCCAGGTCTGAAGCTTCAGCGCGATCGCGAGCACAAGCACAGGGCCCATGAACACAGGCAGCGATATGTACCAGTGTCCGAGGTGGGCAAATATGGGGGGCCCAATCAGCGCCGCCATCCTGCTCACAAGCATCTTCTCGTCAACCAGCGCCTGGACCGTTTGCCCGACGCGCGAGCAGGAGCGCTGTGAGGCCGACCAGCAGAGCGAAAGCACCGACCAGTAGAGCCGCGATAGCCAGACCTTTTGACCCTCCGTCGCCTGCAGCGAGAACTTTCGCGCTTGGTACGGCAGCTGTCGATGCTCCTGCCTGCCCTGTGGCCGGACCGGCCTCATCGCCGGCGACATCCTCGATCACCCCGCCGGCGGTTGTCACATTGATCCGGGGGGCCGGGTGTTCTGCCGTCAGCGATGGGTCGATCCAGTGCACGATCTGCCCGTTGCTATAGGTCTGGACGGTTCTGAATTCCAAGGCCCTGCCAGATGCGTTCGCCGGGATCGCGAGCGACAGCGGGAAGTTAATGAACCGACCGTTATTCACCTTCCCGAGCGGGCCCGTCCATGTCCAGATGATCTGAGAGACCTCGGTATCGATCGTTTCGCCGTCTTCGGTGACCGGGGTGGCGAGCTTGGCTTCGATTATCTTTACAGTCCAACCTGGCACGTTTTCGTAGTCCACACCAACAAAGCCGGCGGGGAAAAGCACGTCCACCTTCTTGACGTACGCGCCTTCCTGCTCGCCGGGAACGCGCACGTCCAGCGTCGCAAACGCGCCTGCTGGGATCGTGTTCGGGTGCAGGCTTATGTGTGCCTGCACCACACACGGGAGCCCGAGCACGCCAATGCTCGTGATGATTGCCGCAGCTCGCTTCATGGCATTTCTCCTTATTTGATCTGACACAGCTCAGTGAATCGGAACCCGGACGGTCTGCGAGTACTCCTGGAATTCGGACACCCGGTCGAGGATCTCCAGCTCCCACGTCCCCCCAGGACTGAGCTCAGCCGAGCTGAAGATGTAGTGACCGGGACCAGCTAGGTTTGAGCGCAAGGGCAACGGCCCGATGCCCTTCGACGGCAGCCTGGCGCTCACCGTCAGTTCCTTGGTCGCAGTGAACTGTGAGCCCGTCTTGGCATCGATCAGGTAGAGGTGGATCGTGTTGAGGCCCACCCGAGCCGGTTCGACCGTCAGCTCGAGCTCGGCCGGCCCGAGCGTGGCGTTCGCCGAGAAAGGCCCACTTGCCGCATCGATCGGCGGCGCGTAGGCGACCAGCGCGGCGGTGACGCCGAATACGGCGAGCATCAGCACTATCTCGCCGCGCAGGTTGCGCCGTGCCAGCACACCGACACCCCCTGGCGTGCCTGCGGCGTGCGCGATCCGCTCCAGCGCCGGGATCACGCGTCGACGGTTAACCCAGCCAAAGGCGATCAGGGCGATTAGCAGGCCCGTCTTGACGAGCACGAGCACGCCGTAGGTCGTGTCAAACAAGGCTTCGACCGTCCGCACGTCGATGTACGCCTGAACGACGCCGGTGAGCGCCAACGCCAACACGCAGCCGAGCGCGAGCGGCGAGAAGCGTGCCAGGGCAGCCAGCAGCAGACGAGTGCGCTCGGGGCCCTCAAGCTGGCGGGTCGCCGCCGGCAGCGCCAGCAGTAGGCAGGCGATCCCACCGACCCACACGCTTGCGGCGAGCACGTGGATTAGATCGGCCGGAAAGAACACCAGTGTCGGTCCCTGAACGCTTGCGTGGCCGCTCAGCGCCGGTGTCATCGCCAGGTAGATGGCGCCGGCCACGGCGGCCGTGAGCAGCGACTTGGACGGACTCCTCCGTCTGCTGGCAATCAGCAGAGCGCCAAGCAGCAGCCAAACGATCCCGCGCGAGGCCCACACCCACCCGAAGCGACTGTCCAGCGTGTTTTCGAGGATCGCTCCCTTCAGCGAAGACCACAGCGAGACGCCGGCCGCGTCGGCGCCCTGCAGCAGGATGCCCAGCAGGCTCGCGATGACACCGAGAGCGACGGCCAACAGCAGCAGCGTCCGCATCCGACAGGCGAACGCCCGCAAGGCGCCATGCCGGCCGAGGTCGTTGCCGTTGCCATCTTCGTTCTTCTCAGCGCCGTTCTCATCGCGACCACCGGAGAGCACAGGCGCCCACACGAAGACCAGGAACGCAAGCCCACCGATGCCTAGCGCAAGCGAGAGATAGTCGAGGAAGCGAACCGCGCCGAACGCTACGGTCGTCACCTCGCCGGCCTTGTTGCGGTCGATCAGCCCGGCGACGGTGAAGCGAGGCGCCGCGCCGGCGTGACCGATGTTGAACACCAGGCCCCCGTAGACGATGTGGGTATCAGCCGAGATCACTCGATAGGTGGCTGTGTACGTGCCATCCGCGAGCTTCGGCTTCAGGCCGACTCCCATCCACTGCTCATGCCCACCGGGGTGTGAGACCGCGAGGTTGTCGACCTCATCGCCTTGGGCGTTGTATACGCGAACCGCCCCAAGCGTGCCACCGACCGCCTGGTTGAACTTGAAGATCACCTGCGCCGGTTGCACGGCGACGGTGGAGCCTGATTGCGGGGAGGTGCCGAGCAGCTGTGCGTGGGCAAACGCTGCCGGCGTGCCCGTTATCAAAAGCAGGCAGGCGAGGACCACAACTGGCACTAGCCGGCGGGCGATTACCATGCCTCCCTGCCAGGGGGCTGAGCGTCACTAGGCCGGGAGCCCGATTCAGGCGGATCGCTGCGAGCGCGACGACGACGCACGAACAGCACGAGGGCGACGCTGAGCAGCACGATCACGATCAGTGCGACGATCGCCGCGGTCGGCGTCTTTGAGCCCTCCGCAACCCAGAACAGTTCTCCGTGGATCGCGCCGCGCTGGGCACCGACTTCGATCGGCACGCTCCAACTGAAGATCTTCGTGCGCTTGCTGGTGTTCTTAACCTGCGGTGGCGTGACCGGGCTCATCCAGTGGATCCGGTGGTCGTGCCATTCGAACTCACCGGTGCGGTCGACGACGACCCACTTCGGGGCAGCGTTCGCGCTTGCCGAGGGCGGGACGGTCACGTTGGCGTAGAAACTCGTGTTCAGGTACACCGCCGGCGAGTGCACGTTCTGTTCGGTCGTTCCGTCCGGCTGCACACGCGCATAGGGCTCGCCCGAGTAGCCGTACACGATGACCGTCTTGCCGGTGTGGTTGCGCAACACCAGCCTGTCGGCGAACTCAAGCACTTCGACGCTCAGGTTTGGCTCGTGCGGCGTGACGCCGGTTATGTAGGAGCGATAGTGGTAGCTGCTCCCCTGGTCAGCGATCGGGTTATCACTCTCAGATGGAGCGCTCTGAGCCGTTGCGGCTGTCGCGCAGACGTAGGTGGCGAGCGCCGGCAGGACGGCGGCAATCGCGACACGAATGAGATGACGAGGCATCGAGTGCTCCTCACGGGCAGGAAGATGGACAGGATGGAACTGCGTGGACCCTTCAGTGCACGCGCCGGCACATGCCCGTAGGTAGATGCGCAGACGTATATGCAGGCGCTGGGTGCCCGCAGCGGCGAGCCACACGTACCGTGAGGGTGGTGCTAGCTCGCCGGAAG
>DASTPN010000029.1:0-12500 GCA_035719985.1 Solirubrobacteraceae bacterium | reverse complement strand
CCTTCTCGATGTCTCCCTCAGCCTCGGAGAGAGCCTTCTTGCAATCCATCATGCCCGCACCGGTGCGATCGCGCAGGGCCTTGACGTCCTTGGCCGATACCTCGACCGCGCTCATGACGCGCTCTCCTGAGCTGTCGCCCCGCTGGAGTCCTGCGCAGAGGCCTCTGAAGCAGGAGCCTCGGCTGGTGGCTCACCGACAACGGCGGCGTCGGTGGGTGCAGCCTCGGTTGTGGACGCGTCCACAACGGGAGCAGCAGGAGCCGGCGGAGCGCTTGGTGCCGCCGGCACGGGCGCTGTCGGTGCCGATGGTGGAGCAGCGGCAGGCGCCGCGGACGCTGGCGGAGTGGAAGCCGGTGCCGCCGACGCTGGTGGAGCTGACGCCGGTGCAGTTGGCTCGGCCGGCGGTGCGGTGGCGGCTTGAGCCTGCGCGGCTGCTGCGGCTGCGGCGGCTTGCTTTTCAGCCGCCTCCTTGGCGGCCTGTTCCTCGGCCTCGCGCTTTGCGCGCTCCTCAGCTTCTCGACGGGCACGCTCCTCGGCCTCACGGCGAGCCTGCTCGACGCGTTCCTGGCGGGCCTTCTCCTCCTCCGCGCGGAAGACCGCGTGACCTTCGGCGACCACGCCGCCGATGGCCTTGGCGATCAGAGCGCAAGAGCGCATCGCGTCGTCGTTGCCGGGGATCACGTAGTCGATCCCATCCGGATCGCAGTTGGTGTCGACCAGCCCGATCACGGGAATACGCAGGCGCTGGGCTTCCCGCACGGCGATCGCCTCGGTCTTCAGATCGATGACGAACACTGCGTTGGGTGTGCGCTGCATGTTCTTGACGCCACCGAGGTTTGCCCTCAGCTTGGCCAGATCGGCCTGGGCGGCCATCCGCTCGCGTGTCGGTAGCAGCGCGAGCTGACCCTCGGTCTCGTAGCGTTCGAGATCGTGCAGGCGACGGATGCGCAGGTTGATCGTCTGGAAATTGGTCAGCAGACCCCCGAGCCAGCGGTTGTTGACGTAGGGCATGTCAGCCGCCTCGGCGGCCTCCTTGATGGCGTCGCGCGCCTGCTTCTTGGTCCCGACGAACAGGACGGTGCCGCCGCGATGGGCAACCTCAGAGGCAAACTGCTGCGCTTGCGCGAGCAGCGACGCCGTCTTCAGTAGATCAATGATGTAGATGCCGCCCCGCTCACCGTGGATGAAGCGGCGCCTCTTTGGGTTCCAGCGCCGCGTCTGATGGCCGAAGTGAACTCCAGCCTCGAGCAGATCGGCGATACCTACCTCGCTCACGTTGCTCCCTTATGTGGATTTCGTTTGTGCCGGGCGCCGCGTCATGGACCCGCACAGCCTGTAGCGGTGTGCGGGCAGGGCCACGATGCGCAGACGTTCGACAATTGGCCTTGCTTACGGCGTCGAGGATACCGAAGGCTGCTCAGGCTGCGCTGCGCGCCCGCTCGAGCGCCTCACGCAGATCCCGCGGCAGCGGCGATGTCAGCTCGATCGGCTCGCCCGTGATCGGGTGCGGGAATGCCAGGCGAGTGGCGTGCAGGAACTGGCGCTCTAGCCCGAACAGCCCCGCCGTTCCGTACTCGGGGTCACCGCAAACCGGGTGGCCGATCGCCTGCAGGTGCACGCGGATCTGATGAGTACGACCCGTGTCCAAGCGCAAGCGCAGCAGCGCATACTCGCCCACGCGCTCGTCCAACTCGAAGTGCGTACGTGCCTCGCGCGGGGAAACGCCATCGATCGCCATCCGTGTGCGGATGCGCGGGTGGCGACCGATTGGAGCTTCGATCGTGCCCGTTCGGGCCGGCGGAACGCCCTCTACCAACGCTACGTATTCGCGCTGCACCAGTCGCTCGCGCAGCGCGGCCTGCAGACGTGCGTGTGATTGGTCGTCGCGGGCGACGACCATCAACCCGGAAGTGTCGCGATCGAGGCGATGAACGATCCCCGCGCGCTCAGCCTCGCCGCCGGCCGCCAGACCCGTAAGTAGTTGCGAGAGCGTACCCTCGCGGTGCCCTCGCGCCGGGTGGACGACCAAACCAGCCGGCTTGTCGATCACGAGCACATGCTCGTCGCGCCAGACGATCAGCGAATCGGGATCGAGCGAGTCGGGCTCGCTCACGGCGACTGTTGGGCTGCGCTCGGCTGGGACTCTGCCGCGCTGCGTCGCTCGATCACCAGCACGAGCAAGAGCACACCGATCGTAATCGCGGCGTCAGCGAGGTTAAATGGCGGCCAACCCAGCGGCAACTTGACGAAGTCGGTGACATACCCGGCGCGAACCCGGTCGAACACATTGCCGAGCGCCCCGCCGACCAGCATTCCCGTCGGCAGCCAGATCAGCGCCAAGGTGCTGTGACGGGCAAAGTAGACGAGCAGGATCAGCAGCGCCACCGCGATCAACACGGTGATCGCCCAATGCTGGCCGGGCAGGAAACCGAAGGCGATGCCCCGGTTGCGGGTGTTGACGAACTGCAGCCCCGGCAGCACCGAGCGTGCTTCGCCAGGCACGATCGAGCTGCGCACAGCGGCCTTGGAGGCTTGATCGACGAGCACCACGACCACTGCCGTGACCAACGCCAACAGCCAGGCGCGCAGCGACCGATCGAGGGTCGCATTGCTCGACGCTCGGCGACCCGCCGGCGAGGGCGGGCTCAACCGCGGATGATGCCTTCGACGATTACCGCGTTCACGAGCGTGAGCACGAGGATCGCGACGATCGGGCTGAAGTCGAGCGTCCCCGCCATCGGCACGATCCGCCGAAAGATGCGCAGGTAGGGTTCGCAGACATCGCGCAGGAACGTGAGCACTCCGTCAGTGGCCCGCGAGTACGGAGGGCGCACTCCGAACGCGAACAACAGCTGAACGACTATGTGAGCGACGATCAGCAGCGTGTAGACGTAGATCAGCGCCGAGAGGTAGCCGGCGATGTCAGTGCGGGCACTGGCCAACAACAGGGTCATCGACTGGCCGCCAAGGCGCGGACGATCGCCTCTCGCGGTGGCACGATCATCGCTCTCCCAGTACCGCGTCGAGCGCGTCGGAGAAGGCCGTCCTGATTCCGCCTGCCTCAAGCGCAGCCAGCCCACGCGCAGTAATCCCGCCGGGCGAGGTGACCTCGCGCCGTACTGCCAGCGTGTCAAAGTCGCGCCGGCGCAACAGCTCGGCTGTGCCGGCAAGCGTCTCGACGACAAGCTCGGATGCCACCGCCGGCGGGATGCCGCGTCGCACACCGGCGTCGATCTGGGCCTCGGCGACAAGTGCGACATAGGCCGGAGCGCAGGACATCAGACCCATCGCGACATCGACGAGTGAATCATCGAGCGCCACCAGCGCCCCCAAACGGGCGAACAAAGCCTGCACTTCCTCCTGCAGATCGTCTCCTTGCTCGAGCGCGGAACGCGTGTGTGAGTCCAGCGCCATCACGATCGCGCCCGAGCGCACCTCAGCCGGAAGCGAAGGCAGGAAGCGGAACACGGGAATGCCCGGATAAGCGTCGCGCAGACTTGCCAGCGGTGTGGCGGCGAGGATCGAGGCAATGGCCTTGGCCACGGGGGCGAGCTCGTGCGCGACCGACTTCAGCTGGGCCGGCTTGTGGCAGAGCACGAGCAGGTCCGCGCGCTTGGCGACCCGCAGGCTCGAATCGAGTGCCTCTCCCCCCGTCTGGAGCGCCAACGCCTCAGCGCGCTCGCTAACGGGATCGAAGCAGAGCACGGGCTCGCCCCAGCCCCGCGCCATCGCGCGCGCCATGTTGCCGCAACCGATCAGTCCGATCTTCATGGCGCCTCAGGCTACCGGGGCAGGCTAACTCTGGTTGAAAAAGCCCTTTTCGATCAGCCGCGCGCGCTCCTCGGCTGAGATCTCGACGTTACGCGGGGTCAGCATGAAGACCTTGTCGGCGATCCTCTGCATCCCGCCGTCGAGAGCGTAGGTAAGACCGGAGGCGAAGTCGATAAGGCGCTTTGACAGGTCGGTGTCAGCGCCCTGCAGGTTGAGGATCACCGGGATCGAGTCCTTGAACTTGTCGGCGATCTGCTGTGCGTCGTTAAAAGACTTGGGAATCACCAGGTGGACGCGAACGTCGCCATTAGTGCGCGCCACAGGCCGCAGCGCGGTCGTCGGGCGTCCACGCGTCGGCTCGTCGTCGGCAAAGATGTCATCGAAATCATCGCGCCGTCGGCGCGCGGAGAGACGGCGCACGTTCGGACGCTCGCGGTAGCGATCGGCGGTCTCCTGCTCGTAGGGGACCTCGTCCTCCTCGTAGTCGTCGTGATACTCCTCGGCCAGTCCGAAGTACACGAGCGCGCGGTGCCATGAATCGCGAAATGCCATCTCAAAGGGCCATTTTCGGTGAAAGGAACGTTTTCCCTGCTCTCTCGCGCATTCTAGGGGCTTTGGCGCTCACGAGTACAGGCGCGTGCCGATCCGCACTATCGTCGCTCCCTCTTCCACGGCGACGACGAAGTCTTGGGTCGTGCCCATCGACAACTCACCGAGACCGTGCTCGTCGGCCAGCTCGCGCAAGCGACGAAAGTACGGACGACTCTGCTGCGCGTTCTGGGCAAGCGGCGGCATCGTCATCAAGCCGACCACCGGGAACGGGCAGCGCTCGATGAACGAGGGCAGAAGCTCAGGCGAGATGCCGTGCTTGGCCGAGCCCTCGGCGAGGTTGACCTCGACCAGCACTCGCAGCCCGGGACGAGCACGGTCTGCGCCGCGGGCCAGCTCGCGCAGCGCCGACTCGGTTGCGAGCGAGTGGATCAAGCGAACGTGCGGCACGATCGAACGCACGTGTTTGCTCTGCAGAGAGCCGATGAAGTCCCACGTGAACAGCTCACCGTGAGCGGCCACCTTGCGCTCGAGATCCTGCGCGCGGTTCTCGCCCAGGTGGGCGATGCCGGCGTGGGCAAGTACCGGTAGTTCATCCACCGGCACGTACTTACAGGCGGCGAGCACCTCGACCGCGCCCGGATCGCGCCCCGCTCGCTCGGCGGCCGCGACTATCTGCGCATGCACCTTGGCGAGATTGGCTCCCACCCGCTTGGCATCCAAGCCGGTGACTAGGTAAGCCATGCCGCCCCTGCTTGGCGACCTGCTCGCGCTCCTTCGCGGCGATAGGAGAAGAAGCGCTCATCGCAGATGGTGCAGGCGTCCACGTCGCGCACTTCAGCGACACCAGCCGCGAGCAGACGATCGTGGGCTATCGCGCGTAGGTCGATCAGCCGACCACTGCGATGCTCCTCGCCAAAGCGCGTGTGCACATCCTCGCCGACCTCATAACAACACGCTCCCGCGCAGGGGCCGACGACAGCGACGATCTCACCCGTGCCACCGACATCGCGCAGCGCCAGCACACCCTGCTCGAGCACCCCGGCCGCCAGACCGCGCCAACCGGCATGGACCGCTGCTACGGCACCGTGCGCTCCGAGCACCACCGGGATGCAGTCGGCGGCGAGCACCATCGCGCCAACCCCGATGGCCGCCGTTGCGTGACCGTCAGCTTGAAAGCTCGGCTGCGCCTCACTGTCGTGCCACTCACGCGCGTCGTCGGGCCAGACGCGACCGATGACCGTGCCGTGTACCTGATAGCCACGCACAAGCATGTTCACTCCGCAGCGCTCGCGCAGACGCTCACGCGCGCCAAGCCCGCCGTCGGCGTCCTCGCCGCCGACGCTCGACAAGTTGCCGTGCGAGCGGCCGGTGAACAGTGCGCGACCGCCGCCCGGCAGCTCGATCTCATCGCCGATAGCCGCACTCGCAATTCGCGACGGGCTTCTACTGCTCACAGTTTCGCTTCCAGGGCAGCTCGCAGCTCGGTCTCGCGGCCGGGTTCGATCCGCTCTTCGAGCAGCAGCCGGTAGGACTCTTCCAACCGCAATCCAACCTCAGGCCCCTCCGGTATGCCGGCAGCGATTAGATCGTCGCCGGTGACCTGCAGAGCGACGTGGCGCTGCTCGCGCAGCCAGTCTTCGATTAGTCCTCGCCCATAGGAGCCGGGACCGTCCTCCATATCGCGCACGGCAGCGGCCAGAGCCAGCGACTCGATCGGGGTGCCGTCAGTCAGCTCGAGCAGATCGGGAGTAGTTCCGGCCTCATCGACGCTGTCGACCACGAAGCGGGCGCTCACCGCTGCGCCGAACACCCGCTCACCGACGCCTGAGGGAAGCTGCAGCTCGGCGATGAAGTCGCGCATCGTGACGTCGGTCTCCTCGCCGTCGAGCTCTTCTGCCAACCCCAGCAACAACGCAGCGGCAAACAGCACCGGGCGCGAACCGTCCTCGGGCATCACCTCGAGCGCCACCGTCACAACGTGCTCGTCGAAGCACAGTCCCGGCTCCCACGCCGAGAGCACACCGGAGCGATCCAACTCCGCCAGCACGCTCACAGCGCACGGTTCGGCGAAGGCCAAGCGCAACTCTGCACCCAAACGAGCACCCGACACGGTCTTCAGCGCGCCGGCATCGAGCGCCTGTGCGGCCAACTCGGCTGTATGCGGCTCGACTTCAAAGCCCAGACGGGCGCTATATCGCGCCATCCGCAGGATTCGGGTGGGGTCGTCAAGAAAGCTGCGCTCATGCAACACCCGCAGCCGTCGTGCCGCCAGATCCTCGAGCGCTCCGGGCAGCGCGCGCAGCCTGCCAGCAGACTCGCCGTCCAATCCGAGCGCGATCGCATTGACGCTGAAGTCGCGCCGCTCGAGATCCTCGAGCGCCGAGCCAAGACGAACGTCGGGGAGTGCGCCTGGCGAGGCGTAGCTCTCCGCGCGCATGATGGCCAAATCGATGTTGACGTCGACGTCGCTCGCGCGCACCCGCGCAGTGCCAAAGCGCTCGTGGAGTGTTATCTCGCCGCCAAGGCGCTCAGCCAGCTGGTGGGCGAGCGACTCGACCTCCGCCGGCACGATCGCGTCGAGCTCCCGCGGGCACAGGCCAAGCATCAGGTCACGGACCGCCCCACCGACCAGCTCGATCCCACCGTGCTCGTGGGCGAGCGCCCTCAGCTCCGAAGCGCCCGGCAACCGCTGTAGACGCTCGAGCAGGACTTGGCCGTCTTGGGTGAGCACTGAGCGCTCCCCTGCCTGATCGGCAGCGCTCAAGCGACGCGCACCGGCACGCCGGCTGCCGCGAGGTACGCCTTGGCCTCGGCGACGGTGTGGCGCTTGTAGTGAAAGATCGAAGCACACAGCACCGCGTCAGCGCCGGCCTGCAGCGCCTGTACGAGATGCTCGAGCTCACCCGCGCCGCCGGAGGCGATCACAGGAACCTCAACGGCTTCGCTGACGGTACGCGTAAGTGGGAGGTCATACCCGTCGGAGGTGCCGTCGCGATCCATACTGGTCAGAAGGATCTCGCCGGCGCCGCGCCGCACCCCCTCGCGTGCCCATTCAACGGCGTCACGCCCGGTGGCTGTGCGTCCGCCGGCGACAAAGGCCTCCCAGCGCGGACCGTTCTCGGACGCAACAGCCTTGGCGTCGATCGCCAGCACGACGCATTGCGCGCCGAATACCTCGGCGAGCTCGTCGATCAGCTGCGGTCGCGCCAGGGCAGCCGAGTTGACAGACACCTTGTCGGCGCCGGCGTCGAGTACCGCTTGGGCGTCGGCGACCGAGCGGATACCACCACCGATCGTGAACGGGACGAAAACGTCGTCGGCGGTGTTGCGTGCCAACTCGGCGATAGTCTCGCGACGCTCGTACGTGGCCGTGATGTCGAGGAACACGAGCTCATCGGCCCCCGCGCGGTCATAGTGGGCAGCCAGCTCAACCGGATCGCCGGCGTCACGGATGTCCAGGAATTCGATGCCCTTGACGACCCTGCCGCCGTCCACGTCCAGGCACGGGATCACGCGCTTATAGTGCACCTGCCCAAGGTAGCGGCTCAGCCCCCCAGCGCCACGTGTGCCTCGGCGACGGTGAAGCGGCGCTCGTACAGCGCCTTGCCGACGATCACTCCGTCGAGGCTGGCGGCGCCCAGAGCTGCGAGACCGGCAAGATCGGCGAGCGCCCCGATACCACCGGAATAGATGAAGCTGCCAGGCACGACCTCGGCCAGCCGCGCGACTTCCTCGAGGTCCGGACCTTCGAGCATGCCATCGCGATCGACGTTCGTGTAGACGAGCTCGCGTGCCCCTTGCTCGGCCAGACGGCCGACAACTTCGGCGGCGGTGGAGTCGATCGTCTGCGTCCAGCCGGCGGTGGCGACCTTGCCGCCGCGAACGTCCACGGACACGAGCACCTGTCCTGGCCAGCGCTGCAGGCAGTTGGCCAAGAAGCCGGGGTCGGCGAAGGCCGCCGTGCCCAGAATCACACGCGAGGTGCCGACTCTAAAGGCATCGGCAACCGATTGTGGCGATCGCAGCCCGCCGCCGAATTGGACCGGGACGCCGGTATCGGCGCAGATCCGCCGCAGATGCTCGAGGTTCGCGGGGGCACCGGCCTTGGCTCCGTCGAGGTCGACCACATGCAGGTAGCGCGCGCCGTCGGCTACCCACGCTTGCGCGGCAGAGAGGGGATCCTCGTCGTAGACCTTCTTGGCCTCGAAGTCCCCCTTGACGAGCCGGACGGCCTTGCCGCCGAGCATGTCGATCGCGGGGTAGAGCTTCACGACGCAACTGGTGCGGCGGCGGCGATGCAGATGCGACCGAAGTTCGCCAGCAGACGCAGGCCGGCGGCCGAGGACTTCTCAGGGTGAAACTGGACGCCGTAGAAGCTGCCGCGGCCGACGACGCTGGCAAACGGCGCCCCGTACACAGCGGTACCGAGTACGTCTTGCTCATCGCTTGGGATCGGCGCAAACGAATGCACGTGGTAGAAGGCGCAGCGGCTCGGCAGCCCATCCAGCAGCGGCGAGCCTTCGCGCAGAGTGATCTCGTTCCAGCCGATGTGAGGAAGCTTTAGCTCGCCGTGACTTAGTTCGTGCACCTCGCCGGGGACGATGCCCAACCCCTCCGCTCCACCCTGCTCGCTGGAGCGATCGAACGCTAGCTGAAGCCCTAGGCAGATACCGAGCACGGGCCGGCCGAGCGAGACCTGTTCGCGCAGCAACTCATCCAGCCCGAGCTCACGCAGTCGCTGCATCCCCTTCGGGAACGCTCCGACCCCGGGGATCACGAGGCCGGCCGCAGAGCGCAGACGGTCGTGATCGGCGGTGATCACTGCTCTTGCGCCGACGTGCTCGAGCGCCTTCTCCACCGAGCGACGGTTGCCCATGCCATAGTCGACCAAGGCGATCTCGACCGGCTCGTCGAGCAATCGGCGCCCTTCCGTGGCTGTCCCGCTCATGACGTCAACGTTCCCTTGGTCGAAGGCACACCGGTCTCACTGGGATCGATCGCGATCGCACCGCGCAGCGCACGCGCGAAGGCCTTGAAGGCGGCCTCGATCATGTGATGCGCATTACTGCCCGCCTGAACTTCCAGGTGCAGCGTGAGCTTGGCGGCATTCGCGAAGGCCCGGAAGAACTCCTCGGTCAACTCATGGTCGAATCCGCCGGTAGCGCCGGCGGGCAACTCAGCACGAAAGACCGTGAGAGGACGCCCGGAGATATCGATCGTGCAACTTGCCCGTGCCTCATCCATCGGCACGACGAAAAATCCATACCTGTAGATGCCGCGGCGATCGCCGAGCGCACGGTCGAGCGCCTGACCGAGAACGATTGCGGTGTCCTCCGCGGTGTGGTGAGCGCCAGTCTGCAGATCGCCGCTGACCTGTGCGTCTAGGTCCAGTCGCGCGTGACGCGCGAGCAGATCGAGCATGTGGTCAAGAAACCCCACGCCGGTGCTACGCGTGCCAGCTCCGCTGCCGTCCAGCGAGAGCGAGACACGGACATCGGTCTCGGCGGTCTTGCGCTCGATCGTTGCGCTGCGAGGCGCGTGGCTTGAATTGTCGTTATCGCCCATCTCAACCTCCATTCTCGCGCACCGTGCCTTCTGTGGCGGCCTCCCCCGCGCGCGCCTGCATCGAGCGGGCGTGTAGCGGGAATCCCTCGGCGAGCGCGACCGGCACCCCTGCCTTGGCCAGCTTGACGGCGGCCTGCTCGCCGATCTCCACCACGGACATGGCACGGCGGAAGTGGCGCGGGGACAACGTGGAGGCAAACCGTGCCGCCCCACCGGTTGGCAGCACGTGGTTGGAACCGGCCGTGTAGTCGCCGAAAGCGGTGGCGCCGCCACCTCCGAGGAACAGGCAGCCGGCGGCTCTGACCTTCATGGCCAGACCCTCCTCGGCCACTCCTACCAGCTCCAGGTGCTCGGGGGCAAACGCATTGGCAAACTCGATCGCGTCGGTTACCGTCGCCGTCTGTACCAGCGCGCAGGCTTCGGGCTCGAGGTCTGGATAGTCGGCGCCCTCACGCTCGATCGCCTCGGCAAGCGCATCGAGCGCGGCTAGCGAACTGGAGACGGCGACGACGAGGCTTCCGGCGCCGTGCTCGGCCTGTGCCAGCAGATCCAGAGCGACCAGACGCACATCGGCGTCCTCGCCGAACACCACCATCAGGTCGCTCGGCCCGGCGAACCCCTCGATCCCGACGACGTGCGAAAGCCGGCGCTTGGCCTCCTGCACATACATATTCCCGGGTCCCACGACGACATCCACACGGGCAACGGTCTCGGTGCCATAAGCAAGCGCCGCAATCGCCTGTGCCCCTCCCATCCGATAGACCGTCTCGACGCCACACAGTCGGCAGGCAGCCAGGATCGACGGATGCGCTTGGCCCTCGGGGCTGGGCGGCGTGCACACGGCTACATCCACGACACCGGCAGCGCGAGCCGTGACAACTCCCATCACGACGGTGCTCGGGTAGGCCGCGCGCCCACCCGGGGCGTACACCGCTGCGGCGGAGACCGGCAGTTCGCGCACGGTGACCGTGTGCCCTTGCGGAAGGCCAACCCGCGTGTGGTCACGTCCGATCGATGCGTCGGCCACCTGCGCGACGTTGGCGATCGCCACTTGCAGCCCGGCGACTACGTCCAGCGGCATCTGCTCGAGCGCGGCGTCGAGCTCCTCGCTGCTCACTCGCAGCGGCGGGGACGCGGCGCCGCCTGTGTCGAAGCTGCGCGTGTATTGCTCAACCGCCTCATCCCCCTCAGCGCGCACATGCGAGACGATCCGCCCGACTGTCTCTTCGATCTCCTCGTCAACGCCCGCGAACTGCCGGCGCATCCGCTGCGCCGCCTGCGCGGGAGTCCCGTCGCGATCGGGATCGGTGAGCGTCACCCGCTCGATCAGCACCCTCGCTCACCCCCCGTTCAAGCGCTGGGCGAGTGTGTCGATCGCCGCCGCTCGCAGCTTGTGAGCGACCGGATTGGCGATCAGGCGGGCCGTGCAGTACACGATCTCCTCGCGCACGATCAGGTCGTGTTCGCGCAGCGTCGTTCCGGTCGCGGTCAGGTCGACGATCGCCTCGACCATTCCGGTCAGCGGCGCAAGCTCGACCGATCCCTTGACCTCGACGATCTCAGCCTGGCGTCCGGTCTCCTCGAAGTAGCCCGCGGCTATGCGCGGGTACTTGGTGGCCACGCGCATGACTCCAAGCCGGCGCAGCGCCTCCGCGGCCGGATCGGGGCCTGCCTTGCTGGCGAGCACCATCGTGCAGCCGCCGTAGCCGAGGTCGAGCAGCTCGTAGACGCCGCGCCCACGCTCGCCGGGCAGGCCGCCCCCTTGCTCGAGCAGCACGTCCTTGCCGGTAATGCCAATGTCCGCCGCCCCGGACTCCACGTAGGTCGGCACATCAGAGGGCCGCATCGTGATCACGCCGATATCCTCGAACAGCAGCTTGCGGTCGTTTGAGCGCAGCTCGCTCGTATCGAGCCCGAGCCCCGTGAGAAGATCGACTGTCTCTTTGAACAGGGCCCCGCGGGGAACCGCGATCGTGAGGTCGTTAGTGGCGTTCACGGAAGCTGCGCCCCTGTGCCACGCTCCTCGCCCATCAGGGCTATGTGCAGACGATCGACGCCGAGCGCGAAGCCGACGGCCGGCAGCGGCCGGCCGAAGTGCCCGAGCAAGTCGTCGTAGCGCCCGCCGCCGCCCAACGGAGCGCCGAGCGCCGGGTCATAAACCTCGAACACGGCTCCCGTGTAGTAGCCGATCGAGCGCACCAGCCCAAGATCGAAGATCACACGCTCGGCCACGCTGGGCTCGAGCAACTCGTAAACCTGGCGCATGTTGGCCGAGGCATCCGCCACCGCCGGGCTCGACGCTTCCAGCACCTCGGGCCCGCCGCGACTCTGTGGGGCCTCGAGTAGCAGCTTGCGGTGCTCGGCCGAGAGGTCGAGCGCGGCCAGCTCTTGGCCGAGGCCGACGAAGTCGCGGCCGACCAGTGCCGCCAGCAGTAAAGGGCGGGCCTGCTCGGGGATGCCGACGCCCGCCATCAGCGAGCCGAATAGCGATGCGTCGCCAAGCCCGATTCGGTACCCCTCCAGACCGACGGTATCCAGAGCAGCGCACAGAACGGTGAGCGCCTCGGCGGTCCCTTGGGGGGCAGGCGAGCCGATCAGCTCGATGCCAGCCT
>DASTPN010000028.1:0-19341 GCA_035719985.1 Solirubrobacteraceae bacterium | reverse complement strand
CGATCGACGCGAGGAACTCCTGTGTGCTCTGCCACTCCTGCTCGGGACCGACCAGTAGCGCCAAATCCTTTGTCATCTTGCCGCTCTCCACCGTTTGTATGCACACCCGCTCAAGCGTCTGCGCGAATTCGCTCACCTCGGGCGTGCCATCCATACGGCCACGTGCCGAGAGCGCGCGGGTCCAGGCAAAAATCGAGGCGATCGGGTTGGTCGAGGTTGGCTTGCCTTCCTGGTGCTGGCGGTAGTGGCGCGTAACCGTCCCGTGCGCGGCCTCGGCCTCGACAGTTTTGCCGTCGGCGCTCATCAGCACGCTGGTCATCAAGCCGAGCGAGCCAAAGCCCTGGGCGACAGTGTCTGACTGAACGTCTCCATCGTAGTTCTTACAAGCCCACACGTACCCACCTTCCCACTTCAGGGAGGCGGCGACCATGTCATCGATCAAGCGATGTTCGTAGGTGATCCCGGCCGCCTCGAAGTCCGCCTTGAACTCGCTCTCATAGATCTCGGCAAAGATGTCCTTGAAGCGTCCGTCGTAGCGCTTGAGGATCGTGTTCTTAGTCGACAGGTAGACGGGGTAGCGACGGTCGAGCCCGTAGCGCATAGAGGCGCGCGCGAAGTCTTCGATCGAGGCGTCGAGGTTGTACATCGCCATCGCGATGCCCGCTCCGGTGAAGTCGAACACCTCATGCTCAATCGGCTGACCGCCGTCCTTCGGGGTGAATGTCAGCGTCAACTTGCCCTCACCCGGGACGAGCATGTCGGTCGCCCGATACTGGTCGCCGAAAGCATGACGGCCGATGACGATCGGCTTGGTCCAGCCGGGTACTAGACGAGGGATGTTGGAGATCACGATCGGCTCACGGAAGATCACGCCGCCGAGAATGTTTCGCACCGTCCCATTCGGCGAGCGGTACATCTGCCCCAGGCCGAACTCCTTGACGCGCGCCTCATCCGGTGTGATCGTCGCGCACTTGACGCCGACGCCGTGAAGCTTGATCGCCTCGGCGGCTTCCACGGTGATTCTGTCTTCGCTTGCGTCTCTGCTCTGTATCGAGAGGTCGTAGTACTTCAGGTCGATGTCCAGGTAGGGCAGCACCAACTGCTCCTTGATGAACGACCAGATGATCCGCGTCATCTCATCGCCGTCGAGCTCGACGACGGGTTTGTGCACCTTGATCTTCGGCATGTGGGGATCCTCGGATGACGAAATTGGTGGGTCCCTCCGACCCGCGGGCGATGCTATCGCGGACGCGCCAGGCCCTATGCTCTCCTTGATGGCAACGCTCTCAAAGGCCGCCCACTGGCAGACGCATACCGTCGCCAACCAGGTCCCGCCGCTCGAGGGGATCGACGTGTTCTCCAGCAACCTGCCGTTGGTAGAGGCCACTCGTCGTGAAGGCGCCGATTGGGTGCTCGAGCGCGGCGCCACGCTCGGCAAGCTGGTCGGAGGCGAGCCGCAGCAATACTGGGGGCGGCTGGCCAATGAGAACAAGCCGGTGCTGAAGACCCACGATCGCTACGGCAACCGCATCGACGAGGTCGAGTTCCACCCCGCCTGGCACAAGCTGATGAAGCTCGGCGTCGAGCACGAACTGCACGCGCTGCCGTGGCGCACAGAGCAGGCGGGCGCCCACGCGGCGAGGGCCGCGTTGTACATGACAGCGATGCAGGCCGAGGCCGGCTTTGCCTGTCCGATCACGATGACATTCGCGGTGCTGCCGGCGCTGCGCGCCCAGCCCGAGTTGCTGGCCGAGTGGGGGCCGCTTGTGACCGCCACCAGTTACGACCCGCGCCTGATCGACTCCCACGAGAAGGGCTCGGCAATCGCCGGCATGGCGATGACCGAGAAGCAGGGCGGCTCAGACGTCAAAGCCAACACCACCTTTGCCACCCCGCTGAACGGCGGCGGGCCGGGCGCCGAGTACGAGATCGTCGGGCACAAGTGGTTCTGCTCGGCGCCGATGTCCGACCTGTTCCTTGTGCTCGCCCAAACAGAAGAGGGCCTCTCCTGCTTCCTGCTGCCCCGCATCCTTCCCGACGGGACGCGAAACGAGTTTCACATCCAGCGGCTGAAGGACAAGCTCGGCAACCACTCCAACGCCTCCAGCGAGGTCGAATTCACCGGCGCCTGGGCGCGGATGGTCGGCGAGCCGGGTCGGGGCGTGCCGACGATCATCGAGATGGTCGGGCACACGCGCCTTGACTGTGTGATCGGCGGCGCCGCCGGCATGCGTGCGGGCGTCGTGAACGCCACCTGGCATGCGATGCACCGCTCTACGTTCGGCAAGCTTCTGATCGACCAGCCGCTGATGCGCAACGTCTTGGCCGACCTGTGCATCGAGTCCGAGGCGGCCACCGCACTGGCGCTGCGGCTCGCGCGCGCCTACGACGAAGCCGGAGCGGAGAGCGCGGCCGCCAGCAGCGAGGAGCTGAGCGACGCGCACCTGTTCAAGCGGCTGGCCACCGCTGTCGGCAAGTACTGGGTATGCAAGCGCGCCCCCAACCACGCCTTCGAGTCACTGGAGTGCCTTGGTGGTAACGGTTATGTAGAGGAGTCGGGGATGCCGCGTCTGTACCGCGAGGCGCCGCTGGCCTCGATCTGGGAGGGATCAGGCAACGTGATGAGCCTTGACGTGCTGCGAGCGCTGGTCAAGAGCCCGCGCACGCTGGAGGTGTTCATGCACGAGCTGGGCGAGGCCCAGGGCGCCGACGCGCGACTGGATGCACACGTGAGCAAGCTCGAGAAGCAGTTCTCCGATCCGGCCACGCTCGAGCTGCGCGCGCGACGGATCGTGGAGTCGATGGCGCTGGCGTTGCAGGGATCGCTGCTCGTGCGCCACGGTGCCCCCGCGGTAGCGGATGCTTTCTGCGCTTCACGCCTTGGCAATGACGGCGGCCTGGAGTACGGCACGTTGCCGGCAGGGACCGACTTCGAGGCGATCGTCGAGCGCGGTCGCCCGCAGATTTCCTGACGAGCTTCGCGCTCAACCTAGAATCAAGCAATGACAGTCAGCGGACCCATGCGGACGCGAGGCAGCATCCAGCTGGCGCGGATCTTTGGGATCAGGATCGGCGTCAGCGCGAGCTGGTTCGTCGTGCTCGGCTTTCTGATCTTCTTTTTCTACGAGCAGTTCAACGCCGTGATAACGGGATCGCAGAGCACGGTCTTCGTTCTCGCCGTGGCCGGGGCGTTCGGCTACTTTGCCTCAATCCTGCTGCACGAGCTGGGCCACGCGCTCGTCTCGCGCCGGCTCGGCATCCCGGTGCTCGGGATCGAGCTGTGGTTCTTCGGCGGGATGGCCCGGCAGGCGCGCGAACCGGAGTCCAGCAGCGAGGAATTCAAGGTCGCCGTCGCCGGCCCCGCGGTGACCCTCGTGCTGCTGCTTGCCTTCGCGGTCGCCGCGCAACTGGCAGGCAACGCAAACGACGGAGCGCTGTTTGAAGCGGGGCGCACGATCTCGCCCGCGTTGGCGCTGCTCTCGTGGTTGGCGATCATCAATGCGATCCTGTTCGTCTTCAACCTGATACCGGCCTTCCCCCTTGACGGAGGCAGGATCGCGCGGGCGGCCATCTGGTGGCGCACCGGCGACCGGCACCGGGGAACTCGCCTCACCGGCCGCGCCGGACAAGCGCTCGCGCTGCTGCTGGGGGTCGGTGGCGCGCTGCTGCTGGCGGCGGGCGACGGCGAAGGACTGTTCATCCTCGTGCTTGGACTGCTGCTCTACCAGGCCGCCGGGGGCGCGGTGATGCAGGGGATGCTCGGACAGCGCATTCAGCGCGTCACCGTCGGCGACATCATGGACCGCGAGCCCCACACGATTCCCGCCGGGCTGCGACTGCTCGACGCCCAAGAACAGTTCTTCACGCGCTACCGCGAACCATGGTTTGCCGTGGTCGACCAAGCGCGCCATCTACTCGGAGTGGTGCGCTCCGAGCGCGTTGACCAGGAGATAGCGGCCGGTCGGCCGGCGCTCGAGATCTCCGACGTGCTCGAGCGAGATCTGTCGGTGCGGATCGGCGAGCAAGAGCCGCTGGAGTCGCTCCTACGGAGCGAGGGACTCGGCCGACTCGGCGGGATGGTCGCGGTCGACGCCGACGACGTCGTCCAGGGAGTGGTCACCGTCGCCCAGATCCGCCAGGCCCTCAACCCGGCTGCTGGGCGCTAACGCCGCCGCGACACGCTCGCGTTGTAGAGTCCCCGCCCGTGCCATCCCATGACGTCCTGATCATTGGCGCCGGCCTGGCCGGCCAGCGCGCGGCTCTCGCCGCCGCGGAGGCTGGGGCGAGCGTTGCGATCCTCAGCAAGGTCCATCCGGTGCGCTCGCACTCCGTCGCGGCCGCCGGTGGCATTAATGCCGCCATCAACGTCGCCGACGACTGGAAATCGCACGCCTATGACACGGTCAAGGGCTCTGACTTCCTCGGCGACCAGGACGCGATCGAGATCATGTGCGAGGAGGCTCCCAAGGAGGTCATGCACCTCGAGCACATCGGCGTGACCTTCCACCGCAACGACGCTGGTGAGCTTGACCTGCGCGCGTTCGGCGGCGCCTCGATGAAGCGCACCGCCTACGTCGCGGACATCACCGGGCAGGCGATTCTGCACGTGCTCTACGAGCAGCTGATGAAGCACCACGAGCAAATAGATCGCTTCGAGGAGTGGTTCGTCACCTCGTTGCTGCAGGACGAGAGCGGGCGCTGCTGCGGTGTCGTCGCCCGCGACATTCGCAGTGGCCGCATGGAGACACTTCGAGCCAAGAACGTGATCCTGGCCTGCGGCGGCGCCGGGCAGGTCTATTCGCCCACCACCAACGCGCTGATCGTCACCGGCGACGGGATCGCCCAGGCTTACCGCATCGGCGCACCGCTGATGGACATGGAGATGGTGCAGTACCACCCCACGACTTTGGTGGAGAACGGCCTCTTGATCACCGAGGGCGCCCGCGGCGAGGGGGCCGTGCTGCTGAACTCCGAGGGCGAGCGCTTCATGGAGAAGTATGCGCCCAACAAGATGGAGCTCGCCTCGCGCGATGTGGTCTCTCGCGCCGAGCAGACCGAGATCCTGGAGGGACGCGGCGTCGGCGCTAACAAGGACGGGATCTACCTGGACATCACGATGGTGCCGCGCAAGCGCACGCTGGAGGCGCTGCGCGAGATCGTCAACATCGGCAAGGACTTCGCCGGCGTCGACATCACGCGCGAGCCGATCATGATCCGGCCCGGCCAGCACTACATCATGGGTGGTGTGAAGACCGACGTGAACGGCGCCACTCAGGTCGAGGGCCTCTACGCCGCCGGCGAGGTCGCCTGCGTATCGGTTCACGGCGGCAACCGTCTCGGCGCCAACTCACTGCTCGACACTTTGATCTTCGGGCGCCGTGCCGGCGAACACGCCGCCGCTCGCGCCGCTTCGATGGCGCTGCCGGAGACCGGCGAGGCGAAGCTACGTGAGGACGAGGCCATGATCGCCGAGATCCTGGCCCGCCCGCGCGATGGGCGCCGGGTGTCGGAGATCAAGCAGGAGCTGGGCGAGACGATGAACCAGTACGTCGCCGTCTATCGAGACGAAGAGGGCCTCACGAAGGCCCACGAAGTGGTCAAGCGACTACAAGACGAGGCTCAGAGCGCCTACGTCGACGACCACGGGACCGTCTTCAACCAAGACGTGCTGGGGGCGATCGAGCTCGGCTACATGCTCGACTGCGCCGAGGCGACCGTCGTCGGCGCGATCGAGCGCAAGGAGTCGCGCGGCGCTCAGTTCCGCACCGACTTCCCCGAGCGCAACGACGATGAGTGGCTCAAGCACATCGACATCTCTCTGAATCGGAATGGGGGCCCGCCCACCCCACAGGTCAGCTACTCGCCGGTGAAGATCACACAGTGGCAGCCCGAGGAGAGGAAATATTGATGGGGAAGCACAGATCCCTTGATCGGAGCAGTTGCTGATGGCTGAGACTCACCGTCCACCGGAGCAGTTCACGCTTCGCCTGCGCCGCTACGACCCCGAGTCCGGCGACGCTCCATATTGGGACGAGCACACGATCGAGCTCGAGCCACACCGCTCGGTACTCGAGGGCATCCTTCAGGCCAAGGCCAAGTTCGACGGCTCGATCGGCATCCGCTGCTCCTGCCGTGCCGCCATCTGCGGATCTTGCGGCGTGCGCATCAACGGCGAACCCGGGCTTGCCTGCCACACCCACCTCGACCACGCCAAGGCATCCGCCAAAGACGGCGTGATCGAGATCGAGCCGATGGGGAACATGCCCGTGATCAAGGACATGATCGTCGACATGGACGCCGTGCACTGGAAGAAGGTGCAGCGCGTCACTCCGTGGCTGCTCAACGAGGGCCCCCAGCCCGAGCGCGAGCACCTGGTTCCGCGCGAGTCGATGGTCGACATCACCCAGACGATGGCCTGCATCCAGTGCGGCGCTTGCGTCTCAGACTGCCTCGCAATGGAGGTCGACCCCGGCTTCATCGGCCCAGCGGCGCTGGCCAAGGCCTACCGCTTTGTCGGTGATCCCCGCGATGAACAGCAGCGCGAGCGGCTGGTCGACCTCTCCGAAGATCCGCTCGGGATCTACGACTGCACGCACTGCTTCAAGTGCGTCGAGGCCTGCCCCAAGGACGTCAACCCGATGGGGCAGATCATGCGCCTGCGCCGCATCGCCGGGGCCGATCAGCACATCAACGACCAGAACAACGGGCATCGCCACGAGGAGGCGTTCGTGACACTGGTAACCGACTATGGGCTGCTGCACGAGGCCGAGCTGATCCCGCGCTCCTACGGCGGCGACTCGTGGTTCGCCAAGTTCCACCCGGCCGCCGGCAAGGAGCTGCTCAGCCTGCTTCCGGTCGCAATCAAGGCCGTACTCAAAGGCAAGGTCAACCCGAAGATCGCGATCTTCGGCCACAAGATTCCCAAGCAGGATCTGAACGCCGTCAAGAAGATCTACGCCAAGGTTGAGGCCCAGCCCGAGCGCTACGAGCTGAACCTGTACGTCGTCGGTGAGGACGAAGAGCCCGAGACAGCCGCCACTGTCGGTGCCGCTACCGACAATGAAGGGAGTGCCGCATGAAGGTCGCCTACTGGCCCGGTTGTGTCAGCCGCGGCTTCACTCCGGAGCTGCACGGCTCGATGGCCAAGGTCGCGCCGCTGCTTGACATCGAGCTGGTCGAACTGGACCGCGGCAACTGTTGCGGTGCCGGCGTGATCGCCGAGCACAACCAGGAGCTCGCCGACACCCTCAACGCACGCACGTTCGCGCTGGCCCAGCAGGTGCAGGGGGCGGAGCTGATGATGAACATCTGCTCGACCTGCCAGGGCGCCCAAGGCGAGTGCCAGGAGCGCCTGGACGCCAACGCCGAATACCGGGCGCACGTCAACTCGACGCTCGCCGACGAGGGACTGAGCTACGAGAAGGGGCTCACGAACAAGAACTTCCTGTGGCTGCTAGTCGAGGAGATCGGCTTGGAGAAGCTCGGATCGATGGTCAAGCGGCCGCTTACGAACCTGAAGGTCGGTCCTTTCTACGGCTGCTACATCGTACGACCGCGCAACCGACTGGGCATCGATGCCGAGCGTCCCCGCGACCATTACCTCGAGCAGCTGATTGAGACGCTCGGCGGCACCGTGATCGAGTACGCCGGCATGCGCAAGTGCTGCGGCTTCCCGATCATCACGATGAACAAGGAGGCGTCGCTAAAGCAAGCCGGAAGGCACCTGGGCGACGCCAAGGACGCAGAAGCGGACTGCCTGGTCACCCCCTGCCCGCTGTGCCACCTGAACCTCGACATGCAGCAGCCGCTGGCAGAGAAAGTCGTGGGCCGTGAGCTCGAGATGCCGGTACTGCACCTGCCGCAACTGGTGGGACTGGCACTCGGCCTGGATCCGAAGGAACTCGGACTCTCGCGGCATGTCGTGCGGCCGACCTCGGTGATCGACTGGTCGAGTTCGGTCGTGGGCGCGGCGGCCTGAGCGCTACAGCTGCCCCGTCTGCCCAAACGCTTAAGATCAACGTATGCCCGAGATAGCTCGGCGAACTTTGTTGGAGCCTGGCCATGAGGCTGAGTGGGAGCGGTTGAACGCTGAGAAGCGTCGGTATCTGATGCCTACACCCGATACCCCGGTTGGCGAGCTTCTACGTCGTGGGCAACATCTCTCGGCACAGGCGGCAGCCCTTCTGCGAGCCGTCGAGCGAGGCCGTGAGCCCAATCGACCCTGAACTGGACGTAGCGGCAAGAGCGATGGTCGCCGCCGAAGCGCGGTTCGTCGTGGTCGGCGGTTTCGCAGTGATCGCAAACAAGTTCGTGCGCGCGACCGAGGACATCGACTTCCTGGTTCCAGACGACGATGAGAACGATCGCCGTGTGATTGCGGCTCTGACTGCTCTGCGCGGCGTGCGACTCCGCGACGATGCTCCCCTTGTTGAGGACCACCTAATCGGTAGTACGCACCTACGAGCCAAGACTGACGCGGGTCTGATCGACATCATTCGAGGTGGACTATCCCCTCTTGATTACGCCACTGTCGTGGATCGAGCGACGGCCGCCGACTACGGCGACGTGTCTTTTCCGGTCGCAAGCCTGTCAAGTATCGTCGGCTTCAAGCGGCTGGCCGGTCGTCCTCGAGACCGCAATGACCTAGCCGCGCTCGAGGAGATCCACGGCGAACTGCCCATCGAGCCAATCGCAGGTGTCGACGACCAATGAAGGTTCTCACGGTCGTAGGCAACCGCCCGCAGTTCATCAAGGCGGCCGCGGTCTCAGGGCCGTTGCGCGCCGAGCACGAAGAGGTGCTGGTCCACACCGGACAGCACTACGACGATGCTCTCTCGGACGTGTTCTTTCGCGAGTTGGGGTTGGCTGCCCCCGATCGTGAACTAGGGATCAGCGGCGGCTCGAACACTTCACAGACGGCGCGCATGCTGAGCGCGATCGAACCGCTGCTCGCGGAGATCACACCGGACGCGATGCTCGTCTATGGCGACACCAACTCAACTCTGGCGGGTGCACTTGCCGCTGCCCAATGTGGCGTGCCGGTGGCGCATGTAGAGGCCGGGATGCGCTCGTTTGACCGGACCATGCCCGAGGAGCTCAACCGTGTGCTGTGCGACCACATGAGCGCACTGTTGTTGTGTGCATCACAAACAGCCGCCGAGAATCTGCGCGCGGAGTCCGTCGCAGGCGCGATTGAGGTGGTCGGGGATGTGATGGTGGATGTGGCGTGCTCTTGGCGCGACCGGGCTAATTCACTCACAGAGGTACTCAGCCGATACGGGCTCCAGAGGGGGGGCTATCTCGTGCTCACCGCCCACCGCGCCGGAAACGTGGACCAGGCCGAGCGCCTGCGGTCACTGCTACTGGTCTTGGAGGCATTGCCAAAGCCAGTGATCTTCCCGCTCCATCCGCGCACACGTGCCCGAATGGAGCAGGCAGGGTTGCTGGAACGACTGGAGGCGATCGCGGGGCTCCTCTTGACCGAGCCGCTTGGCTACGTGGAGTTCGCAGCCCTGGTCCACGGAGCGCAGGCAGTGGTCACCGACTCCGGAGGAGTGCAGAAGGAGGCCTACCTGGCCGAGGTCCAGTGCGTGACGCTGCGCGCGAGCACAGAGTGGGTAGAGACGGTCAACTGCGGCTGGAACACGCTCGTCGACCTCGACCCCGAGCGCGCGTTGGCAGCACTGCGGAAGCCAACACCCGCCGATCATCCCGCTCTCTACGGAGACGGCAAAGCCGCCGAGCGCTGCGTTGCCGCGATCGGCGCGATCGGCCGCAGCTAGAGTGGCGGTACCTGATTATTGACCTGGGTGCCGTGGTAGAGATGGCGCTGGGCCGCGCAGGCGGTCGGAAATAAGAACTGGACGCTGTCACTGCGCACGCCGTTGTAGCTGGCAAAGAGGGTTGCGCGACCGATGGTGCCGACAGGACAGTTCGGGTCGCTGCTGCGCGTCACTCGCAGTTTGATCTTCATCACGTTGCCCTCGTAGCCCCACATCATCGCGTAGTGCGAGTGGTAGAGGAGGTGGTGCGCTACGGACATGATGATCGTGCCGGCGTGGTCCTGTTGGCACATAACACCGGACACCGTGTTGGCGTCGAGGTTGATTTGCCCGTGTCCCTTGGCGAAACTGGGCTGGCCCGTATAAGGGCCGGTGTGGAACCCCCACGGCGGGATGCCGTAGACGGTGGGCACCTCAGAGCAGGACGTGTGCGCGCCGGCCGAGTCGGCCAGCCAGGCCGAGCAGCACAGCGTCAC
Organism: Solirubrobacteraceae bacterium; assembly: GCA_035719985.1. Classification (GTDB taxonomy): domain Bacteria; phylum Actinomycetota; class Thermoleophilia; order Solirubrobacterales; family Solirubrobacteraceae; genus Palsa-744. Next base: position 9,083 of record DASTPN010000028.1, on the reverse strand, counting down.
GACCGCGATCGCCACGATCAGACGCACGATGGACATACGAGAGTATCGGCGGCTTGGCGCTGCGATCTTAGGGCCGGGCGATCAATCGTTTGAGACGTGCTGAGCCCAGGCCGGCGCGACTCGCGTAGCGCTCGCCGGTTCGCGGCGCTCGCCACGTTCGCGAGGCAGCTCGGTCTCCTCGCGGATTGCCCACGGGGTGCCGAGCACCAGCACGATGATCGTCCAGGCAAATCCGAGCGCATAGCCCGCGAGCACGTCGCTCGGCCAGTGCGCACCGTCGATGATCCGAAACGGACCCATGCCGATCACTAGCGCAAGCATCGCGACGAAGAGGCCGCGCCGGGCCCTCGTGAGCGCAAACCACGCGAGCGTTCCAAACACGGCGGTGGCATAGACGACGTGACCGCTGGGGAAGTTGCTTGATGCATAGCGGCCTCCCTCGAGCACTTGAAGAGGGGTCGGCCCGACGATCGTCTTGATGATCGCATTCAGGGCGACGGCGCCCGCGGCGGCGAGCAGGAGCAGGGCATGACGCAGCCCGATTAGTCGCTCGACCGCCACGCAAGCGACTAGGACGCTTATGCAGGCCACCACCGGACTGGCCAGCGCCGCGAACGCAGCTGCGAGCAAACGGAGCGGCGTCGGTGGTTCTGCGTGCTCGATCCAGTGGATGAAGTGCCCATCGCCGGGAAGCGACCCGTTGACCTCGATCACGACGAGGCACAAGGCGACAGTGAGCGCCAGCACGGCCGCGACCGCCATACCCAGCCGCCGGTGCGCAAGCAGCCAGCGATCTAGTGCCGTGGCGGGAACACGTCTATGCATGCTCACACTGTGGCGGCTTGGCGTGCCGTGCGCGCCGCGAGTGGCCATACCGGTATTGGCAGACTAGGGAACTCGTAGTACTCGCTTGACGCTGAGGTGAACGCGTTGACAGTACGTAGATGTCAAGCAGAGGCTGGCGTTTAGGCAGAAACGTTCAGTCAAACCAGCGACTAGCGACCTTCATATGGGGCTGCATCCGTTCACCCAATGAACGTAGATTGCGACCGTTGGGCCATTGCGCCGATCTATGTCCTTACCCATTATCGGTGCCCGTAAACACCCCCTGCGCACGGATTCACAGGGGAAAAACCAAGCCCAACTGGGGGAACACCGATGCCTCTCGGCCTCAATGTCATGGATGGACACGTAGGCTTTCGTCGCCGCGCGACGCTGGACGAGTCACCGCAGAGCACCGCTGAAGTTCGTCAGGCAATAGCTCGCACCAAGACCGGAGATCGCGACGCCCTGCGCTTTCTCTATGTCCGCTACTCGGACAACGTCTACGGCTATATCTGCAGCATCGTGCGCGACGAACAGGAGGCCGAGGACCTCACGCAGCATGTCTTCATGAAGCTGATCACTGTGATCGTGCAGTACAAAGATCACGGCGTCCCCTTCTCTGGCTGGCTGCTGCGCATGGCTCGCAACGTCGCGCTCGACCATCTACGCAGGCGTCGTCCGACGCCCACCGAAGAGGTATTCGGCGCAGACGAGCACACCGATGAAGAGTCGCGCGATCGCGCCCGCGATCTGCACACCGCGCTCGCCTCATTGCCAGAGGAGCAGCGTGACGTGATGGTCATGCGTCATGTCGTCGGACTATCGCCGCCGGAGATAGCCGAACAGATGGGTCGCACCGAGAGCTCCATCCACGGTCTTCACCACCGCGGAAGGCGGGCGCTGCAGGACGAGCTTCGCCGGCTCGGCTCCTCGCCGTCGATTGCCGCCGACGGCGCCCTCAGCGTGGCATGCTGACCGCCGGGCAAACCAGCCTGCCCGTCGGCCGGGCGGTGCCGTTTACACAGCTCGATCGCGCCGACCCAGAGCTGCTTGAGGAGCTGATGGGAATCGTGCGCACTGTCGCCGAACAGGGCGCCTTCACGCTTGGCGAGCATGTCGAGGCGTTCGAGCGCGAGTTCGCTGCCTACTGCGAGACGGATTTCGCGATTGGAGTGTCCTCAGGCACCGAGGCGCTCGCGATGGCTCTGCGGGCTCTGGAGATTGGACCGGGCGACGAGGTGATCGTGCCGACCAACTCATTCATCGCCACCGCCGAGGCTGTCAGCGCCGTCGGGGCTACCCCAAGGCTGGTAGACGTCGATCCCGACTCGCACCTGATCACCGCCGAGATCCTGGCCGCCAACCTCGGGCCGAAGGTGCGCTGCGTGATCCCTGTTCACTTGTTCGGAGCCACCGTTGACCTCGACCCGATCATGGCGATCGCCCGCGAGGCAGGCATCCACGTGATCGAGGACGCCTGCCAGGCTCACGGTGCTCGTTATCGCGGTCGCCGCGTGGGAACCGTCGGAGTGCTCGGCTGCTTCAGCTTCTACCCCACCAAGAACCTGGGCGCTTGGGGTGACGGTGGAGCAGTCGTGACTGCGGTACCCGAGCTGGCCGAACGTATCCAACTGCTGCGCGCCCATGGGGAGCGACCCCGCTACAACCATCGCGTCGTGGGCACAACAGCACGCCTCGACGCGCTCCAGGCAGCCGTGTTGACACACAAGCTCTCCCGGCTCGAGCACTGGAACGAACAGCGTCGCGACCTGGGTGCACGGCTGAGCGAACACCTGGAGCACCTTGCCGACCCGGACGCCGGGTCCAACCCGGTGCAGCTCGTCAAGCGACCGTTCGCCGAGGCCGACCACGTCTACCACCTGTTTGTGGTCCGCACGCGCCGACGCGACGAGCTCAGAGCCCATCTGCAGGAGCGAGGAATAGCCTCGGCGGTCCATTACCCTGCGCCGATTCACCTCGCCGAGGCTTACTCGCCGCTCGGGCTGGGGCCCGGCAGCCTGCCAGTCAGCGAGAACCTGGCCGAGCGGATCTGCTCGCTGCCGCTGTTCCCGGGGATGAGCGAAGGCGAACTTGAGCAAATAGTGCAAGCAGTGGACGAATTCACGAAAGACGCAAGCCCGCGAGCGCGTTGATGGGGTATGAGCGTCTCGCCTACACAACCAGTCGCCGGACTGGCTGTCAGCACACTTGAGCGTCCCGACCAGCGCGGCCGGGCCGACTCGACTGCTGAGACGGTACGACGGCCTGCAGCGACTCTCCTGCGGCGGCTGCTAGACCTGTTCGTGGCCAGCCTGTTGTTGCTGGTACTCGCGCCGGTCATGCTCATGGCCGCTCTCGCCATCCGCATAGACAGTCCCGGGCCCATCCTGTTTCGCCAGCGTCGCGTCGGGCGCGGGAAACGCGAGTTTACGATCTTCAAGTTCCGCACCATGCGCCGCGACGCCGACGCGACCCGCCATCGCAAGTACGTGCAGAGCCTTATCGACGGTGATAACCACACCGAGCGTGGTCGCCTGTACAAGCTCTCAGTCGACGATCGAGTCACCCGGGTCGGACGCTTCCTTCGTTCGTGGAGCCTGGACGAGCTACCGCAGCTAATCAATGTGGTTCGCGGCAACATGGCGCTCGTAGGACCGCGACCGGTCATCCCTTATGAGGTCGAGATGTACCCGGAGGACTACCACCGCCGCTTTGCGGTCAAGCCCGGGCTCACCGGCTTGTGGCAAGTCAGCGGTCGCAACGAGCGTACCTATGACGAGATGGTGTTCTTCGATATTCAATACGCCGAACAGTCGTCGCTACTGCTCGACCTGAGCATTCTTGCCAAGACGGTACCCGTCGTCCTTCGCCGCCAGGGGGTGGCCTGATGTTCAACGCAGCAGAGTTCCCGCCTGCCAAGCGAATCATCCCACGCGAGATCCCGCTAGGGACCGCAATCGTTGGCTACGGCTATTGGGGTCCCAACCTCGCTCGCAACATCGCGGAATGCCCACAGCTCAGCCTCGAGGCACTATGCGACCTGGACCCCGCCACCTTGAGCCTATTCAGCCGCCGCCACCCCGATGCGCGCACCGTGAGCAAGCTCGATGAGGTGCTGCTCGATCCCGCGGTCGAGGCGGTCGTGATCGCCACCCCACCGCAAACGCACCACGCGCTTGCCAAGCGGGCGCTCGAGGCCGGTAAGCACGTATTGGTAGAGAAGCCGCTGGCTACTCGCCTGGACGACGCCCTCGATCTGGCCGAGATCGCGGCCGCCGGCGAACGGGTGCTGATGCCCGGCCACACCTTCGTCTACAGCCCAGCGGTGAACACGGTGCGCGATCTGATTCAGGAAGGCGTGATCGGCGATATTCACTTCGTTACCTCTTCGCGCATGAACCTTGGCAAGTACAACGACGACGGGGTTGTCTGTGACCTGGCGCCGCACGACTTGTCGATTCTCCTCTACTGGCTCGAGCAGCCGGTAGTCGAGGTCGCCGTCTCCGGGAGCAGCGTGCTGCGCCAGGGGGTCCCGGAGACGGCTTTCATGACGCTCACATTCGAACAGGGGCAGACGGCCAACGTTCAGATTTCCTGGCTTGCACCGCGCAAGGTGCGCCAGATGATCGTCGTCGGCAGCCAGCGAATGGTCCAGTACGACGACACCGCATCCGACGAACCGGTTCGCATCTATGACCGCGGCATGGACATGCTGCCCCCCACGCCGGCTAACTTCGGCGAGCACCAGCTGATTTATCGCACGGGAGACGTGTTGATCCCGCGCGTCGAGCCCCAGGAGCCGCTACGGCTCGAGCTCGAAGACTTCGCCCATGCGATCCGCACCGGCGAGGAGCCGCGCTCGAGCCTCGCTTTGGGTATCGACATCGTGGCGACGATAGAGCTGGCGGAGGAGTCCATGCGTCGCGGCGGAGCGCCACTGACGCTGCCCGCGCTAACCGACAAGGCAGCGGCGTGAGCGCGGCTGGCATGTCATCTCCCTCGCCGCAGGCGATGCAACCTGCCGCGCTGAGCTCAAGTCAGCACGAGCGCCCGCGCGTGCTTTCGATCATTGGCGCGAGACCCGAGATCATCCAGGCGGCGCCGGTATGCGAAGCGCTCGCGCCGCTAGTTGAGGAGATTCTCGTTCACACCGGCCAGCACTACGACGAGGCGATGTCCGAGAGTCAGATCCTCGCCACGCGCTTGCCTCGACCCCACCACAACCTGGGGATCGGATCGCTCGGGCGCGAGCAGCAGGTCGAGTTGGCTCAGGAGCGTCTGGAAGCGCTGATGGCAAGCGAGCGCCCCGATGCCGTGATAGTGAGAGGCGACACCAACGCAACGCTCTCGGGCGCGTACGCCGCCGCCAGTGCCGGCATCCCGCTTATCCACATAGAGGCGGGGCTTCGCTCTTACCGCAACGACATGCCCGAGGAGCACAACCGCATCGAAACCGACCGTTTGGCACAGGTCCTGTGCGCTCCGAGTCCCGGCGCGCAGCGCAACCTGCAGACCGAGGGGGTCGATGGCGAGATTCACATCACCGGTGACCCCCTGTGCGACATGCTCGAGCGCTGGCGGGGGAAAGTGAAGCCGGCCGGAGAGGGCGACTACGTGCTCGCTACGGTGCACCGCAACTACAACACCGACAGCCCTGAACGGCTGACCGAGGTATTCGCCTGTTTGGCGCGTTCAGCGCTGCCTGTGCTTATGCCGCTTCACCCACGCACCCGTGCTCGCATCAAGGAGTGGGGACTGTCGACACCGGCAAACGTCAAGCTACTCGATCCCGTGCCGTATACGCGCATGCTCGAGCTGGAGCGGGGGGCCGGCGCGATCGCCACTGACTCTGGCGGAGTCCAGCGCGAGGCTTACCTGTGGGGCGTGCGCTGCGTCACCTTGCGCGAGGAGACCGAGTGGACCGACACCGTACAGACCGGCTGGAATACGGTCGTAGGAGTGAACCCCGATGCCTTCGCGGCCGCGCTAGAGAGCCCGCTGCCGACTGAGCGTCCACCGATCTTCGGCGATGGCCACGCCTGCGAGCAGATTGGTCGTGTGGTCGCGTCGTTCCTGGCGACAGAGCGATCGATCGGTGCGCCGCTGAGAGGCGGCTCCGAGCCCGAAGCGCTGGTTGCCGCATGAACATTTCGAGAACCCAGAGAGGGAGCGCCGACAATGGATGAGCTAAGCATCGGACTGATCGGCGCCGGTCGCATGGGCGCCTACCACGTGGAGACTTGGGAGCGGATAGCGGCAGGACGCCTGATCGCGGTCGCTGACCCCGACGAGAACGTCGCGCGAGCGCGGATCGGGCGCAGACCGATTGAATGGGTCGGCGACTACCGTCGGCTGTTGGAGCGCGCGGACATACACGCCGTGTGCATCTGCACGCCATCCGAGCAGCACGCCCGTGTCGCGCTCGACGCGATCGCCGCCGGCAAGCACGTGTTTGTCGAGAAGCCGATCGCGACCGCCCTAGAGGATGGTCTGCGCATGTCCGCCGCGGCGCGCCTGGCCGGTCTGAAGCTGATGGTCGGCCACGTCGAGCGGTTCAACCCGGCTGTCGGCAAGCTCGCGGAGTTGATCGACGAGGGGCGTATCGGACGTGTGTTCCGCGCCCACGCTACCCGTGTTGGACCGCTGCCCGCACGTATTCAAGACACGGGCGTCGCGATCGATCTGGCGACGCACGATCTCGACCTCATGCAGTTCGTGCTGGGTCGCGATATCACCAGTATTTACGCCGAAGGCAGCCGCTGCCTGCATCCTACGCAGGAGGACCTCATCTCCTGCTTGCTGCGCTTTGGCGAGGATGGTCCGCAAGGGCTGTTGGATGTCAACTGGCTCACACCGGAAAAGCGTCGCGAGATGACTGTGATCGGCGAGGGCGGGATGCTGAGCGCCTCCTACCTCACTCAGGATGTTTGGTTTACCGAGTCAAGCGGCGCACCGATGGGTTGGAACGAGCTCGCCCGCATACGCGGGGACGCCGAGGGCGCCGCGATCCGTTTCGCGCTGCCGCGCGTGGAGCCGCTGCAAGCTGAGCTCGAAGCTTTCGCGCACTGCGTTCTGGACGACACCCCCGAGCCGGTCGGCGCTGGAGAGGGCTGCCGTGCGCTCGCGGCCGCGCTCGCTGTGCGCGATTCAGCCGCCAACAACCGTCCCATCATGCTGCTTGACATGCCTGCCGTGCAGCCAGTCCGAGCGGCAGTCTGAAGGGGGATGGCAATGATTCGTTTCGTCATCCCCGCATACAACGAGAGCGAGAACATCCCGAACTTGCTGGCGGGCCTAGGGCCGGTCGCACGCGAATTGGGCGCTCGCGTGATCTTCGTCGACGACGACTCCACCGACGGAACGGCCGAGGCGATCGAAGCGCACGGCGACTCCATCCACCTCGCGATCGTCCGCCACGAGGTCAACCGTGGTCTCGGCACGGCCATCAACTCCGGCTTGCGTGCGGCACTCGGCGAGTCCCAGGACGGCGACGCCATCGTGACGCTCGAGGCCGATAACACCTCAGACCTCTCCGATCTGCCGCGCATGCTCGAGCGCTTCAACGAAGGCGCCGACGTGGTGCTCGCTTCGGTGTACGCGCCCGGAGGCCGCATCCTCGGTGTCGCGCCCTGGCGGTTGGCGGCCTCGAAATCCGTCTCCAACGTGTTCCGCTACACCGGTGGCTTGCGCGACATTCACACGCTCTCCTCGCTGTACCGTGTCTATCGCGCCGGCACCTTGCGACGGGCATCGGAAACGTATGGGTATTTGCTCGTGCGCGAGCCCGGCTTCGCCGCCAACGTCGAGCTTCTGCTGAAGCTCTACAACGCCGGAGCGAATGTCGCCGAGGTGCCGACCGTCAACGACTGGTCGCGTCGTCTGGGCACCTCCAAGATGAACCTGAAGCCCACGATCCTCGCCTATGGGCGTCTGATGGCTGCGCATCTGGTCGGGCGCATCCAGCCGCCCCCGATCTCACCGCTTGGCAGCGAGCATTCGATTGGCCGCTCTGAAGAGCGTCCTGTGTCTCATCTGCACGCGGTAGCCGAGAAGCAATGAGCCCTAGTGGGCTCGCCACGAGCCACGAGCCGTCGAGCGTCGAGCCCGAGAGCGGCTCCGACGGGCGCCCGCACGTCGGCATCGTCGGGGCCGGGATCCTCGGCACCGTGCTCGCGCTGCGCCTCGCTGAAGGCGGCGCGCGCGTCACCTTGCTCGAGCGCGCCTCCAACCTCGGCGGCCTGGCCGGCGCGATCGACTTCTCAGGGCATCGCGTCGATCGCTTCTACCACGTGATCGTGCCTTCCGACCAGCGCATGATCGCCCTGGCCGAGGAGCTCGGGCTCACCAGCGAGCTCTCCTTCAGCCCGGTCGGCGTTGGCTTTTTCGCCGACGGCAAGATGTACCCCTTCAATGGGGTCGGAGACTTCCTGCGCTTCCCTCCCCTCTCGATACTCGGTCGCGCGCGCCTGGCGTGGTTCGTCCTCTACTGCCAGCTTCGCCGCGACTACAAAGCGCTCGAGCGCAAGCCTCTGGAAGCCTGGCTTGTCAGGCATTGCGGCCGGCGTGTGGTGGAGCGCATCTGGCGACCGCTGCTCGACTCGCGCTTCAATTCCCGCCACGGCGAGCTGCCGGCAACCTACCTGTGGGCGCGCACCAACCGCATGCGCTCCGCACGCGAGCAGGGCAGCTCCGGGGAGAAGATGGGTTGCCTGCGCGGCGGCCATGAGACCTTGATCGCCACCGCCGCGGCGCGCGCCGCGGAGCTGGGCGTCGATGTGCGACTCGGAGCCGGCGTCGAAGGCCTCGTGCACGAGCCAGAGGGGGCCGTCACGGGAGTGATGGTCGACGGCAAGCCCGAGCGCTTTGACCTGACGATCCCCACGCTGCAGCCGCCCGGGCTCAAGCACCTGCTGCCCGCCGAGCTGCAACACCTGCTCGATGCCTACCCCAAGCGCTACCTGGGCGTGGTCTGCCTGATCCTCAAGCTGCGTCGCTCGCTGACGCCTTACTACTCGATCAACATCTGCGATCCCACTCCAATCACCACGGTCGTCGAGACCTCGCACGTGGTCGGCACCAAGCACACAGACGGCCTGCGCTTGGCCTACCTGCCTAAGTATTGCGATCCCGATTCCCCCCAGTTCGCCGAGAACGATGAGTCGGTGTATCGCAACTACACGCAGATGCTCAGGCGTCTGGTTCCGGACTTCAGAGACGAGGACGTTGTCGACTGGACGGTGCAACGCGCTCCGCTGGTG